>JAUXWY010000284.1 GCA_030681235.1 Pirellulaceae bacterium | reverse complement strand
TTGCGAGATGTCTTTGCTATTCTCGACAGCACCATCGAAGGAGGTGCCGTTGATTTTGGTGGTACCGTGATGATGGACGAAAAAGGCGCGAACTTCGTTGCCGGTGCCGCTCTGGCCAACACGACAAAATTTGACGAAATGATCGCCAAGATCGCCGGGATGGCCAAGACTCAAAACGAGGTGGCCATCGAAGTCTCCGATGCTTCAATCGGCGGTGTTGGGATGAAGCAAATGGTTGTGACATTGCCCGAAGGTGTTGACGAAGCAGCGATCGACATGTTCGGCGAGAAAATCACGCTGATGATGGGTCGAGATGGTTCCGCTGCTTATATGGCGGTGGGAACAAACCCGGCTGAAACGTTCGAAGCGGTCCTGAAGAACGCCGGTTCTAGTGGAGACGCTGCGGCCCAATACAACTTCCGAGTGATTCCGATTTTGAAGTTCGCTTCGCGAAATCCGCAAGCCAAAGAGCTATTGGGAGCGGTGCTCGACGGATTCAAGTCCCAAAACGATCGTATCACTTTGCATCAAAAGATGATTCCAAACGGAGTCGCAATGCACGGAGCCATGGACGCGGATCTGATCAAGTTGATGGTTGCTCTCGGGCAAATGGCGCAAGGACAAATGGGCGGGGCCGAGTTCTAGTTCATTGGCAAGTGAACAAGATCCACGGTAAACAAATGTTTGATCCGGAAGTGGAAGTCGTCAACTTCGACTTCCGGATTTTTTTTGTGCCCAAATTGCCTATTTTCACGGTCAGGAGATTGACTCTAGGGATGATTCCAGTTAATCTACGAGGTGAACCGAACGAATTTTGCGAATTCACGCTTCGAGCGAATTTTGCGGCGCGGGCGGTTGTGGTGAAATTGCCGAAAAAAGTGATTTGGAGGGGTAGATTCCAAGATCGCTTGCAAGCATAGTAGGGGCCAATTGGGGTAGATAGAAATCAAATTGGGGGTATGTCTAGCGATTCGCGTCGAGACGGAATGCGATCGCTCGATATCCATCCTGAATGTCGATAACTGCCAAGTCGGTTTGGCGGTTGATGTTTGGGTTTGGTGCCTTAGGCAGCCATGTTTTCAACGTCCTTTGTGGATAGGTAGAAAGCTATGAAAGAACTTTTTTCAGTTCTTCGATTGGCCGTATACGTTTTGGCTTTGCCATTGACGATTACGGCCGCTGCTTCGGCTCACCAGTGGATCAACGCATCCGCTCGTGGTCAAGCTTCGGCGCCGGCAGCCGCTCATGTTGTACGTTTGACTGATAGTGGGATGCTGCGTGGCGTTGTGAATACGTACAAAACTGGCAGCAAGGCATCGGATAGCAATTCCGTTGTTAGCTTGCTCAAGGGTAGCGAAGTCATCGCTCGAGCGAATTCGGGAATCGACGGTGCTTTCAGTTTCTCCAATGTAGAACCTGGTAAGTATACGTTTGTTTCTGCAAGCAAGAGCGCGATCTCTTCGTTCGGCATTGAAGTTGTCGCGGCGACAGCGACGGAAGGCGATGCAGCATTGCGAGCTTTCGCTGCTCCTCGCAACTCCCTCGTTGAGGGTTTTGCCTCGGCTGCTGGGAAGAACGTTGCCGCTGCGATTGAGTCTTCGGAAGTTTTCCGAGCGACTGAATCGATTGACTTGGTTGACGGTATTTTCCAAGGTAAGATTTCGGCATTTAATGGCAAGGTCGCTGGGAACACGATCGCACTGGTCAGTGGCAATGAAGTTGTCGCCGAAGCGACAACGGATGCTCAGGGCATGTTCGCGTTCGCTGACGTCCAACCAGGGTTCTACTCGGTTGTTGCTCGCGGTGAAGGTGGTTTTGCGGCTGTTGCCGTTCAAGTGAATGATTCAGCGGCGTCTGTGGCTCCGGCTGAAACAGTTTACACTTCGTTAGTAGTGCGACAGGAAGGGTTCTCGGCAACCATGTCTGACTCGCCAGTCGAATACGAAATCGTCGAAGAAATCGTTTCGGTTGAAGTCATAGAAGAGACACCCGCTGGTGTGCCAGGTTATGGCTACGGCAGCGGCGGTGGGTTTGGTGGCGGTCAATTCGGTGGGAGTGGCGGCATGGGTGGCGGCGGGTTTAACCTAGGTGGTATCGGCGAATTGATCGGTCTTGGTATCGGTGCTTGGGTTTTGACTAAGGTCATCGACAAGATCGATAGCAACGACAACAAGCAATGGAAGCCAATTCCCAATCCTCCGCCGCCAATAAGCGGGTACAATTGGGTTTACCTGTAAACACTCAGCAGCGTTTACTCGGTTAAAAATCAAAGCGAGTCTGATGCAAGTCGGACTCGCTTTTTTTGTTCCGGAGCCTATCAAAACTGTGGCTCGGCAAGCACAAGCATTCTCAAGACCTTATGGATTCCGGCACAACTGCAATGTTGCCAATTTTCCTCCGCATAATTCCTATAAACTGCATTACTCCTATTTTGCGCAGCCTCTGTTTTAGCTAAACTGAAAGAGCGGCGAATCGCAGAACGGGACGGTTGTCGCCTTAGCGTCCATTCATCCTCGGGAGAGAGTCAATGTTCAGATCAAGAATGTTCAAGTTTGTTGCAGTAGTCGGAGCTTTGGCTGGAGCCTTCGCAGCGACAGATTCAGTGGAAGCTCGTGGGCTTCGCCATCGTTGTTGTGCGGTTGTCTGTCGACCAGTCCCATGCCCGTTTGTGGTGGTTCAACCAGTTCGCGTCATTGCCGTCCCCATGGCGGTTGGCCCGCAAGTTCGCGTGATGCCCGCTCCGGTCCGAGCCGTTCCAGCGAATGTAGGGGTTCGGCCACTTCCATTTCCGCCACAAGGTCACTGTGCGCCGGGCTTTGGTGCTCCGGGATTTGGTGGACCACGAGTGGTCGTAAAGACCTACAAGATCACGAAGATTCGCTACAAGGTTCCAAAGAGGAAGCCGGCACCAGTTGCACTTCCGCATGTTTACCCACAACCCATGATTCCGGCCCCAGTGGTTTGCCCACCGGTTTGTGCTCCGGTGATTTGTGCTCCGGTGATTTGTTGCCCAGCTCCGATCATCTGTCCACCGATTTGTATTCCGCGACGGTGCTGCCCGATCCGTAACTGTCGTTAGTTTTTGGCGCGCGGTCGCAGTTCGATGGCGTAAGGAAAACGCAAAAAGCCATGCGGCACACCGCATGGCTTTTTGGTTTCTCGTGGCTGCGAATGTCAAAGTTGAGGTTGGATTCTAGTGTCCGCAGTTGCAGGCAGGACGGCCAATCGGCGCCGAGTTGGTCGGTGAGATTTGATGTGTCGAGATCATACCTGGGGCAATTTCTTCGTCGTACTCGACGGTTTCGCCGTAATGATCTGCTTCGTCCATCCATTGATCGGCGTATCGAGTGCCGAAGAAGCGAATGCCAGCGATCTTTCGCAGAAGAGTCCGCACAGGCTGTGCGTGAGAATGCATCGTCATGTCGTTCCCAACTCCCGTGTACTGTCCGTCGTAATCGCACGGATCGGGTGTTGGGGGTGTGCTGATCCATTCGCCAAAATAAACTTCTCCGCATCCGTCTCCGCAGGCGAGTCGATGTTTCAGCCTGGCCGCCAGAGGAAGGCCCGCGTAGGCGCCCCATGGTACACGAGTACCGCCATCGCACCGATCGCAGTGGCCGGATTCACACGAGCTGCCGATCGGTCCGTAGGTCGAGCCACAACCGCTATCACATTCGGCTTCGTAATAGTCTGCATGAACCACGCCCCCACTTCCGTAGTCTCGATACGAAAGTGGACGGTGCCGCAGGCCCAGGCAACCGCTGGAAACGAGAAGCGGTATCAACGCTAGCAACAACAGCGCTGGACGTTTCATTTCGGATCTCCGGAGCAATGTTTTAAAGACGCCGGGCGAATCGCCCAAGCTGATCACTTACATCGGCTCGTCAAGACCGTCATAATCAATAAAATCCATACATCCGGGAAAGTCGTCTTGTATTCAATCCCTTGCCAGAAGAGGCTCGTCCATGAATCGCAACACGTTGCACTTAGGCTGTTTTTTGTTCCTGATGGTCGGTTGTTCGGACTTGCGGACAGCCGCCAAACCTGACCCGTTCGCGGCCGACCGCCAGCGATTGGTGGGAACTTGGCGCATGGACGTTCGGATCAACGAAGAACTCGTCGATCAATTGCTCGATGGTGATCCGGATCGAAAACAATCCTTTGAGGAACGGTCGGTCCGAGGAATGGCAAAACAGTTGCTGGGCAACAAGTTGGATGACTTGACCAAGAAGGTCGAGCAAACCGCTAGCAACTCCATGGAACTTCAGTTTTTCGCCGACGGCACTTGGTCTAGTAAAACGGCATTAGCAGTCGCAAGAGGTCAGAAATCGGGAACTTGGACCATTCACGAAAGCAACGCCGAATCCATGCTCGTTTCCTGCACCTGGAAAGACGAGAAGTCCGCGCAATCGGAGACCTCCGATACTCGGGTGACGTTTCTCGGACCCGACCGAATGCGGCTTGTTCCGCCAAACATGGCCGGTGTTGAATTGGAGTTGACATTTGCTCGGGAACCTGCGAAGTAACGGATCCCGGCCCGATGAAGCCGTCGAAATAATCCGCCGTTCATGCAAAGGGAGTTGCTACGAAAATGCTAGTCCGCCGATCCTCCACTGTCGTTATTGGTTCTGCGATTTTAGTGAACTTGTTTGTTGGTTGCGGAGAAGAAGCCCCCAAAGCGAAGCCAAAGTCGGACACTCCCACTCAAGCGGCTCGGCAGGAGAATAACTCGTTGCCACCTCAAATGACGGCCACAAGCCCCCAGGCTGGAAACGCGTCAACCGGCGAGAATCCGGCATTGAGCGAGACCCCGGCGGATTTGGGCGACCTGCTCAAGCCAACGACTGGGAATCCACTGATCGGGTCGTGGCTGGGAGCTGCCACATTGGACAGCAGCCTGCTTGCCCAAAAACTTGAACGGGTCGAAGGAGACGAGCGGGCTCGATTGCAAAAAGTCGCCGACATATTTTCCACATATCAGGTTGCCATGGATTTCTACAGCGATGGTCGCTTGGGGATGGTGGTTCAGTTTTCATTGGATGGTAAAGAACAGCTGATCAGCGCCACAGGCACATGGAAGGAAGTCCAGCGGGATGTCGAGTCCATGGTGGTCGAATTGGTCGAGCAGATCGACGGGCAGTCCCCAAACACGAGCCAAGTTCGCATCATGATCCATCCGGACGGCCAACAGATTGCTCGCCCGGCCGAATTGGATGCCCAATTGGCGGTTTGTGAGCCAATGTTCATTTTCAATCGAATTCCAGAGGACTTTGCACAACAAATCGCCACTCAGCCCAACGGGACAACCTTAAAATAGGAAGCCTGCGGTGGAATTGGTGTCTGTGCGAATCGAATCGTTTGCACGGGTCGTGCCTGGCTGTCCGAAAATGCCGTGTTCCAACCGATGTTGATTCCGAAAACCAAAGTAACCCCCGCCCCAAGCGTCTTCTTGGACGTTTTCGGCGGGCAGAGGGTTTCTTTGGCAGCGGAAAGCAATGAGCGGTTTTATGGCGCGAATGAATCATGTCTGGTCGACCTGCTTGGCCTTTGGCTTCCTTTCCTTGCTGCTCCAAGGGCAATTGCACGCAGCACCGCAGAACAAGAAAAATGACGACAAGCTAACAATAGGCAACGGCGCGATCTTGCGCCGGATGTTTGGCGATGCCGAGTCGGCCAAGAAGAGCGTGGATAAAGCTAGGACTGCCCAAAAAGAAGCTCTCGAATCGACTCGCCAGCGAATCAATAACGAAACCGAACGGCTGAAGGAAAAGCTTGGCTTCAAGCAGCCTTCCACTGAAAGTGAAGAGGGCGATGCCGGCATCGATCAGTCGACGGCAAACCGACAGCCCAATCGTACGAACTCCGCGAACGAACCTCGGAGCCAGTTTTCTCCGCAACTCCCTAATCGACTCTCGATCTCGGATCAACGTCGCAACCAGACGCCTGCGACACCCACGGCCGGAATCGTCCCGCCACCATCATCAACGTCGGCTCGGTCCAAATCAATCGCATTGAAACCTGGTTCGCCTCCGTCTGCTTTGCCAACGCCGACAGACGTGTCTCGGCTTTTGATTACTGACGAAACGCCGTCGCCGAGGAACCAACCTCGCGTTCCCATCCAGCCGACGTTTGCCGCGCCGTTGGCGTCAACTCCGTTCCAAGCCCCAGGCGTTCCAAGTTCGACGCCCGTTCAGGAA
>JAUXWY010000274.1 GCA_030681235.1 Pirellulaceae bacterium | reverse complement strand
GGGGGGGGGGGGGAGGGTGATGGGTGGTTGGTGGCGGCGGTTATAGTTTTTTGAGTAGGGATTTGCGGAGACCGCTGAGCATCCGGCTGATGCGGTCGGTTTGAGCCAGCAGCGGCTCCACTTGCGATGGTTGCATCAAGTCCACTCTCTGACAGAGCAGAAGGTGGGTTTCCAATTCCATCAGCGATCCTCTGGCGATACTCAGGTGCCTCAGAAATTCCTTGGTGTGCTCCCGTCCCTGTCCCTCGGCGATGTTGGCCGGCACCGATGCCGCCGCCCTCCGGATTTGACTGGTCAGGCCGAACAGCTCTTCCTTCGGAAAATCCTTCGTCGCCCGGTAACAGTTTTCCGCCAACTCCAACCCCAATTGCCAAACCTCCAACTGCCGATAACTCTGAACTCCCATATCCTCCTCCTTCAAGACCTTGAAAACTATGAGAACGCTCCACCCCCCACCCCTCACCCTCCACCAACTCCCCCGCCACCCCCCACCCATCACCCTCCACCCCTTCCGACCCCACCGGTGTGATCAGTCGCACTTCACTATCCAGAATGCGAATCAGGTCGGCGAAGTCCTGGTGACGGTTGGCGTAGCCACTGATCTCCTGCAATTCACTGGCCGACCGCATGTGCCCTTTGATGTCGGTGCCGGTGGTCGGTAACAAGGCGCGCAGGACGGCTCGGGCCGCTTCCTGATGCTGGCGGTGCTGGGGCGGGGCGGTGCGACTGCTGAAGGTCTCTTCCAAAAACGTGGCCCCCACCCCCGCCGTGCCGCCGACTTCGGCCAAGGCGGCCGGGGTCCAGGGGCGGCTCTTCATCATGTCCGAGAACAAAGCCAGCCTTACCGAAATCACTTTGCCGTCCTGCGACAGACCGGTGACCGATTGGGTCAAGAACGAATCCTGGTCGCGTGAGAGTTGACCCAGATTCTCGGGGAGCCGACCGTAGGCTTTGCCGAATTCGGAGAGGACTTTGCGGGCATGGAGCGGATCAAACAGGCTGACCGCGTTGGCGTTGTCGCCTTCGATCAAACGAACTTCCAACGCTCGCAGAAATTCTGAAATCGGCATCCAGAAATCGTCCCGCACCAACAGCACCGCTTGAATCCGTCCGCCGTCGCACTGGCGCAGGGCGGCGGCTAGATCGGAGTTCGGTTCGGCACCGTGACTGTAAAGCCATTGCTCGAACTGGTCGATCACCAACACCACCTTTCGTCCCGCCGGAATCCCCTTGCCGCGGCGAATGGCAGACAACGTGTCGACCAACGAGGCGTTGCGGGGCAGGTCGGGACAGGCTCGCCTCAGCCCGTGTAATAGTTGCTGCTCGGTTTGATCGGGGGTGGCTTCCAAAAAGACCGGAATGACGTGATCCGACAGACGCGGCAACAGTCCGGCTTTCATCAGGGACGACTTGCCGCAACCGCTGGGGCCGTAAACCAAGCCGACACGAAACGTACGTTCCGGGTCGGTCTCTTCGATCCGGGTTTTCCAGAACCGCAACGTCTCCGGCAGGCCGTCCCGGTCGCGGGGGCCGGGGAGCAGTTCCAGAAAGAAGTCGCTGTCGGCCGCGTCGAAGGACCGCAGACCTTTGGGGACAATCTTGACCGGGGCCAGCGAGGGTTGGTCGGCAGCCGAGGGGCTGGACCAATTCCGCAAGTCTTCTGCCAGATCGGTCGCACAGGGATAGCGGTCGGCCGCTCGTTTCGAAAGGGCCTTCAGGCAGATCCGTTCCAGCTCTTTGGGGATCGCTTCGTTGAGTTGCCGCAAGGGTTTGGCTTCGACCGTGGTGATCCGTTGCAGAATCTCGCGCCAGTTGTCACCCCGAAACGGTTTGGTTCCCGATAGCAGTTCGTACAGGACCACGCCCAGGCTGAAAATATCGGAGCGACCGTCCACCAGATGGCTTTCACCACGAGCCTGTTCGGGGCTCATGTAGGCCGGGGTTCCGGCGATCCCTTCTTGTTTGCCAAAATCTTCGTCGCGCAGGGCCAGTCCGAAGTCGGTGACGTAGGGTCGCTGTTGGCCGTCGATCAGGATGTTGGCCGGTTTAATATCGCGATGGACCAATCCCCGGTTGTGGGTGTGCTGCAAGGCATCGGCGATCTGGGCGACCAGACTGGCGGATTGGGCGAAGGTGATCGATTTCTGTTTGACATGATCCGCCAGATCCGTGCCGTCGATCAGTTTGGACACCACATAGCAGGAACCTTCGGCCGTGCGACCAACGTCGTAGACGGGAACGATGTGCGGGTGATCAAGGCTGGCCAGGACGCGAGCTTCGGCCAGGTAGGTCTCGATATCGGAGGCGTTTTTCAGGCGGTCGGGGCGGGGTTCCTTGAGGGCGACCTGACGTTTCAGTTCCAGGTCTTCGACCAACCAGACGGTTCCAAAGGCTCCTTCACCCAGCTTGCGGATTTTGCGGTAGCGAGCTGAACCGGCGCTGGGGGAAGTTGAGGTTGCTTGGGCGACCAAGTAGGACTGAGTTGATTGGTCGCCTGCGAGGTTGCGATCCACGGTCGAATCGGTTCCCGGTTCTTTATCGGTTTGCGAAAAAACCTGAGCGACGGTCTCGCGATGTTCGGGGAAGCGCGACAGATAGTGGTCGATAGTGTAGCTCTCACCGGCCTGCACCCGCACCGATAGCTCGCGAGATAACAACTCGTAAAGCAGAACGTGTTGTTCGTCTGCGGGAACTTGGTTCAGGTAGTCTTCGATGTGGGGGCGCTGTCCACTGCGCCATGCCTGCTCAAACTGCTCGGCAAGGGATGCGATTTCCGATCCCGACTCCGCAGGGGCAAAGGATCGAGTCGCGTCGTAGGAAGGATTCGGATCAGGAACATTCTTGTCCATTGGGACCCCCTAAAACATTTCCAAAAATTTCATCGCCCATGGAACTGGGCCAACACCGGTCTGGAAAATTGTAACGAAATCCCATTCCGCCGTGATAGACGGTAGGAAACCGTTCGTACGCAATCCGTTGACTCGCGTCGAACGGAGTTGCGAGTACGCAACAGCCTTAGCAAAGCACTAGTTCAACCACCCATTCTGAATCGCCATCACGGCCGCTTGGGTGCGATCCGCAACATCCAGCTTCCGCATGGCGTTCAGGACGTGCTCTTTAGCCGTCTCCAAGCGAACGTGGATCGTACGGGCGATTTCTTGATTGCTTAGCCCCAAACCCAACAGACGCAAGGTCTGCATTTCCCGACCTGTCATCGGCGGGATGATCTTCGGGAAATCGGTTCGGCGTTGCATGGTCTCGGCCATCTTGTGCATTCGACTTCCATCGACCGTCGGCAGGCCATCACGGGCCCTTTGCAACGCGGTCAGGATCTCTTCGCGACTGGCCGACCGCAACAGAAAATCCTGCGCTTCCCAAGCCACTCCGCGGGCCAGCCAAATGGGCTCGGCCGCCGGTGCCAACAAGATGGTTCGTGTCGAGGGCGAAACTGCGGGCAATTTCGCCAAGACTTCAAAGATGTCCTTGCTCTCCAGAATCACGTCCGCGACCAATAACTTGGGTTGCAATCCCCGACAGGTATCCAGCACCTGCTGAACGTTGGAGCACTCGGCCAAGACGTCAAACGGCTCGCCTGCCAAGATGGCCCTCAACCCAAACCGCACGACCGGATGATCAAAAGCCAGCACAACGGTCGACGTAGCAGTCATCAGGAGAATCCCGAGCAGGTCAATTATCCGCTGCGACTTGCATAACCAGCAAATTCACGGCGGTCGTTAGAAAAAGTCTACCTTAACACGGTCGCTGCTGAAAGTTCGCCTCATTCTGCAAGCTAGAAACACCCGGCGTTGCGAAAAAGCACCTCGATTCTAACACCGCGTCTCTCCAAGGCATCCCATGAAGCGAAAAGAAAGCCGTCAAAAGCGATTGCTGTTAGTAGACGACGACCGCGATCTGGTCGAATCGATGGCGGCCTGGCTCCGCAGCATTGGCTACCAAACCGAGTTGGCCGATACGATTCAAGCTGCCAAACGCACTTTGGAGCAACGCCCGATCGATCTAGCCCTGGTCGATATTCGACTGGAGGATGGTGATGGCTTCGAGTTGCTGGCGCATATTCGAAACAACTATCCGCAAATTCCGGTCGTGTTGGTCTCCGGGTATGCCTCGCCCGCGACGGCCACCGAAGCCTTGCGAGTGGGCGCTTTTGATCTATTGACCAAACCAATCATCGATCAAGAATTGGAGCTAACCCTCAAGCGAGCCTTCGCCCAACACCAGATGTTGGAAGAGAACAAACAACTCCGCGCTCGTTTGGACGAACGCTACAGTTTCCAAAGCATCATTGCCAACGACCAACGCATGGTCCGGGCCTTTGAAATTATTGACAGCATCGCGGATACGCGGGCAACGGTCTTGCTGACGGGCGAAAGTGGCACGGGCAAGTCCATGCTGGCCCGGGCGATCCATCAGCGGAGCCAACGTCGCGACCAACCATTTATCGAAGTGGCCTGCGGTGCTTTGTCGGAGAATCTGCTGGAAAGCGAACTGTTTGGTCACGAAGCGGGCGCTTTCACTGGGGCCGTTGGCAAGAGGCTGGGCAAATTCCAGCAAGCCGATCAGGGCACACTGTTCTTGGACGAAATTGGGACCGCCTCGCCCGGCATGCAAGTGAAGCTATTGCGAGTCTTGCAGGAATGGCAGTTCGAACCCGTCGGCGGCTCGGAAACAATCAGTGTGGATACGCGACTCGTGTTGGCCACCAATGAAGATTTGGAAGCAGCGGTCAGCGAAGGTCGCTTCCGGCAAGATTTGTTCTACCGGATCAACGTGATCAATTTGGAACTGCCGCCACTGCGGGAACGTCCCAACGACATTCCCGCCATGGCCGATTTTTTCATGAAGCAAGTCGCCCGCGATGCGAAACGCGACTTGGAAGGATTGTCCGATTCGGCCTTGGAGGCATTGGTCCACTATCGCTGGCCCGGCAACGTTCGCGAACTGCAAAATGTCATCGAACGAGCGGTGCTGTTGGCCAAGGGCTCGCAAATTGGGCTGACGGATCTGCCCAGCCATATCAGCAACGGGGCGCGTAAGACCATGGTCGCTGCGACCGTCAGTGGCAGCGACCTGCAACGACTCAGTCTTAAGGAAGCCCTGGAAGGTCCCGAACGTGAGATCATTGCCCAAGTACTCCGCGAGTTCAGTGGCAATCGCAACGAGACCGCTGACGCCTTGGGAATCAATCGCACGACGCTCTACAAAAAGATGAAGAAACTGGGACTCGAGGACAATCCTACTTTCCAATAGACGACGCTCGTTCGCCAAGGGATCGCTGACCCGCAACATCTTGGTGTTGTCATTTTCGGATCGCGACGGATAATCCAAGGGCTGGTTCGGCGTTCGCCGAACACGTTTTGTAGGCAGCCGCGATTGGTCCGAGACCCCGTCCATGGTGACACCCGCCCAACCTGAACTTTCACGCGACCGACCGACCGTTGTCCTGGTTCACGGTATCGGCGCGCATCCTGTGGTGATGTTGCCGTTCCAATGGGCGCTGCAGCGAGCCGGTTTTCGTGTCCATAACTTTGGCTACAACAGCCTTCGTTCGATGCGTCGGGCGGCAGACCGTTTGCGAACCCAATTGGCCACGTGGAGCCAACAGGCCCCGGACCAGGATTTTCACATCGTGGCCCACAGCATGGGCTGCATTGTCAGTCGCATGGCGCTGGCGGACGATCGGCCTGCCAATTTTTCACGGATGGTGATGTTGACCCCGCCTTCGCAGGGGACGCCCACCGCTGACCACCTTGGCCCTTGGCTGCGATGGCTCGCGCCATCCATTCAAGAGTTGCGAACTGAGCCAACCAGTCTGGTCAATCAAATTCCGCCGCCGGACTATCCGTTTGCCTTGGTCAAGGCGACCTGGGACATCATCATCCCGTCGACCCATGTCGAGTTACCTGGCGCGGTCGAGACCTTGACCTTTCGCGTGAGCCATTCAACCGTTCTGGTCCATCGCCCCACCATCCGCTACGTCGCCAAGTTCTTGAGCGGCGCTGCGTAGTGATGAATGCGGTTTAGCGAGCGCTGGTGTACCGGCTTCAGCCGGCGGGTAGCTGAAAAGACCGTTTTCGGCTGAAGCCGGTACACCAGCGCTCGCTCCGTATCGTTGCGTTCGACAATCACGTCGTCGCCCGCACCGCCTTGATCCCAACGATGGTAGGCCACCATCTTGTCGTTGTTGTTCTTCCACAGTTTGCTTGCCCGCCAAACACAGGTCAAGATCGTGGCCATTAGGCCTTTTGCACAAACACCGTCAGTTCGGCCGATTCGACGATGCAGGCTTGGGGCTGGGCGTCGTTCAGGGAACTCCACTCGACGGCCACGGCCAGTGTTTCCGTGGCGATGTGGTCGCGCCAGATGGACATGGCTTGGCTCAGAGCCGAATCGGCAGTCAGCAGGCCGACACGGATGCGGTCGGTGTATTCGAGTCCCATCTCTTTGCGCCGACTCTGAATCAAACGCACCACGTCGTTGGCTTGCCCTTCTTGAATCAGGGCTTCATTCAACTCGGTCGCCAACACCACCACACAAGTCTTGCCTTGTGCCGCCGCCCAACCGGGCTTTGCATTCAAACGAACTTGAACATCGTCGGCCGTTAACTCGACGGCTTGCTCGCCTACGATAAAGCGAATGGCGCCTTGGGTTTGCAGTTGCTCCAAAAATTCAGCCCCCGCCCCTTGATTCAAAAAAGCTTTGATCTGCGGCAAGGACTTCCCATAACGGGGCCCCAATCGCGGAAAATTGGGAATCACTTCGTAGTTCACGTACTCGCGACCCGACGTCGTGAAGTGAACGGATTTGGCGTTTAGTTCGGCTTCCAAAATCGCGCGATGACTTTCTAACCACGGCAAATGCTGATCGCTGTTGAGAACCACTTCCACTTTAGCCAACGGTTGCCGCACACGAAGTTTCGCTTCGGTTCGCGCCCGCAAACCCAACGAGGCAATCTCGCGCAAGATTTCCATTCGCTGTGATAGGTCGCGATCGATCAAGGACGCATCGGCCGTCGGGAAGTCCGTCAAGTGCACGCTCACCGCCGCTTGTCCATCAAAGACCCCGGCCAGATTACCCCACAGTTCATCCGCCACAAAAGGCACAAAAGGCGCCACGGTTTTATTGAGCGTCACCAAACATTCGAATAACGTCCAATACGCTTCGAGTTTCGCGTCTTCCAGCGGTTCGCTCGACCAGAATCGATCGCGACTGCGGCGCACGTACCAATTGCTCAACGAATCCAAGAATTGATTGATCGCTTGCGCCGCCGGATAGTTCTCGAATCGATCCATCGCGGACACCACGATCTCCAACATCTGGTGGAGTTCGCTCATGATCCAGCGATCCAATTCGCCGCGGTCGGCGATGGGCGCGTAGCCCGGCAATTGGCTAAGTTCGCGATGGTCCAAGCTGAACAGTTCGACCGAAGGATTGGAACCGGACAGCTCGAAGCCCAACAATCCATTGGCGGGACTGAAGCCGTCGATCACGGCATATTCGCAGAAGAAAGAATAGGTGTTCCACAAACGGAGCATGAATTCGGGGATGCTATTTTTGATCGCCTGTTCGCTGTAGTTGATCGAATTCCACGGTGCTTGGGTGGCGAAGAAATACCACCGCAACACGTCGGCCCCGTAGTTATCGAAAATCTCGAAGGGCTCGCGATAGTTCCGCTTTTGCTTCGACATTTTGCCGACGTGATGCGTGAAGCCTGCGCCCAAGTCCCGACGAGCATCGTCTTCGTTCAACCGCAACTGCTTGCCGTCTTTGCTCTCCCACCATTCGCTCAACATCAGTCCCAACACGATGCAGTTACGGAACGGGTGCGGGAAGGCGGTTGGAGTCGGTTCGGCCGTCGTCCCGGCAGGGTCAGCAACGGAATCCGGTTTTGGTCCGAACAGCATCGTGCTGATCGCCGTCAGCGAATAGAACCAACCGCGAGTTTGATCCAAGGCTTCCGAAATGAAGTGGGCCGGGAACTGCTGCGCGAACTCGCGGGCTTCTGTTTGCGGGTAACCCCATTGGGCGAATGGCATCGCGCCGGAATCGTACCAACAGTCGATCACTTCGGTGACACGCTGCATCCGTGCACCCGCCGCAAAGGGCGAGTCGTAGGTCACGGCGTCGATGTACGGCTTGTGAACCTTGAGGTCTTCCGGGAGATCCGGATTGGCAGCCTTGGCAGCTTCCCACACTTCGGTGCCCGTCAGGCCAGGTCGGCTCAACAGTTCGCTATAGTTGGCCATCGCTTCCATCTGGCCCGTTTCCGCACAGACCCAAATGGGCAGCGGCGTGCCCCAAAACCTTTCGCGACTCAGCGCCCAGTCCACATTGTCGGCCAAGAAGTTGCCGAAGCGACCATTCTTGATATGTTCGGGCAACCAATTGATTTGTCGGTTGTTGGCCAACATTTGGTCGCGATATTTGGTCGTGCGAATGAACCAACTGCGGCGCGGATACTGAATCAGAGGATCTTTGTCGGCGCGCCAACAGAAGGGATAGTCGTGGAGATACTGTTCTTGAAACCAGAGTACTTCGCGTTCTTTGAGCAGACGAATCAGGGCCTTGTCGGTGTCTTTGACCCATTGGCCTTGGAAGTCCGACACTTCTGCGGTGAACTTTCCATCCGCCGCGACGGGGCAAAAGAGCTGCGGCTGTTGTCCAGGCACAAATCGAGCCTGTTCGGCCACTAGGACTTCGTGATCCACCTCACCAAAGGCCGGGGCTTGGTGCACGAGCCCTGTACCACTGGAAGTGGTGACAAAGTCGCCCGCCAAGACTCGCCAGTACAACGACGTTGGCTCGCCCGACGTCAACTCGCCCATCGCATCGCCAAACTGCGAGTAGAAATAATCGAACGGTGGGCGATAGCGCAAGCCAACCAAGTCTTTTCCGGTGCAAGTCGACTCGACGTGCAGCTCGGTCTTACGTTTTTTCGCCAGACTTTCTACCAAGTCGGCAGCGATGATCAGCTTCTGTCCGCTGTCCGCATCCACCACGGTTGCGTAGCGAATATCCACGCCGACAGCCGCGTATTGGTTCGAAGGCAGGGTCCACGGCGTGGTCGTCCAAACCAACAGTGAGGTGTTCGGTCGGTCCAGCAACGGGAAGCACACGTAGACACTGGGGTCGGCAACTTCGCGATAGCCATCGCCAACTTCGCCGCTCGATAGGGCCGTGCCACCTTGAGCCCACCACCACACGATCTTGTGCCCTTGGTACAAATCTCCACGCTCGAACAGCGTTTTGAGCGACCACCACACCGACTCGACATACGATTGCTGATACGTCACATAGGCTTGATCCAAGTGAATCCAAAAACCCAATCGCTCGGTCAGTTCTTCCCACTTCCGCATGTACCGCCAGACGCTCTGTTGGCACTTTTGGATGAACGGTTCGACGCCGTAGTTTTCGATGTCCTCTTTCGAATGGATCCCCAGTTCTTTGCAGACTTCCATCTCGACCGGCAACCCGTGCGTGTCCCAACCGGCTTTGCGTTGGCAATAGTCGCCACGCATGGTGCGGTAGCGTGGGAACAAGTCCTTGATCGCGCGGGTTAGGCAGTGCCCTGGGTGCGGCATGCCGTTGGCGGTGGGAGGGCCTTCAAAGAACACAAAGCGCGGGGAGCCTTCACGCCGCCTCAGCGATTGGTCGTAGATCCGTTGATCTTTCCAAAACGCCAGAATCCGCTTTTCGAGTTCGGGGAACGAAACTTGATTCGAGATTTTTCGAAACATCGACGGGGACTTCCTTTATCCTACGATCAAGCGGATCTTCCCTACTTGCCGGTCTTTTTTCCGGATTTGGTCTTCGGAGAATCGGCGGGATCGGCGTCGGGATCGGCATCCGCGCCCGGCTCTGGCGCTTCCGCGATCACGACCGGTTCCTCTTCATCGTCCGATTCGCCGCAGAAATCGACCGTCGGAATCTTGCTGGGATCGTCGAAATCTTGATACTCGTTGTTTTCCGGCTCGTACTCGCCCACAACTTCGGCCTCGAAATCTTCGTCGAAGTCCTCGTCAAAGTCTTCGATATCAAAATTCTCAAAATTATCATCAAATTGGTTTGCAGACATGATGGTTCGGGTTCCGGGGGACAAAAGAAAGAACGAGCGAGCTGTTCCAACCAATAGCAAGCTATTCCAAAGAATAATGGAGTTCCCCACAGGGAGTCTCGAATTCGGGTTTGGGATCGTCACCGAACCCGCCCCTGAACAGCCGCCGCTGGATCAAATTTTAGCTGGGAAGTCGCCAATGAACAGAGCGTCCCCGCTTTTTGCCCCTTCATTCATCGATTTCACGGCTGGCGTATCCTTCAAAATGGCCGTTGGGAATTGTCCCGAATTAAATTCCCGA
>JAUXWY010000236.1 GCA_030681235.1 Pirellulaceae bacterium | reverse complement strand
GCAACATTCCGCCGCAGATTAAGAAACAGTAGCCCCTTTGGATCGATTTCCGAATGCCGCCAGGACCTACAGATACGCTGGCCGAAGTTTACGGACGGTACCGGCAGGCACTGGTGGCGGTGGCGGTCAATATTGTGGGCTGTCGGCACCGGGCCGAGGATGCGGTTCATGATGCTTTTGCTCGATTGGTTCAGAGCCAAGGCAGAGTGATAGATCCGGTAGCGTACTGTTTCCAGGCGGTTCGGAACGCTGCCTTGAACGCGGTGCGAAAAAATGGCGTGCAGAAAAAGGCGTTGCAACTTTATTTGGATGCTCGTCCGGCCAGTATGAACGACACTTCGCTATCCAGTCGAGACTCGGGTGTTGACGCGTTGGCGGCGGCGCTGGAGATGTTACCTCCCGACGAGCGGGAATTGATCGTACTCAAAGTCCATGCAAACCTGACATACGCGCAAATTGGCGAAATCCAAGGCGTGCCGCTGAAGACTGTTGCCACGCGGTACCGTCGAATGATCGAAGAACTGAGAACTAAATTGGAGCAAGTCCATGAACACGAATTCTAAGCCAGAGTTACCAGACGAAATCGAAGCCGCGATCCAGAAACTGTCGCTCGTGCCGACATCCGCGTCATTGGACAGTCGGATGGCAACATTGTTTGCCGACTCGGCAGTCTCGGCCGCAGTCCATTCAAAGACTCGGCAGGTGCCACGATGGTTGGCAACGTTGCTGACGATTGCTGCGTCGCTGTTGATTGGATTTGGAGCCGGGGCCTGGTATGGCCGTTCGGAGGCTGCTAAATCGACATCCGCAAGTACCGTGACTTCAACGGATGGGAAACGTTTGGTCGACGACACCAAACTCGCGGGGCAACCGCTGGACGGCCATCCCGACGTGAACGACCAAAAGTCCGAGTTGCCTCGGACGCGGACAGTGGCTCGAAACACGACGTTGTCGGCGCCGTTGTGGCTAGAGTCCAAAGATGGCCGAGTATTTCGCAGCTATCTGGCAAATACTCAAGAAGACATTCTCGAGATCGACCCTGCAACCCAAAAGAAGAAGTTGGTCCAGCGACATACACCGCGACTTGTGATTTCAAATTCACCAGGGATTTGAAATCGATTGAATCCACGGGGCCCATCAAACCTATCCGAATTTTCAGTCCGTGTCCGTGTTCGCAAATTAAAAAGGAAAGAAGCATGTCCGTTTTGACCCTGATGGTGGCTGCCAATCTCTGGCTCGTAGGCCTGATGCAGGAAACTACTCAAGAGACCGCCCAAGAAACAAAGCCAGAAACACCGGCCATCGCGATCGATGGAGAAAAGTTGTCACCGGAGCCTTCGGACATTGTGATCCGTACTCTTCGGAATCCTTTAGTACATAATTACGCAGTTATTAGTACAGGCGACTTCCAAATTCATTTCGAGCCCCACGGCGTCCCGAAACCCCAATTTGGTGTCCATGTTCGCCGAACAGATGATACGTTGCGCAAACATTTGAAGATCAAGTCAGGCGTCGGACTCGTCGTCGAATCGGTGGTTCCAGAATCCGGAGCGGCCACTGCTGGAGTCCAAATCGACGATATTTTATTGAAGCTAGACGATCAATGGTTGATCAATTCGGAACAATTCACAACGCTGGTCCAAAACGGCGAAGTCGGACAAGCGGTGAAAGCCACTTTGGTTCGCGAGGGGCTGACCCAAGAGGTTTTGGTGACACTCACCGAAGGTGTTGCAAGTGTTGAAGGAGTTCCGTCGACGCGACTTGGTGTCGATCTAGACTTCGAACTTGCGACGGGAACTTTTTCGCATGCAAATTTGCCCGAAGCGTCTAACTGTTCGAATTGTCATCGATCAAACGTCGACCTGAGATCAATACGGTTCCGAAACTTCGAAAGCATTGCCGAGCCGGCGGCAGACGCATCCGATGAGAAATAGTCGCGATTGAGTTGAACACGAACGGCGGAGGTTGACTATCAGTCGCCTCCGCCGATTGACATCGATTGATCTCGAAATTTCTTGTCGGTCGCATTCACGACTTCTTAGCCACCTGGCCCATCCACCGTGCGGGTTCTCTGGACAACTCGTTCAGCCCTAGTTAGTTAGAATTGACTGCACAGAAAAACAACATAATAAACTTGCAGCGGACGGTGTATTAACATGTTGATTGCTTAGGGTCTTGAGTCTTGCTACCCAACGTCAATTCAACTCAATCCCGATCAACGGCCACACGCAGCCGCGCAGAAATGGTTGGTGGAACAAGATCGGCAGGGGAATCAAAATCCAGGCCAACGTCCATAGCCGTCCCAGCCAGGGGTAGGCTGCCAACGTTTGAGCCAATCTTCGCCAACGATTCTCCGCCAACATCGCCAGCCCATGCAACAAGAAATACAGCGTCGGCCAGCCAAATCCCGCTCGGACCGGGACACTGATCGCCAACTCATGTAGTATTCCGGAAAAGACAAAGGCAACCAACATCGCTGGCAATTGGCCGAATGCATCTTTCAGCGGACGAAACACCGCTAAACTGGTCATTTCCGAAAAGGCCAAGTTCCATCGCTTGCCCCAAAATTCGGTCAGGCTCGCGGACTTTAATGGCGCTCGGAAGATCGAATCGCACTCCACTCCCATCCACCGCCAAAAAGCCGTCAACAGATTGAAGACCCCGAAGTGCAACATCAGACTGATTCCCGGCAGCAGCAAAACCGTCGTGGTCAACAATCGCCACGTTAAGTCCGAGTCATCCATCATTAACCAAGCGCCGCGAGCCGCGATGACCACCACGAAGCCAAGCAACAAGTTCGCGATGCCCCGCCAAAGATAATCCTTCACGCGGGCTCGCGATTGTCTTGGCATCGCTCCAAACAATGCGGGCCGCATGCCGACCCAGAGCCCAGCGAACCCCAGCCACTGCCAATATCGAAGGTTGGCCTTGCCGGACAACTGAACTTCGGCTGCGACAATGATCTTCATGGTGGACAATAAAATTCCGATGATCATCAGCATGCGAAAGCCGGCGGGCTGGCCTTGTGTCAGCCATTCCATACCGCCAACGCCACAGACAATAGCCAGCCACGCCACGGCGCGTGCCATTGATGCACGGCGGATCTTGGTCACGAAATAACCAAATAAAACGGCGACCAGAATTACCAACAAGCCAAATGAAGCTACTGGCCAATCGACGGACAGGTAGGCGTTCATGGAGCACGACTCGCGATGTCCCAATTGACCCACGCCGCATAACTGTAGATCAATGTCAACGCCACAAAGGTGCCGACAAGTGACCATTCGGCCAATTGATACTGCGGTCCGGTGGGAGCATCGCTACGATCAAAATAGAAAAACTGGATTCCAATTCGAGCGCCCCAATAGATCGCGATGAAGATCGAGAGGGCCATTGCCAGAGCACTACCCCCAACCAATTCGTTGGACATCACCACGGAGATGATGCCGAAAAACAAATTTGTACTCCAAATATAAGCCGCGTAAGTCCAAAACACTTGACGTGTGAGCGGCCGTAATTGCGCGACGTCTTCAGACCATCTCAACACACGCGGGATCATCAGACTGCCCACGACAATCGCCAATTGGGCCAAACCCGCCATAAACACCAATGCCGGTAGTTGCATCTGGCTCACTCATGTTCGTTAAATTGTTTATAGCCGTTCACGAATTCGGCTAACCGAAGAAAATGCCTCGAAATGGTGCGTGCCCCAAGTCGCAGTCCGGACGAGCACCTTACAGTCTACGAAAATGCGGTCGGCTCTGAAATGGACTGCGACGATATCGCTTCCGACTGAAGTCAGCAAACAGGGCTTTGATTGATAGTGGCCTGGGTCAGAATCCGTGTTAGAATAGGACCGAGGAGAATTAGAACATGCCGATCCATGACTGGACACGAGTGAACGCGGGAACATGGCACGACTTTCATCTGGCTTGGATCGCTGAATTGCGTTCAAGCCTTAACGGCGGTCGCTTGCCCTCGGACTATTACGCTTTGGCCGAACAGATCATTGGCCCTTTTGGTCCTGACGTTTTGACGCTGCAGGAAGTCGCTCACGAAAACTGGACGTCGGGAACCGAAGAAGGCGGATTGGCCGTCAAGACTCAGCCCCCGAAAACGAGAATGATCGTCCAAACCGAGAATGAAGATTACGCTCCCAAACGACGAGCGCTCTCGATCCGTCACTCCAGTAACGATCGCATCGTGGCCTTGATCGAGCTGGTATCGCCCGGCAACAAAGGGACTCAACATGCGGTGGACACGTTCGTGGAAAAAGCGATCTCCACCCTTTGTCATGGCTATCACTTGATGATCATCGACCTGTTCCCGCCGACCACACGGGACGTGAACGGTCTGCATGGCGAAATCTGGAAAGTGCTGGCCGAAGATACTTTTCGCTTAACGCCCGAAGAACCGTTGGTGCAAGCCAGCTACAGCGCCGGTCGCTCGAAAGTAGCCTATGTCGAGCCCACTGCCGTCGGCAAAGAGTTGATCGACATGCCTTTGTTCTTGACGGCCGAGCGATACATCCCGGTTCCCCTGCAAGAAACCTACGACCAAGCCTACGCGGGACTCCCCAAACGTTGGCAACGAGTGTTAGAAGGCGGCGACGCTGAATGATTATTAGCTATTGGAGAATGGAAAATTCAAATCCTACCGAACGTCCAATCTTGGGGGGTCCAGAATTCGATTCTACAACGCGTTGAAGTAAAAAACTGAAGGAACAGAATTGGTGCGACATGCGTCCATGCTCGAATTGTGGTGAACCACTTCCGAATCATATTGCCTTGTGTTCCAAGTGTGTTCCGCAGGAAACCAAAATTGAGGCAGTTAAAACACCCGAGACTCCCCCGCGAAAGGGGGACCTTGAAAATGACAGAAACGACAGCTGGATCTTCCTGCTTGGGGCCGCCGTTTTGTTCTTGATCGCGATTCCTGCCGCGGGGTTCTACTTCAGTGGCCTCGTCGCGGCCCTGATCTTAGTAGTAACCGGGGCAATCACATTATACAATCTAGAGCTGCTGACTCACTGACCTAGAATTGAATGCCATGGGATCAATAAAGAACAAACGCAAAAAGAAAGCCCGCAAAGAGTGGGATGAATTCCAGCAGATTCACCAACTGTCGGACGAAGACATTCAGCTGTTGCGTCACACAGGCTATCCTCTTGATCGGTTTCGGGAACTGCTAGGCATGGCTGATTCGGAACACCCTGGCGAAAAGCTTAAGCGACTGGCCGGAAACGAATGAAAGTCTGATTCTGCGGTTGAACAACCAGCAGGATGTGGCTGCTTGGAGTGAGTTTCTGGCGATTTATCGTCCCGTGGTTCTTCGCATGGCTCTTCGTCGCGGATTGCAACATGGTGCGACGGCGACTGTCGCGAATAACGCGTTCGCCAACTACGCGCAATGAGACTTGTTTACGCTGCAATTTCCATAGGTTACGATGAACGACGCTTTGGACAGTGTCGTCCGAATCGTTTTTTCGAGTGCCGTTATTTCCAGGAACCGAAGCGTGTTTCAGCGGATCTCAGGACTTGAGTTTGTTATCGTCAAGATGTTTAGGTGTTATGTCGCGACGGCAATCTTGACGATTGTCGGGGTCTTGGGCACAACTTCGTCGAGCCATGCCCAAACGGACGACCCGGGCCCAGCAAATATTGGGTTTCACGCTGAACCGAGTCGCATTCGTGACTCCAATTTCTTCAAAGCCTTGCAGCTCGAGGAACAATTGGACCCGATGTCGAAGCTGTTGTGGCAAGCCGGTCGCATGAAAGGTGTGGTCGCCCTGCCCGACAGCATGGATGCCTTTACGGAGATCGGACCAGGAGATCCGCCGCCGTTTCACTTCCGTGTCGAATTCGAGTTCAAAACCGAAAAGCAGATTGAATCGGTCAAGGAGCAACTGAACCAAATAGCGGGAGAAGGCGAGGAAGACGGCGACGTTACTTATTATTATCCTCGGGGTGCAGAAGGCTTCTACATGGCTGTAACGAAGGACCGCCGAATGGTCTTTTCCAGCGAGTCCTTTCCGATGGAGTCCGGCAAGTTTCCAAAAATGACCGACGCCACGGAACGTCTGCTCAAAGAGACTGGCAAAGCACCTGCTGGCGCTGCCATCGACATCAAGAGTGCGGCGAGTTTGATTGATTCGGTCGTCGAGTTCGGACGCGACAACTTCCCGCCACCAGTGAAAGCGTATTTGGACCTTCCCGAAAAACTGAATTCAGTTCGGGCGGAGTTGACCCTCGTTCCCCAAACGGAAGTTAAAGCCGTGATCGATTGCCGCGACGAACGAGCGGCCAAGGAAGTGTTGGAAACGGTTGATGGATTGGTTGCACTGGGCAAAATTACTGTGAACGGTAATGACCCGGGCAGCCAGATCCAAAAGAAATTGCTCGCTGGGATCAAGACGAAATCCGAAGGCAAGCAGGTGTCGGTCACGATGCTGATCCCCTCGGAAGTTTTCGCCAAGATGCGTGAACAAGCGATGGAAGTTCAGGAGCTGAACAAAGTCCACCAAGTCGCACTGAGCGTGCACAACTACTACGACGTCCACAAGCGATTTCCGTTTCAACCGGGACCGGGTGAAAGTGACGAACTGAGTTGGCGAGTTCGCGTGCTCCCATTCCTGGAACAAGGTGATCTTTATCAGCAGTTTGACTTAACCCAAGGCTGGGACAGCGAAGTGAATCGCAAACTTTCCGAGATCGTGGTCCCAGCCTTTGGAGACAATAATCAAAAGGGACTCCAATGGATCCAATCCGACGTACAGGAATTTCGAGATTTAACGGACGGAGCAAGCAATACCATTGCGTTCATCTACAATGCGCCAATGGGGAACTGGACGGAGAACAAGCCGTTCACCCCCGAAGACGCAGTCAAGATGTTCAAGGCTCTGAAGCCGGGCGAAAAGATGATCGTCGGACGTTACGACGGTAGTGTCGAACGCATCGACAACACGATGGAACTAGAAATCTTCGAAGCCCTGCTAACTCCCACCGGCGGCGAAAGATTTGACCAAGCTCAGATTAAATAAGCATCAGCAGGCGTTGACGTTTTGGCTATCCGGACCATGGTCCGTCCGACAAACATGCCATTGAAGATCAGGCACTCGCGCCTCGGCCCTCCGAGTCGCGGGTGTTTTTTTGGTCGAAAACGAGCGAAAGGCTAATTTTACGTATAAATGACCGCTCCGATGCTGCTGCCTCCGCGTTTCGGGCATTCTATTGTCTTTTCGTTGATCGCGTGCGGCCGCGATTCAACGAGAATCCGGCGCCTGCGGCTTGCCGTTGTACGAAAAACAGACCTAAAATCCGCCGCGTTAAAAACTTAGCGAATAGGCCTTGCAATGAAACGGGCTAGCGTTAATATATTAACGCGATGCCGTTTGGCTATTTCGTGCCCCAAACGGCACAGGACTCAATTGATGGAGGAGTTACTATGCCAGAATCGTCAGAACTCAGTCGACGCGAGCGACAGATCATGGACGCGGTCTTCGCGTTGGGGGAAGCGACCGTCAATGAGGTCGTGCAGGCCATTCCTTCGCCACCGACCGCGATGTCCGTGCGGCGGTTGATGCACATTCTGGAAGAAAAGGGCTATCTGCGACGCAAGCCGGGTGGTCGAGAAGTGATCTATTCGCCTCGAGAATCGAAGGGCAAGGCTGGCCGCAACGCTTTGGAAAACGTCCTGGAGACCTTCTTTGGCGGGTCGCTGGAAGAAGCGATTGCCGCCCATTTCCACTCGCGAAAAGACCGAGTAACCGACGCTGAACGCGAGCGACTGATGGCCTTGATCGAAAAAACCAAGAAAGAGGGACGTTGAAATGAGCCGCACATTCACACTCATGGCCATTGCTTTCGGAACTTCGAGTCTATTACTGATGGATTCGGCCATCAAGGGCGGCGCGATTCTTGCCTTAGCCGCTTGTTTGGCTATCTTGCTGAGACGTGATTCCGCTGCGACCCGCCATCTTGTCTGGTTCGTGGCAATCATCGCGTTGCTGGTCGTACCTGTATTTTCTGCCCTGTTGCCACATTGGCGAGTGCTGCCAGCCTGGGCGGCGATTTCGCAGGGTCCACCCGCGATCGAAGTGCCGGCCAGAGCGGTGGAGTTGCCCGCGCAATTCCCGGCCTCTCTGCCGGAGGAGCACGGCGAACCACGAGAGAGCTATGTTCCAACCGAGATGAATGTCTTGCCACCGGCTGCCGAAACATTTGCGCAGCCATCGATTGACGCCCCTACTGAGAACCGTCCAATCGCACCCGAACCCAGCACGCTGAATTGGAATTGGTTGAGCGTGTTGCCGATTCTATGGTCGATCGGTTTTTCGTTTCTGATTTTTCGACTGATGGCAGCGCGATGGATATTGTGGTGTAGCGAACGACGAGCGACGGTTATTTCGCTGTCGGGGCGCCGGAATGCTGCAAAACATATTCTGTGCCAAGACTCCGATCGCGCCTTGGTCTCTGCGTTCGAAGACGCCTATCAACAGCTGGGCGTCCGCCAGCCAGTCCGGCTGTTGATCCATTCGCAGCGCACGATTCCTGTGATCTGGGGAATTTTCCGGTTCAGCATGTTATTGCCCGGGCTAGCGCGACAATGGAATCGCGAACAGCTGCAATCGGTACTGCTGCACGAACTGGCTCACATCAAACGCCGCGACACCATTGTGCAACTACTGGCCCAGATCGCGTGTGCACTGCATTGGTTCAATCCGCTGGTGTGGTACGCCGCTTGGCGTTTGCATGTGGAACGCGAGCGAGCCTGCGATGATCTTGTTCTGGCACAAGGAGTTCGAGCGTCGGCGTATGCGGAACATCTTCTCAACGTCGCCACGAAGTTATCGGTCGCGCGCTGGACGAGTGCCTGTGGACTGGCGATGGCCAGCCGTTCACCGCTAGAAAGCCGTCTGCACGCGATTCTCAGCGATCGACTCAACCGCCGCAAAGTGTCAACCGCCATTGGAATGATCGGGCTGCTGCTCGGAGCCGGGATTGCGATCCCGATTGCGATGCTTCGCGCGGCAGATGAACAGTGGAACCCGCACCAAGCCGCGCACATCAGCACGAACGACTTCTCCGCTTACTGCGTTCACGATGGGAAGGACGCAGCGTTCGTCATCGCTTATCACGGCGACTTCGGCTCGGCGACCGAGAGTGTCACGAATCCCAAGACGCGCACTTGGACCAACTCTGGCACGATTACCGCGAAGCAGCCCGGCATCGCGCTCAGCTTCCACCGCACGCACACCGCGCCGGGCAAACTCAGCATCACGACCGCACCCGCCGAAGGCCGCGACCTCAGCAAGCCCGCACCGCCTCCGCGCAAGTTCGGGCAGAGTGAATTCGACCTCACGCAGGGCCACGTGTTTCTGCTCAGCGACAACGGCGATGTCCGCCAACTCGACCTCCCGACGCCCGTCGTCACCGATCAGGAATCCGCGAAGAAACTCGCCGCACTGATCGCTGCCATTCCGCCGGAGGATGAGGCGCAAATGGTTGTGCTGCGCGACGTCACGGTGGCGTTCTTACTGAATCAATGGCAGGAGTCTGAGGGAAGGAAAACGCCACTTTCCGAAGCGTCGATCGCGCGCCTGCGGGTAGCGATCGACAAGTGGGTGAAACAACCCACGGCGAAGCCTGATGCGGCCCGTGTGACGAAGTTGCGGGATTGGCAAGACACGCGCGCGGAGCATCCAGTCGCCGAGGTGAAGGCATGGCTTGATGAGATCGCGTCAATCCATCCTGGGTCGCTGGCATTTGCGATCAGTAACGAGCCCCTTGTCGGCGAAGTATTGAGTGCGGAGCGGCAGGCGGCGCTGGAATTTGGTCCAGCCGCCGAGAACGGGCTGCGCGCGGCATGGAGCCGTTACCCTGTGCGCGAGACCTATGCGCCCGGCGACGTAGTCTCTTCCACTCTGGTCATGCAGAACGTCTCTGAGCAGACCATCGAGTTCGAGTGCCCGCATTCCCTCGAGAGCATCTTGACATGGGAAGCTAAGTCGGCCGACGGGCGGACGATTGAGTCAAAGCCGTGGCGCACGACCGGAACCTTCCCTCTATTCACTTGGCAATTGAAGCCTGGCGCTTACGCGGAGATTTACGGGCGCGGTGTTCTGGTCGGCGAAAGCGACCGACCGGGGGGAGTCAACGATTCCACTATGTTTACCCTTTTGGAGGCGAAACGCGGCCAACAAGTCACCGTCCATTGGAAGGTGCGCGAACCGGTGGAGATGACTACGGGTGAAGTGACGTTCAAGGTTGTCGGCATCGAGGATATGCCGGTGTGGTCCACGTCGCAGGCTGGCAATTGGCCAATGCCCGGCGGCGTGACGCTGGAGGTGAAACAGCAAACCGTGCATGCCGCGGATATCATGTCCAACGCGATACTGACGTGGCCGATCGACAAGGCTGGCGGCACGGCGCGGCATCGGATCTTTCTCGGCGGGGATGCGTTCTCCAACCGCGATCCGTGGCTGCTCGCGTGGGAGCGCGGAGCGTCCGTGCTGTGGGAAATGAGCGGCCAGATGCAATCGCCTCAGACTTTTCACAAAGTCAAACCGACGCCGACATCCATTCGGCGCATCGATTTCTCCAATCCGAAAGACATCAAGGAGACCACTTGGTACTACCTCCCCGACCTCGTGCCTGGTGCGATCCGTGCGGAATTCGACCGGGAATTTCTCCCGCTCGTAGCGACACCTCCGGCGCCCGCGGATGCGAACTCCAGTGTCCAGAGCGCCCGCGCCGAAGATGTGCGCCCCGTGACAGAATTGCTGAGCGGTACGTGGAAGAGCGCGAAAGGCGAAACTACTGTAAGAATCGCCTTCTCCGGGAAGGCGACGGATGCGGTGATTTGGACAATAGATTTCGGGAACAATCAGAAGACCGAGATCATCAATGAAACTCTTGGTCGGATGGATTCTCCGCTTGAAAACGCGGTGTTGCTGACCAAGCCTCGATTGCAACCGCGGACTCCTGGAACGGCCACGCTCGGACGACTGAAACGCGGAATCGACGACACGCTGCTGCTCGACATCAAAGCGCATGTGGATTTCCCCGAATATCAGAATTCCTACGGGATCGTGCTGGTGCGTGACTCGGCACCAGAACTGAAAGATGAGGCTGATGTCGTGAAGCCGAAACACAAAGACGCGCAGTCGCTTTACGAAATCTGGCAGCGCTACGCGCGGACGAACGGCGACATTCCCGGCGCGCTCGTAGGCGAGTTAGCGGCGGCGGTGAAGCAGTTCATCAAGTACAACCCGACTTGGGAGACGGTGCCGAAGCTCAACGAACTCCTGCCACGGCTCGACGCAACGCACGATTGGAAACCGGCTGATGCCATCGCGCTGCTCGATGAAGTGGCGGGCATTCAGGATTCGCCGATTAAGGCGGCACCGTGGAGGGGAACGAGACACACAATTCGCAACGGCGACGCGCTGCCGAAAAAGTACGCCGATGTGCTGTGGGGCGAAGAGCAACCGAATGGCCTGCGCGCGGCGTGGGTTCTCGAGCCGAGCGCGACGGAGTATCGCATCGGCACGGCGCTCAACGCGCGACTGCTCGTGCAGAATCGGGGACAAGTACCCGTCATGCTTCACGTGCCGACATTCCATCAGGGCTGGGTGAAGGGGACCGATGCCACGGGCTCGGAGGTTCAAGTCTCAGGTATCAGCTGGACGACCCGCGCACAACTCGTTCCTGTGCGACTCGCGCCAGGTGAGCACATCGAAATCAACACACCCGGCGTTGGCATCGGTCCGCGTGCGGGCATGGGCCCGTGGGCCGGACCGCGTGTCGGCTCGAATGTACTTGCGAAGCCTGGCGACGAACTGACACTCACGTACAGCCTTGTACCGCTCGACGGCAGCGAGGTCGGCGTCAGCGAAGAAGACCCGCATGTCTCCGGGCCGGGCTGGTGGCTGGCTCACATCAAAACGCGGCTTGATCGCGAACTGCCGCTGCCCACGGATGCCGTCGAACGCGCACGATTGCTGGACCGCGCTGTCCGCGAACTTTTTGCTACTGCTCCGACCGCGGAAGAAACCGAAGCGTTCATCGCCGACCAAACTCCCGACGCTCTCGATGCATTGGCGAAGCGTCTTGCCGAGCGCGCCGATGTGGTGTCGTTTAGCGGCAAGTTGCCGACCGCTCCAGTGAAGTTCCGCGTGCTCGATGCCGATGCGAATGCCGATAAGCAACCGCGCGTCGTGCTCGGCCCTGGAGAGTATCCTCTGAGTGAAGGGACTGCGACGAGCGGTGCCGTAACGTTGAAAATCATCGGAAGACCAGTGGGTGACCGCCGCACGAACGATGCGGGACTCCTGTTCGAAGCCACAGAGGCGACCGGAAAACTTGCGCTCGACCCTTACAAACTGGAAATCCCCGACGGCTGGGGCACATGGGCCATCGTCTGCCGCCCGAGCGATGGATTCTTCTACCTGCTGCACAAAGGCAGCGTGCGGAAGATTGACTACAGCAAGCCACGGAATGTTACCGACACACTTGCCAGCGACCTGCCCGCCGAGTTCCGCGACGAGGTGAAACGCATCCTCGACATCCACGAAATCTCCGAAACGCAGCAGGCGGAGATTTTTGAGAAACCGTTGCCTCCCGCAGCAAGCGTCCGCGCTGACGAGCAAGAAGAACCTCAGATCGCAGCCACCTTGCCCCAGCCGAAAGCGCCGGAACAGAGAGAAGTGGCCGAAACGACAACGCAGCCTGATTGGGTCCTTGCCTGGGACTTTCGCATCTCCCCTTTGGATCAACAATACTCAAAAATGCGAATTTCCAGCGACGGCCACTTGGAGACCATCCACCGTAAACCGCCGATGCTTCGTACTCAACTTTCGTCGGATGAAGTTTCGGAGCTGGTTGCCCTCGTCGCGAATAACCCACAAGCAAAATCTCGACCGTTGTCGAAGATCGCGGAGTATTCCAAAGCCATCTCGCCGACACCTGAGCTATTTGAAGCCCTCAAAAAAGTGCAAGTGCGTTCGGAGATCGTGGCCGTTGTTCATGAAGACAAGCTTTTCGAGCTCGACTTGAACACCACAGAGGCAATGGCCGTTGATGTCCAATTGAAGAAATTCGTCGGGCTGGCTGCAATTGGTGGTTCCGAAGTACTTTCCAGACTTGTCGAATTGGCAAATCAAGAACTCAAGCTGAAGTACCCCGACCTAACAGATCCGATCCTTCCAACCCATTTCTACGATGGGAAAGTCGATCAACCATTGGGAAAGATCGCGGTCTGGTTCAACTACCGCATTGATCCGGAATCCAGCGCAGGGCAGATGGTACTCCTCCGCATTTCAGAGAATGGGCGACCCACGATTAAGCAAGTGATCTTGCCCAGAATCGTAGGCCTCGATGAGCTTGATAAGACCGAGTGGAATTTGCCGAATGCGGAATTCCCGCTGCCTACACGCGAGGCAGATCAGGACGCGGCTAAGCTGGCCGAATTAGATGTGAGAATCACAGCTCTCCAAATCGAGCGGCTGAAGTTGAGCGAAACGTTGTCTCCGAATCATCCGAAACTTCGCGCCATCGATGCGGAGATACGGACATTCGAGGATGCCAGGATCGCGTTGACGTCTGATGAAGTTCGCGATGAAACGCCGCTTTCGGATAAGCTGGCCGAATTGGATGCGAAAATCGCAGCTCTCCAAATCGAGCGGCTGAAGTTGAGCGAAACCTTGACTCCCAATCATCCGAAAATTCGCGCCATCGATGCAGAGATACGGACATTGGAAAAAGCTCGCGCGTTGTTACTCCCAGAAAGTCCGCCAGCAAATCCGAGCGAGAACATGCTCAAGCTCCCCGACGACCAATACGTGAAGTCCGGCTTCCCGGTGGATGAACTCGTTGGCGAGGGCGTGATTTGGAACGACGAGCAAAACGGTTTGTCGTTGGGATACCGCATCACGGGCAACGAGTGGCGCATCCTCGGCAAGAAAGTGAAGGTCGAGTTGTGGGTGCAGAATCTCGGCGACAAGGACGTGAAGTTCCAACTCAACATGCGTCCTGACATCGGACTGCGACCAATATTGATAGATGCGAAGGGCGAAGGTCACAGTTCCAACACTTGGCCAAACGACACGCCGCCGTTTGGCGAGCATCGCTTGCTACCGCCGGGGCATGCGCTCCAGGTGAAGGAGTTCACCGTTTCGCTCCTGTGGCCTGATAATGATGTGTCGAGTATCAAAGGCCACTTCTTCGCCATCGACCCCGGCACCTACAATTTCCACTGCGAACTCGAGTTGCCAGGCCTTTCCGCCACGGGTGAAGGAGGAAAGCAACTCACGCCCGCCGCCGGTGAATGGACCGGCACGCTCACGACTCGCGTATTGAATGTTGAGGTCATAGCGCCCGATGCACTCGCGCCCAAGCCGCGCACCGAATCACCCACCGAGTCGGAGGAAGTCGACATCAGCACAGATGGCTAGATTTACCTGCAGCGCAAACAGATATCACAAGACGAGTTGAAAACTCGCTCAGCCAGGACTCGACTGATCCAGAAAACGGCTGCGGTCTCGGAGGAAGCGATCGAGTAGGAAGTCGAGTGGGAGGAGTAGGAGTAGGAGTACGAGTAGGAGTTCGGCTGCTAGATTCTCGTTCGTGGCAATGAAACGGTGTGTTGCAATGAGCCACCACAACTTCTAAAATCAACCTTGACGCCATGGAAACACGGCAGAATCCGCATAAGGCCAACGCACTGGATTCGTTGCCAGTTTGCAATCTGCGGTTCGATTCCTCCCCGCGCCCTCACCCAAGTTCAACACCCAATCCAACCGGCAGCAGGTCGATCGCTGTTTCGGGTCCCATACCAAACCCAGCGGCTGCGGGATAACTGCGACACGTTTTCGGACTGTGAGCGAAATCAATGTTTTCAAAATGGTTTTCGATCCGAACGGCCCTGTTCGCGATGTTTATCGTGGCCGTTGGTTTGTACTTCGTTCCAACTCTCTATCGTCGCATGAAATTTGCCGTTCAATACAATTTTCTTGAAAACAATAACTGGAAGAGAGTACAAGGCATTTCAGAAGGATACGAATTTAATGCACCGAATGGCCAAATGCTGGCAGTCTATACGACCGAGCGTGAATACAACGATGAAACTGACCTCTTCGAACCAACGAGCTTCACACCAGATCCGACTCGTTTTTTTGTTTTTCCGCCGGGCAAGTGGGTCAATACCGTCGACGAGGTGCTTGAATCGTGGGATTACTACGACTGATTCAAAAATTCAAAGACGTCGGCCATTTTCGCTTTGTAGACACGAAACAGAATCGCGACAAAGGCTGGCCCCTTGGTAGTTTTCGAAGTGTAGGAATTTGATGAAGCGTTGGGTCGGTCGTGATTTGGACGAACAGGCGGCGAGGCTAGAACCGACCTCGTCAACGTCCGCCGCTTGGCGTTAAACGAAAGCAACCTCTCCTTCCTTTCAGGAGTCCTGCACATGTTGAATCGATCCTCCCTCATTGTTGCGATACCAATGATCATGTTCTTGATTGGCATGGGCAGGCCAGTGGTTTGTGCTAACGAAACCAAGGTGCAATCTTGGTTTGAGGAGCACTTTGTCGAGTTTCACAACCACGACGTGAAGCTGGCCGGAAGTCTGCTTTTGCCAAACAGCGAGAAACCGGTTCCAGCCGTTATCTTGGTCCATGGTGCTGGCCCACAGACTCGGGAACAGTATCGCATGCTAGGAGAACATTTCGCGAGCCAGGGCATTGCCGCCTTGATCTACGACAAACGTGGAACGGGCCAATCCGGCGGTACCTACGAGAGTCGTAAACCCTACGAAAATCTAGTCAATGATGCACTTGCCGGTGTCGCCCTGTTGATGCAGCGCCGCGAGATCGCACCGTCGCAGATTGGGATATGGGGACTAAGTCAAGGCGGCTACATCAGCGCCGCCGCAGCATCCCGTTCGAATGATATTCAATTCATCGTTGCCGTGGGTTCCGAAGTGGCAGACGGCATGCTGTTTTACTATCGTGACAACCTGTTCCGTAGATATGGCCTGCCGGACACATTGCGTGACGTGGCTGAGAAGGCACAGTTGGGCGTCGATACTTTGTTCTTCAACTTGCAAGACGAATCTTTTTTCTCGACATTTGCTCCGAGATCCTATCCCCCGCCCGAGCAATACGTGCATCCCGCCTGGAGTCGGGTCAACAAGCCGGTGTTGATGATGTGGGGACAATTGGATCAACACCAGCCGGTCGGCGAAAGCATTCTGGGTCTGAAGAATTCTCTGGCAAAGGCGAATAATCAGAAATGGACCATGATCATTCTGCCGAAAACAAATCACGATCTGAAAGTTTCCGAAACGGGGGAACTTCACCGCCCTTCGCCCGGCTATCCGGAGGGCGCCTTGAAAACGATGACGGACTGGGTCCACAGAGTGATCAATGACCCAGCGAGCGTCGCCACCATGAGACAAGAGGGCTCCGCCCAACCCACAGGCGTACTTTCCAAGCTCAAACGCTACGAACAACTGCGCTGGTATGGCAACGGAACCGTCCAAACGATACTTCCGATTCTCTTCCTGTACAGTTTTCTTGCGAACACGATTGCGGGCGTATGGTGTGGTTTTTCTCGCCTCTTCCATCGGCAAAATCGTGTGGCTTTGCTGGTATTGGACAAGGTAATCACATTCAAACGCACGGTCTGCGCACTCAACCTTCTCATCCTGATCGCGATGCAGATCATCGTCATATTGGTACTCGATCAGATTCACCCGAGTTGCCCAATCTTCCTTCGCTTCCTTCCACTACTCGGAACGGTTTCCACGCTCGCGACCCTCGCCCTGCTGACTGCGTTACTGCTGACCGCGTTCCACGGGTCCGATCGCGGCGACAACTGGACCATTGCGAGAAGAATACGAGGCGCACTGGATGGATTGTGCCTGCTCCTATTTGTCCCGTACATGCATTACTGGAACGCGATTGGTTATCACTATTGATGCAGGGCAACGGCGTTAAGCCTAAAAGCCGTTTAACAAAAGGATGAACGGCAATCGCCCTCGACGCGGGCTTTGCTTCTGTTCGTTCGGGCTGAGCCCGCAGTAGTCTTCGGAGCAAAGTTTCACTCGGTGTACAGGACCGGCAGAGGATCTTTCGGCCCGTTCGGGCCTGTTGTTGCTGTGGAAAATCCTTCACGGCGTAGGGTCGGGGGGTGAGGGCGAGGACGAGATTTTCCTGTCACTGGTGGTGAAGAGGTTTCTGGATCAGAAAAAAGACGCATAACCAAAAAGCGACCGGTTTAAGTTAAGTTTAAGTCAATAGGCGAGTCGTAGTCTTGTCATTTTGCGTGGATTATTTGTAGCCGTTCACGCTCAAACGCGGGCCGCCGCAAATTTGGCGGTTGGAATTGTTGTTCGACTCCGAGTTTGAATTCGCCAAAATTGCTCTGGCCACGCGGTTAACCAACGCCGCTTGCTCCGCTCTTGTTGCAATTGTCGCTGGCAACTTCTAAACACGTGACTGTTCGTGAAGTTTTGCGTATAATTGAGGCTGACGGTTGGATCATGGTTGCGCAGAAGGGTAGCCATCGGCAGTACAAACACCCCACAAAACCACGACGAGTGACCATCGCCGGGCATCCGAAAGATGACATTGCTCCTGGCACACTCAATAGTATCCTGCGGCAAGCCGGACTCAAGGACTAGATTGATGCAAACCAAATACTTAATCGTCATTGAAAAAACGCCAAACAATTTGTCGGCTTTTTCGCCGGACCTTCCGGGCTGCGTCGCCACAGGGGCAACTCAGGCCGAGGTCGAAGACCGAATGAAAGAGGCAATACGCATGCACTTAGACGGTATGCGTGAAGACGGGCTGGCCATTCCAACGCCAACGTCAATTGCTGAGTACATCGAGGCATAAAACTTGGGTCATTTCCCTTCTGGTGTCTGCTATATTATCACCTATGTGTGCCGTTTTCATGGTTACACTTCTGTCAATACTATTCTTCATGATGCCCGACGAGTGGTTTCGCGCGTTGTTTGACGTTTCAGACGCAATCGCGAAATAAACAGCGTTTGTAGCAGAGCGATTCGGACGCTCTTGTTTTCTTCAATCAGGCCGACTTGCTGGTTGTGTTTATCTCGTCTTGCTCCGCTCTTGTTGCAATGACCGCAGGCAACTTCTAAAATGGAATCCAACGCCATTGGACACAAGGCGGAATTCGCGTACGGCCAACGACTCTGGTGCATAGCCAGTTCACCACCTGCGACCGCATTCCACACTGCTCCGTCGGCCAAGTCGCGCGCAAACTTAACCGGCAGAAGGTCAACCGCTGTTTAGGGGCACAAACCAAATCCACCTGCGGCAAGTTGGATTGCAATACGTTCTTTCATTGGAGAGACTTGCTCGTGACTAAAGTATGTTTAGTGCTCGCTCTAATAATTGGATACGCTTTGCCTGGTGCTTGGTCGCAGGAGCCCCCCGAAAAGCCGTCGCTCGGTTCCAAGGCGAACCCCATCCGATGCGACGGTGTTGAAGGTGAGTACGCCTACCTCGCAAGATTGCGTGACCCCGAGGGAAAGCGGGTCAAATCATTTCGCTTTGGATCGGCTGTGGAGCAATCGCCAAATGGCGGGATTATGGATGTCTTTGGAATTGAAACTGCGGAAGGACATCGCGGCAAAATATACTTGGACATGTACCATAAAGAGTACGTTTGTACGCAGCCCATTCCCGGATTGAGAATCCTGTTCGAACAAGATGAACGTTACGAATACATCGAAGGCAAAATTCATGAGGTTGGCAATGCACTACCATTCTCTGGCGAAATTGAATCGACTGATCGCGAGGGAAGCGTCACGGCGAAATGCAAGGTCGATACAGGCATGATCGTAGGGAGCCAGAGATACTTCTACGCAAATGGGAAACCACGAATCGAATATCCGTTCGAGAAGGGAGTTCGACATGGCATGGCCATTTGGTATCGTGAGAATGGCGTCGTTTGGGCGGAACTGCCGTTCGTCGAAGGTCGATTAGAAGGTGTCCAAACCCTTTTTGACGAAAAAGGCACGGTGCAAGCCAAAGCCCCTTACGAAAATCATCAAGAACATGGCACTGTGGAAGTCTATTATGAAAATGGACGCATCCGGCAATCTACCGAATTCAAGCACGGACTTCGTTCTGGCTTCGAGGTACAGTATGATGAATCAGGAAACGAAACTGAAAAGACTCGATACATGAATGGTGAGCGTCAACCAAAATCACTCCGAACCAATCGTTTCGATGCTGTGTCGATCGATCCAACGAACTGCAGCAGTCTCGGAGGAATTGGTCGAGTACGAGTGTGAATACGGCGATGCTAAGTACGAATACCGCGATGCTGAGTACGAGTACGGGCCAGCGATGTGGAGCACGCGCACCGACGCCGACGCCTGACGACTGACGAAGAAAGCGACGCAGATGGATTCATCGCGAAGAATGCGATGAACCGACGTACTCGAATAGCCGAGTCCTGTAACAGTATCCCTCCCCAAAAATCCCCAGCTAAGTCACATATCCCAAAGCAATTGATTCTGGCTTAGAGCCTATCCCAAAACGGGCCCAAAAGGGGTCTGACCCTCTCCGGCGAGTCTCGTAAATACGTTAGAAGAGCGACTCGCCTCCAAAGGGTCAGATCCCTTTTGGGATAGGCTCTTAGTGCGGGTCTAGTTGCACCACCGCGTATCTTGAATCGGCCAACTTGAGCCCCAGGAACCGATTATTTGGAGAAAGACGCATGCCGATTACTCGGGCAGGGATACTGATTTTTGAAATGGTCTTCATTTCCGGTAATGCAATTGTTGACAAGACGGTAGCGCTCCCTTTCGATTCGCTGAGATATAATTTTTCGCCGTCGTCGTTAAGAGCATAGTCGAAACGATGACCAAGACCCGGTTCGTATCGTTCCTTGGCTAGTAATTTTCGGCCACCGCCAGCGGACGGCTCCCAGTAAATATGTGCGAGCACATTGATCTCTCTGCGGTTTACATGTATCCACCTGATAACGGCATCACCCTTGGCGTTTAGAGCCACGGGGCCAGAATGTTCACCTCTCGCAATATTTGTGATCGTCGGAGGCGTTTGTAGATCCGCGAAGCTTCGTATTCCAGTGTGCGTTTCACCGACCCAACTGATGACTTTGCTCTTTGCGTTAATCGATGGATTAAAGATGTAGGTCGTTTCGGGGACGTGGCCGATCGATCCAGTATATACCGGGCCGTCGCTCGGATTCAAAAAAACATGGCAGGTCTCGGTCAATCCGGATTCAGCCGATACTTTCTCGGAATTCATGCGACGCCAAAGTTCGTCTAGTCTCTTGGAATCAGCTTTTTGCTGAGCGTCTAACTCAAGCCTCAAAATATCTGGGTAAAATCGAACCAGCAGTGTCCGTCCATCGTCGCCGAGTGTTACCCCCGTCGGCAAACAATCTCTGGGCAGCTTGATCAACCTTGGTGGAGCATTGTCGTCATCCAACGGTAGGTGAAATATCTGCTTTGTACCATCCAGATAGGCAATTCCGCTGCCGTTTGCAGAAAGGCTGTATTCTCCAAGTTTTGGCGACATTGAGTCGGGCAACGGAGCCGTGTCGAGTTCTGCGACGCCAGGTTTGGATTTTAGCCTTTGCCCGCGAGCCAAGATAATTAAATGACCATCGTCGTTTACCGCAAAAATCCTGTCATTTTGACGAGGCCGTAAATTGTGCGAATGCGCGGTCCAGGAGTCAGTGTCCCAAACCAAAACGCCATCGTTGATTTCGCCAACAAGTTGCTTGTTCGATGGAGATTCAAGGAGCCTTCCGATATCAGACTCGCAATGGCACAGTGTTGTCTTTTGTCCGTTTTCTTCGCCTCGAACAAGTTGATTTCCGAGCTGGAATATTGGCCTCCCGGCTACAATCGCCACAAGTCTTGAATCGCTCTGCCAACGATTTTGTAATTTGAATGTCTTAGCATCGCGTTCGTCGAGGAAATCCGAGCCGCGCGAATGAACGACCGTAAAAATTTTAGAGCCGGAAAACCGCACAGTTTTGAATGATTCGTTGGCCTGACCGTAGAATACTTGCTTCATTTTTCCACGTTCGATAATGCGGATGGCTTTGTCTGAAAGCAAACAATAGGCTCCATCGAGAGATGGAAAGATTTTGGAGTAATCATCTGCGTCTAGCGAGTATTGAAGTTCTCCGTTGCGCGCGTCAAAAACAGAGGGCTTCAGTTCGTGTTGCGGTGTCTACGCGCGAGTTGACCTGCTTGCCGAGGCATTCGACAGCGAGATTCAGGGACGCGGAACG
>JAUXWY010000231.1 GCA_030681235.1 Pirellulaceae bacterium | reverse complement strand
CGATTCATCCGACCCGACTCGCAGTTGGCCACGGTCATTGGCAACTTCGCCAACGAACCGGTCAGCTTCTTTGTGCGACAGCATTCGTCCGGTGTCAACGTGATGACCGACGAAGCCATGTCGTCTGGGATCGGACCTCCTTCGCGATTGGAGCTTACGTTCGGCACTTTGCTGTTCGATACGTTTCTATCCGGTCGCTTGGACTTGGTGACAGCCAATGGACATTTGGAACCCGAAATCAAGCAAGTTCAAACGAATCAGAATTACTTGCAGTCGCCACATTTGATGTGGAATACAGGGCAACGCGGCGCAGACGTTAGCGAGTTCATCTCGGTGCCGGCCGATAAAGCGGGCGCGGCTCTGTCCGCACCGATGGTGGCCCGCGGGTCAGCCTACTTGGACTACGACAACGACGGAGATTTGGACTTGGTCTTGGTCGGGCTTGGTGGTAAACCGCGATTCCTCCGCAACGATCAGAATGCCGGCAACAACTGGGTGCACGTCAAGCTGCGCGGTCCCGCCGGGAACTTGGACGGGTTAGGAGCCCTGGTCACCGTTCGAGCGGGTGACTCGGTGCAAAAGCAATGGATCTCGCCGACTCGAAGTTACTTGTCCCAAGTTGAACCCATCGCCTACTTTGGTTTAGGCAAAAACACCAAGGTCGACAGCCTCGAAGTCGTCTGGCCCGGCGGCCAGAAACAACAAGTCACCGGCGACCAGATCAAAATAAACTCGCGCCAGGTTGTCGAGTACTCGAAGGACGACGCCACTTTGCCCCTTATCGATCGATGAGTTGCGAGACGAGATTGGAGCCTGCTGCCATACAGCGGGAAATCGAGCGAGTGACAAAGGCCATTGAATCGACACGCAGTCGGAACCGTCACCAGAGGTACAAGATTCGGAACCGTGCTCGCGAGTTGCTTACGGCATAGGCTTGGCATCGTCTTGGCTCGCAACGAATCGTCTTGAAGAGACCGGCTATACGGAAGTTATCTATTTATATCGATTTTGCATAAATTGCATAAACTCGCTATAATCACGAGGTGGATCCAATAGAAAACCCATTTTCGCCTGGGGCGTGAGCACCGCCACCGAAACTTGCCTGACGGGATGACCTGCTCCAAAAAGCAGAGATTGCTATGGGGCGATCGCGGAAAGGCCGTCCCTCCAAGAGCGTTTTGATGGTGGGTTTGCGGGGAGCTGGAAAGACTTTGCTCCTGGACAGAATGCGGAGGAGTGCAGAAGTAGAAATCTGATGGCTTTGAACAACGAACTCCTCTTTCCGAACACAGACATCATCGTTCGTGTAATTCTCGTGTACATCATTCTAGTAGGTTATGTTGCAGGGCAAGATGGAGTAGAGTCCATCCAGTCAGACCAGCGTTCACTGTTAAAGCCAATCGAAGTAACGCCGTTTGCCAGTGGCATTAGCCATTGGCGGAATATTCGAGACGAGAACCGCTTCATCCAAGCGGAGAAGGATCAGCCCTCGTACCAGGCCGACCAAGTCAAGGAAATCGTTGATAACATTCTTCTCTTTCAACGGAGCAACGGTGGGTGGCCCAAAGATTACGATATGACCGCGATCTTGACGCCGGATCAGCGTGCTGTCGTTTCCTCGACTCGCGAAAATAACGACGCGTCTTTTGACAATGGAAACATTCATTCGCAAGTGGAGTATCTCGCTAAAGCCATTTCGCAAGCGGATGATCCCGAATGGCAGGCAGCTTGTTTGCAGGGACTCGATTTTATCTTGCGATCGCAATATCCAAATGGCGGGTTCCCTCAGCGATTTCCCTCACCCAAGAGTTATCATGCTCATATCACTTTCAATGACGGTGTGATGGTAGGTATCTTGAACCTGTTGCACGATGCATCCAAGGGAACAAAGCCATTTGAATGGTTAGATGCAGACCGACGGCAGCAGGCAAAAAATGCAGTCGATCGAGGAGTACAGTGTTTGTTGAAAAGCCAGATACGAAAAGATGGCAAGCGAACCGGATGGTGCCAACAACATGACGAGATCACACTAGAAGCTCGTCCCGCGAGGAAGTTCGAGTTAGCCTCGATCTGTCCGCAAGAAACGACGGAAATCGTAAGATTCTTGATGCGTCAGCCATCGCCTTCCAGCGAGCTTATCGATGCGGCCGACTCGGCGATTGCATGGCTAGAATCAGTTCGACTCAATGGGATTCGTGTTGATCGAGTCCGCTCGACGCCTGAGTCTTTTTTAAGGCATGATACCGACATTGATGTCGTGGTCGTGGTTGATCCAAATGCAAAGAGTCTTTGGGCCAGGCATTATGAGATACAGACGGATCGACCAATTTTCGCAGGTAGAGATGGGATGAAGAAGTACGAACTAGCATCGATCGAACGCGAACGCCGCACAGGTACTGCATGGTACGGTGGTTGGCCATCGTTACTTATCGAACGCGAATATCCGAAGTGGAAAAAAGAGATCGATTCGCTCGGCCGCTAAGCCACCCGAGCCAAGCCATAGCATCTTTACATTGCTGCGGTTCTCGAGAAAAGGGGACGGGGGCAATACTGTTCGGCATGGAAATTGCCCCGCGCTGGAGGTATGCTATCATACTTCATTTTTGTCAACAATTATGCGGCGAAGCGCGAACCAGTACCATCTTTGAACCGTAATATTCGCGTGACGGAACTTCATGGAGTGTTGTTTACGGAGGGACTGCGGTGGTTGC
>JAUXWY010000229.1 GCA_030681235.1 Pirellulaceae bacterium | reverse complement strand
GATAGATGTCCAGCATCTGCTGGGCCAAGCCAAGATACTGGCCATCGCGCAGCCGGGTCAGCCGGTCCGGGAAGACGAATCCGTCTCTAACTTCGGCGATGGCGAGTTCGTTCGTAAGCATCGTTCTTTCGCCGACGGCGGGATTTGATGGCCTCGTTGGTGTCCGAGCAAATGACTTCATACAACACGGCGATCGCGTCACCAGTCCGCCGCAAGATTCGACCCAATCGCTGCCGAGCCTGTTTGGTCGAGGCCGACCCACCGACGACCACGGCGACTTTGACTGCCGGCATGTCCACCCCCTCGTCCAGGACTTGGTTGGCGATCACCGCCGGATAACTTCCGTCTTGCAAGCCACCGAGGATCTCCGCCCGCTCCTTCTTGCCACAGTGACTCAACAGACACGGTAGCAAGAACCTGCGTGAAATTTCGAACGCCATCGCATTCGAGCCTGTAAACACAATCATCGGCGTACCCCGATGAAGCCGAAAGAGGTCTTCCAGGACTCGCAGTTTTTCCGAGGCCCGGTCCTCGATCGATTGCTTCTGCCGGAACGCCGCCACCGCAGCCCGCGCGGACGGGTCCAACGCCGACTCCGCACACAGTTCGCTCCAACGAAAAAGAGGGTCTTCCTGTTTCCGTTGATAGACGTAGTCGCGAACTGTATTGGAAAGTTGGTCGTATCGAGTTTGTTCCTGGGCGTTCAAATACACGGGAATTCGAAACACCTCATAATCCGCCAACACCGTGCCACTGACCTCGGCCAACGGTAAGTTGTACACAGTAGGCCCAATCAACCAACTCAAATCCGCCTGCCTGCCATCAGAGCGTTCCGGAGTTGCCGTCAATCCCAGACGCCATGGAGCCAGCGACATGCGAGCCGCATCACGCCGAAATTCGCCCGGCAAATGATGGCACTCGTCAAAGATCAACAACTGAAAGCGATTTCCCAGCGTCGCCGCGTGTATCGCGGCGCTATCGTACGTCGTGACCGAAACGGGACGAACATCAAACGAGTTATCGCCAATAACCCCTGCGTCATACCCCAGACCTTGCTGAATCCGCCGATGCCATTGATACATCAAGTCCCGAACCGGCGAAACAATCAGCGTGGCAACCGGCAACCGAGCCATCAAGTGCAAAGCCACTTCCGTTTTGCCCGTCCCGGTCGGCATCACGACGACACCGCGGCGTTGGGGTAACCAATGATCGATGGCGGCATGTTGCTGTGGCCGCGGCGGGGGCAAGTGATTCTCCGGATAGTCAACAACCGGCCAAGCCGATGCCCAGTCCTCGACCTCCCAAGCTCGCAATGTCAATCGAGCTTGAATCGCAGCATAGTGCCAAGCCTCGCACCGAAACGCGTCGGCCCGCTGATCCCATTTCCATGGATGTTCTTCGCCAAAGACCGATTCAACCCCCGCTTGCGTCCACTCACGTAGCACCAGCGTGCCTTGATCAAATTGTAAATGTGTCGCCTTTCGCATGACCGATACTCTATATCAGCCTCGCAAAAATCCCAAACCCAAACAGCAAAAACGGCCCCGAAACGGCAAGCGACTCACCACATTCACCGATTTGCCACACGAACCTTCATCCGAATTCACGAATTCACGCATTCTCCGCCAGCGGCGTCCCGTCGAACGATCCCGCAATGAACTACTCATCCGACTAGGATCGGGTGGACCACGTGGGCCTCTTCCACTCCCGTTAGCCGGACATTGAGACCACGAAATGGCACGCTGAGTTTGGTGTGCTCAATTCCCAAACAATGCAGGACCGTCGCATGCAAGTCCCGCAAATGCACGGGATTTTCGACAATGTTGTAGCAAAACTCGTCGGTCGCCCCGTACTCGATGCCGCCCCGAACTCCGCCGCCCGCCATCCACACCGAAAAGCAACGACCGTGATGATCGCGACCCATACCCGGATCTCCATACGCTCCTTGGCCGAACACGGTGCGACCAAATTCGGTCCAAAACAGCACCAAGGTGTCCTCCAATAGCCCACGCTGTTTCAAGTCTTTCAGCAATGCCGCCGTCGGCTGATCAACGTCTCGACATTGTCGCGGCAATTGTTGACCCAAGGCAATGTGTTGGTCCCACCCGCGATGGAACAGCTGCACAAATCGGACGTCGCGTTCCAACAATCGCCGCGCGAGCAAGCAGTTGGCGGCATAACTGCCCGGTCGTTGCACATCGGGGCCGTAGGCGGCCAAAGATTCGGCGGATTCGTTGCTGGTATCGGTCAACTCCGGTACGGACACTTGCATCCGAAAAGCCATTTCGTACGCATCGATCCGAGCCAAAGTCTCCGGATCACCACTGACGTTCGCAAAGCCGCGATTCAACTCCTGCATGTCGTCCAAGAGTTGTCGCCGTTGATCCCGACTGACGCCCGCCGGATTGCTCAGATACGGAACCGGACTGGCACCCGGTCGCAGTCCAACGCCTTGGTGCGACGAGGGCAAAAATCCACTCCCCCACAACCGAGAAAAAACCGGCTGGCCGGGGTTCTTCCCAGTCCCCTGCGAGACCATCGAAATAAAGGTCGGCAGGTTGGCGTTTTCGCTCCCCAACCCGTAGCTGATCCACGCGCCCATGCTGGCGTAACCCGGTTGTTGATTCCCGGTATTGAAGTAGGTGATCGCCGGGTCATGATTGATCGCTTCCGAATGAACGGACTTCACGACACAAAGCTCGTCGGCCACCGTTTGCAAGTTTGGCAGCAGGTCGCTGAGCCACAGTCCTCCATTCCCACATTTCTTACCGCCACCAATGGCCGGGCCGACGGGATAAGCCGCTTGACCCGAGGTCATACCCGTCAAACGCTGGTCACCGCGAACCGATGGCGGCAAATCTTGCCCCGCATGTTGATGCAACGTCGGCTTGTCATCGAACAGATCCACATGCGACAAACCACCGGACTGAAACAAGCAGACCACACGTTTGGCTCGCGGTTTGAAATGAGGAAGTCCCAACAGGCCGCGTGACTTTTCATCTTGCCGAACGTCGCTCGGCGACCGACCCCAGACCTGTGCGGGCTCAAGCAACGATTGCAGCGCCATGCTCCCAATGCCCAACTGCCCCAAAAACATCCGACGTTGTTCAAGCTCATTTCGTTGCACTGGATTCATGATCAAACTCTCTCTTCTCATTCAAAACTTCGATGTACTCAAAGGCATTTTAGCGAGCGCTGGTGTACCAAGCTATCGAGCATTCAAAACTTCGATGTACTCAAAGGCATTTGAGCGAGCGCTGGTGTCCCAAGCTATCGAGCATTCAAAACTTCGATGTACTCAAAGGCATTTGAGCGAGCGCTGGTGTACCGGCTTTAGCCGGCTGGAGCGGTAAAAACGCTCTTTTCAGC
>JAUXWY010000220.1 GCA_030681235.1 Pirellulaceae bacterium | reverse complement strand
ATACTCCGTTACTTGGGTTGGACTAAACAACCGAGCCAAGCCCAAAGCCGAGGCTGCTGGCCAAGGCAACGGTCGTGTTGGAAGAGATCGAGCGCCGGGTTCTTCACTCAGCCGCACGTTTCGCCGCCCGTCTCCTCCGCCGCCCGTGATCAATCCGTTCCAGCCCGCGTTCGTGCACGTCCCAGTGCACATCCAAGTTGTGCCGATGTATGTGGATCATTACCACTATTGGCCCGGTCTTCCCAGCGTCCCAAGTCATTACTTTGGCGCTCCATCGGTAGCTCCAGCACTTCCGCCAGTACCCGCCCCCTACGGTTCGTCGGTCGCTCCGCCGCCTTCACTTCTTCCAGAATCGTTTGGGATCGATCGCCGAGTCCATGTGCCAACCGACCAACCGATGCAGTATGTTCGTGAAGTCAACCTGGTCGGCAATGTCTCGAACTCCATTAACTTTGTCGCCTACCCACTCAATCACCATAGCTACCCTGCCTATCGGGCTTATGGTGTTCAGTTCCAAACGTTCCCGGTCCATCGTCTTCTGCCATGAGCACTTGCTGGACCTGCGAGACGAGCGAGCCTTGATGTAGCCGAGTGGTGATTAGATCGCCACTTTGGACCTGATCGACGGCCAACAGCGTCCGCCCGTTTTGATCGAGTGAGACGGAGTATCCCCGACTCAGCACTTGCAATGGACTCAACGCCTCCAGCTTTCCGGCCATGCCCTGCAATTTCTGCAACCGGCGCTGTTGGTCGTTCTCCATCAACCACTGGAGCCGAGCCGATCGGTCGTCCAATCGTTGCGCATGTTGCAGCAGGGTATCCAAAGGACGACGGAGGACTCGGCTGTTGGCCAATCGGTCGACTTGTTGCTGGGCTTCGAACCCGCGTCTCCGCAAGCCTTGCACCAAACGATTCTGGAAATCCCACAAGCTTTCGACCAATGCCTGCTGATCAGGAAAAACCCGTTCTGCAGCTTCGGAGGGTGTCAACGCTCGCAGATCTGCCGCTAAATCGCACAAAGTGACATCGATTTCGTGCCCAACTCCAGAAACGACGGGGATGCGACTGGCCGCAATCGAGCGAACCAGACCTTCATGGTTGAACTCCCACAGATCCTCAACGCTGCCTCCCCCTCGAGTGATCACGATGACATCCGGTGACGGGCGAAGACGATTGGCCAAGCCGACAGCCGCCGCCAATTGCTCGCCGGCACCCTGGCCCTGGACTTTGGTCGGAAGGATCACGATTTGGCTTCCCCGCCAGCGACGCTGGGCCACTTGTAGAAAGTCGCGGATCGCTGCCCCTGATGGACTGGTGATCACCACGACTCGGCGAGGAATCTGAGGAATAGCCTTCTTGAGGCTGGCATCGAACAAGCCCTCCGCCGCCAATTTTTCGTACAGTCGCCGGAACTTGGCCCGCCACGATCCTTCGCCCAACGGCTGGATCTGCTCGATGACCAATTGGTAACTGCCTCGCGGTGGATAGACCGTCAGCCGACCACTGACGACAACTTGAGTCCCGTCTTCGACCGGAAACCGAACTCGCTGCACGGTGCTCCGCCAGACGACGGCCGCAATCTGTGATTCGTCGTCTTTGAGGGTCAGATACCAGTGGCCCGATCTTGGAGCGCTGAACCCGGAGACTTCGCCGCAGACCGTCACTTGCGAAAAATCGCCCTCAAGCGTGTCCCGGATTTCCTGCGTCAGTTCCGAGATCGTTTTGTATTTTGGTTCCGTGTCGTCGTTCAAGATCCATCTCCCGTCCAACCCGCATCATCAAAAGATCCACTGTCTGGCGACGGTTGCGACGCTCGCCAGAACGTGGACGGTGGCTCCGTTTGCCAGAACGTGGACCTACACGACGCCCACCCGACATGAAAGCATACTTGTCCTTGGGTCCGCAGCCCAGTCGTGTTAGGCTATACAGCGAACCACGTCTTCTCACGCGAGTTGCCCATGAGCCAAAACCAAGCGGACCAATCATCGACCCCGTTGTCGCCACAAGCTGGACAAGCGGCCGAACAATTCGAATCGGCCTACGCCAAGTTGCAACAATCCGTCAGCCAGTTGGAACAAGGGAACTTGACGCTTTCCCAATCCTTGCAAGCCTACGAACAGGGCGTTCGGTGGCTGAAAACTTGTTACCAAGGCCTCCAAGAAGTCGAACAGCAAATTCGCATTCTGACCAAAGTGGACGCCGACGGACAAGTCCAATGGGAAGCATTCGACGCATCGGCCTCGGCCGAGCAAGTTGAGGGCGCCTCGCGACGCACGTCTACGGCGGGTACAAAAAAAACGGGGACATCGACCGTCGGTGATGACGGCGGCGAACGCCCCAAACGTCGTTCCCGACCAGCGACCCCGGACGACTCTTCCGGCTCGGACAACTCGGGGCAAGTCACTCAACCTCGCTTGTTCTAAACGCTTCGCACAAGAAATTGTTCGGTTGCCTGATTCTGCATAGGAGTGGTTTTGATGCAATTTCGGACAAATCCATTTCCAGGCATGAACCCGTGGTTGGAGAAATCCTGGCGGGATGTTCATGCTCGATTGACGACGTATTCTTGCGATGCGATTCAGGAACAGCTACCCGAAGACTTGCAAGCGCGTGTCGAAGAGTATTTGTCGGTCGACGAAATGGATGAAGATGAAGTCCGTGGACGAAACATAGCGCCGGAGGTATCGATTGTTGATCGGTCGAACATCTTGGGTGATGGCGATTCGTCAGGTTCCATGTTTGTGTCCGAAGAACCCATCCGAGTGCTCCGAGTGCGACCACCACAGAAGCTGAGATGCATTCGGATTTTGGACAGCAGCTCGGGGCGAAAAGTGGTTACAGCGATTGAGTTCTTGAGTCTATCGAACAAGGCCACATCCGCCGGACGCCGACAATATCTCGCCAAACAAGAATTGCTGGAAGCCGGTGTGAACCTTGTCGAGATCGACCTCTTGCGAGCCGGCGGTTGGGTGATGGCGACGCCACAAGATTTGTACCCCGAATCGCTGCGGCATCCTTATCGGGTAAGTGTGGTCCGAGCGGAGAATCTGATGGAAGCCGAACTTTACTCCGCGAGTTTCTCGCGGCCTTTGCCGACAATCCGCATTCCGCTTCGCCCCACCGACGCCGATGTACTTCTATCGCTCCAGCCGCTTGTGAACCAAGCTTACGAACGAGGCCGCTACGGCAACGAGATCGATTATTCCCAAGCTCCCGACCCACCGCTAACGGAAGCCGAACAAACGTGGGTTGAAGCCTACTTGCAAAAGATGGGTGGGCATCATGGATAGTGGAGAAAGTATTTTCGTACGCGCGGGAAGTGATATAAATACGCTGCCGACTGATGGTTCCTTTTTCTTAACGTCGATTCGAATCGTCAATACCGTACCGCGACAATCGCTCGCGCAAGGTCGCCCGATGCAGCCCCAAGAGATCGGCCGCCGCTGAACGATTGCCATTCAACGATTCTAAAACGGTTCGGAACAGGATCGGCTCCGCCAGGGCCATGAACCGATCGTACAAACGCTCGCCTGGGTTCGCAGGAAGTGTGGTCGCCGCACTGGTGTCCTTCAATGTAAGCGCGTCCTCGACCCAACTCTGAATGGCTCGGGTTAACGTCGCTTCTTGGTCTGGGGTCGTTGGTCGCGTCGCAAATTCAAAATCGTTGGGGACCAAGGCACGTTGCCGCGCCATCACCACGGCTCGTTGCACGGCATTTCGTAATTCACGAACATTCCCAGGCCAAGGTCGCCGTTGCAACGACTCGATGATGGCTGGAGCCAGTCCGTAACGCTGGATGTCGTAGCCGGATTGTTGCAGAAAATGTTTGACCAGCGGCTCGATATCTTCACGCCGATCGCGCAGTGGTGGCAACTCCAAGACGACCGCACCGATCCGGTACAGTAAATCTTCTCGAAAACGCCCTGCCCTGACCGCTTCTCGTAAATCGGAATTGGTCGCGGCCAAAACGCGAACATCACACGGTCGCGTTTCCGTTTCGCCAACTCGGCTAAACGATTTTTGCTCCAAGACTCGCAATAACTTCACTTGAGCCCCCAGCGGTAAATCTCCAATTTCGTCCAACAGGATGGTGCCGCCCATCGCCGCCTCAAACAGTCCTGGACGCGACTGCTCCGCCCCAGTAAATGCACCTCGAACATGTCCGAACAATTCGCTTTCCAACAAGTCCGGATTGTACGCCACCGGCGCCACACCGATAAACGGTCGATCACGTCTCCGACTATGCCGTACAATCGCTTGGGCTACAAGTTCTTTGCCGGTTCCCGTTTCACCGACAATCAGAACCGACAAATCACTGTCGGCGATCAAGGCAATTTGATGAAACAGTTTTTGCATCGCCGACGATTGGCCGACCAAGGCTGGAGTTCGGTTCGTTTCGCCTCCAGCGGGCAATAGCACTTGCGAAGACTCGGGGCTAGTCAATGGCTGCTGCAATTCAAACGCCCGCTGGCAGGCCGCCAACGCATCCGCCAAGCGAAACGGTTTGTGCAAATAATCGATCACACCTTTGTTGACCGCTTCAACCGCAATTTCCAACTCGCCATGAGCGGTCATCGCGATGATGGAGGCTTGCGGAGCGATGGCCTTCAAAGGTTCGATCAAATCCAATCCGGATACGTCAGGCAAGCGAATATCCAACAAGATCAAGTCGATTGGATTTTGCCGAGCCAGTTCCAAGCCAGCTTCCCCTGAACCGGCAACAAGGACCGACACGTCGTCAGTACCTAAAAGATTCTGGAAGCCCCAACAGATGGTCGGTTCGTCGTCAATCACTAACACGGTTTTCATGAATTGCTTTTTTCTTCAACGACAAAGGTGAATTCAAACTCGGTCCGGCCTTCGTGACGTCGCCACGTCACCGTGCCACCCAACAATTGGGCTGCCCGAGCGACATAAGCCAACCCCAGGCCACTGCCGTCGGGTTTCGTCGTGACGAATGGTTCGAACAAAGTGTCAGCGACTTCACTCGCCAATCCAGGGCCATTGTCCGAAACCACCATTCGGCCAATGTGGTTATCTGTTTGCAAAAAAACTTGCACGACAACGTCTGTTCCGGCTTCCAGACCATTCCAAACCAAGTTGCTAATCGCCGCCACTAGCGTTTCGCCATCACGAACTTCGTAGTCTTCAAGCGGCCCGTCCAATGCCCAGGTCAATCGCTTTTGCCGATGAGCAGCGGTCGTATCCAACATCGTCTGCAAGGTCTGAATGCAATGGGCCATTGTCATGCGACTACCGACCGTCGGATGTCCTTGAGCCAACAATAAAATCCTTTTGATGTAGGCTTCGGCTTGTTCGATTTGACGAATCGCCACCTCCAGTCGCTGCTTGATCAAGTTGTTCGGAGGCGAAGGATTCGCTTGCACAGCTTCCACAGCATCCGACGCCAGTTCGATGGCCATCCGAGCACCCGTGAGCGTATTTCGTAAGTTGTGAGCCATGCCGCCCGACAAGTTGTGCAACATCTGCTGGCCATGGAGTCGGCGCAGTTTTTGCCACGACTCAGACAGTTGCTTCGACATCTCGGTGACATCTTGCGACAAACGGCTCAGCTCGTCTTCGCCCTCCCAGTGAATTGTCGTCTGGAACTGTCCCGTGGCAATGGCGTTCACTTCTTTTTGCAAGCGAACAATCCGTTGGGCCCAACGCGAAGTCGTCCAAAATGTGACGATCGTCATGATTCCAATCGCTACCATGCCCACCAAGATCGGCAATACAATCGACTGGACGATGGTTTGCTGCGGCTGCGAATCGTCGATCAAAATCACCAACGCAGAAACGGTCGTCCCGTCAGGTCGAGCGCGCGGGAACTTGCGACTCAGGCGAACGCCACGAAACCAATTCTCGCCCAGCCGAATCCGCAGCGATGGTTGATCGGGCGACCATTCCGGCACTCGACCTACCAGAACTTTCCACTGGTCGTCGCCAGCTGTAGCAATTTTCGAATTGACTTCGGCCGGCGACACCACTGCCAACCGCGATCCGTCCGATCCGATCGCGATCCAGTGAGCAGATGTCAGGTTCGCCAGCAATTGCAAGACGTTCTGAGCCAGAGGAATGTTCTCGCGGTCCACCAAGTGACCAATCGCGCGAAAACGCAAATCCCACTCTGCTTCCGCGTTGGACTTGGCCAATCCATAGGCTAAAACAGAAATCACCACCGTCGCCAACAGCACGGCGGTCAGGATTGGAAACAGCAGCTTTTGTTGTAGTGAAGTTCGTGCCATCCCAGCAGATTACTACGCTCGGGGTTGG
>JAUXWY010000188.1 GCA_030681235.1 Pirellulaceae bacterium | reverse complement strand
TTTCACACTTCCCGCCGGCTAAAGCCGGTACACCAGCGTTCGCTAAAAGGTGTTTGTGTACTCGCAACCATCGAAATTCGGTTTGGATGTTGCGATGTTCGGAATTGGAAATTGGAATGCTCCTGCGGGACAATTCCGACGATGAAGCTGCAGCGGCGGCATTGTAATGGCTCTTGGCTCTCGGGTCAATTTTCTCAGCCTGTCCGTCGAATAAATAACCGAAAATCGACGAGTTTCGCTGAAGCTTGTCACTGGATTTGGATGTTTGGGGGCGATAGAATACGGTAGAGCCGATTTGGCCGCTCGCTAATTGGTTCAGTTTGGTTGAAGTTCGGTTTCGTGTGAAGGGTGCGAGATGCAAAATCCATTTGCTATTAAAATTGTCGAACGGATCGAAGATAGTTCCATCTCAGCTCGTGACTTTCGTCTGCTGTTGTTGGAGTTTACTCATTCGTTAAAGGACTGCGTCAAACGAGAAGCCAACGAGTCGTTGCTGATTTTGGCTCCGGCGTTGGCGAGTCGGAATGTTTCGCGGGCGTCTTGGGTGGCTGAGGTTTGTCAGGCCATGGTTGAGAGTGGCTGCGATTCGCGGGAGTTGGTGCGGCCTTTGGCCAGTGGCCTCAAGCGAGCCCTCGAAGCCACCCTGCCCTTGGCTGCAAAGCTAGAAAAGAAGTTGGCGCCGAAGTTAGCCACCATTGAAGATCCAGAAAAGGCCCGGCGGTGGACCGAATCTGCAATTCGACAACTATCGGTCAAGCTACCCAAGTCGGTTGGAAGTCTTAGGACCATCGAACGTTTCTGTCACTTGGCATTTCAAGTCTATGGCCAACAAGTGGACAGCCGTCGCAAGGTCTGGAAGCATTTGGAAGAACAAATCTTGCCGATGGTTCGATGGAGCAGAACGGTTGCGGATCTGAAAGTCGTGCTCAATCTGTTGGAGAATGAGCCGTTGATCTTTATTGATTTGGCGAACAAACGCGGATTCGTCGCCAAGTTCGGAGGTATCGTCGACAACGCTCACTTTATCACACTATTGATGGATGCCTTTGCTCACCAAGTAGTGTTCGGCAAGCCGCTGGTGAGTCATGACGTGGTTCAATGTGCTAAAGGAATCGGCCCGTGCGAAGTGACGGACGAAGTTCATGGAGCTTGGAATGTCTACACGTATCATGCGCTCACCGAAATGCAACGCCTTCCCGAGCCCAAGGATTTGACCGCCAACAAGCATTGGCTTTGGAACGAGCACACGCCCGCGGAAATCCCAGTACTTCATGGCCATCGAATTGTGTTGATTGGCCCACCCAGTTATCCGCGTCAATGGAAGTTTTCTCGCAAGTTCAAGTATGTCTCAGCGGAGATTCGAGTCGAGTTCGAATTGAATAAATTGGATTTGCAAATGTGGTTGGATCGCATCATGCAGGCCAATCACCATCACCTTGAAACCCAAGGTGTCGGGTCTTAGCTAACCGATAATATCAAAAAACGACGCCCGTCCGAACCCCGTCCCCTTTTCTTGCCATGGCGCAGTAGGGATCTTTTTAAAATCGTCGAGCGCGGCAAGTTTGCGTTTTCGATTTTATCCGCGTTATCCGTGATATCCGTGGTAAAGACACTACCGCACCACTCGCTTCCAGTCCAGTTTTGCGTTTTTGAAGTTTAGCAAGAGTGCCAGTTCAGGTGATTGCCCGTGACGCCGATCCGCTCCCAGGCATGATCAATCACCTCGGATCGAGATGCCGTGGGGAAAAGGAGGGCCTCGGCCGAGGATTGGGTGGATACCGTGGCGAACGTTGTGGTGTTGGCGCTAGAGTTGGACGCTTGGCCAGTTGGTGGCTGCGACCGGGCACCGTCCCGCTACCTCTGCGTCGCGCTGACTTGCTTCCGGAGCGATCGGGGCGCTCGCTCTACTATGAGAATCCCGCCGACCTGCTCGGCGGATGGTTAGGTTTCTTGCTACACACAAAGGCCGCCAGAGTTTTAGCGGTCGAGCCCAAATCTCTTTTAGCAAGCAAACCTCTCCCGAGACCGCAACAACACTGCCGCAAGTCGCTAATTGCCGGACATCTTGCAGTTGCTCCCGTCCCCTTTTCTTCTTCCGACCCCCGTCGCCTTTTCTTCTCGTCCCCTTTTCTTCCCCATCAGTTTAACGAACGGCAATCCAAAACTGAATCAGTTGACGACCAATTTTCGAAACGAACTCAGTTCGAGTCCGATACTCTCATCGGTCACATCTGCGGTGACTGCGTTTTTCGGCCTTGATTTGGAGCATTTTTCATTTTTCGGCTGAGGATCCTGAGAAATCCTACCGCCCTCACGGGGCCTCTCGGTGCCTTCAAGTACGCTGGCGCAGATGACAATCGAGAAGCACAATCTGCGCGCTCAACTGACTCGGTAATGACGTTTGATTGCGGCAAATCATGCTCAACGCTCCCGTTTGAGCATCTTGTGCAATCGACATCACTGGTCCCATCTTCGGTGTCCCCCTGGTTTCTACCCTGGTTTCTATGAGTGTCCCCCTGGTTTCTACCCTGGTTTCCCAAAGTCGCTGACAAATCCGCAGAATCCACAGTTCCGGTCGCGAAAGCATCAGCTTTTCAATGTATCCCCACATCTGCCGTCCGATTCATACGGCGCGACCCAGTTCTTGACGGTCTTGGTGACGTCGGACAATGGCGAGTTGTAAAAAGTGTTGTGGATCGATTCCGAAATGATCGAACTGCCCGACGGTTGATTGCCCAACAACGATTGACTCGATGTGGGGCTGGTCGTGCGAAGGGACGCCATGGTGGTGGATGGAGCAGCGGTCGGAGCGGCGTATTCGCGGTGTTCGCTGCGACTGCTGACTTGCTTGTCGGTCCACTTGTGATTCACCTTCACTTCATCCGACGCTTTGTCGATCTTGAATTGACGACCGGCGCCGTGCGTGACCTTCAGATCGCTATCGGTTTCTCGCGCGATCTCTTCCAACGACGTGGCGTTGAACTTGACAGCGCCGACTTTGCGG
>JAUXWY010000209.1 GCA_030681235.1 Pirellulaceae bacterium | reverse complement strand
CCAACCGCTACAAGTTGGGAAGATGTGCGCGGGTTTGCTCGTCTGCCGGATTTTTCTCAATGGAGCAATTCAGCCGTGTACGTGGCCGCTGTGACGTTGGCAATCGTGGCTTCGTTGGAAACGCTGTTGAACTTGGACGCGGTCGACAAATTGGATAAGAAGCAACGAGTGTCGCCACCGAATCGGGAACTGGTCGCGCAAGGGGTGGGCAACGTTTGTTGCGGACTGATTGGTGGCCTGCCGGTAACCAGCGTCGTGATTCGGGGCTCGGTCAATGTCAACGCTGGGGGTGAGACCAAACTATCGGCCATTATTCACGGTATTTTTCTGTTCGGTTGTGTGCTGGCAATCCCTTGGCTCTTGAATTTGATTCCATTGTCGTGTTTGGCGGCGATCTTGTTGATGACGGGATATAAATTGGCCAGCCCCGCGTTGTTTCAGGCGATGGCCAAAGAGGGGCGTTATCAACTGTTGCCGTTCGTCTTAACGCTGGGCTCGATCGTGTTGACGGACCTCTTGATCGGCGTCATTATTGGGTTGGTGCTCAGCCTTCTGTTTATTCTGTACAGCAACGTGCGGCGTCCGGTTCGCATCATTCATGAGAAGCACATTGACGGGGACTTGCTGCACGTCGAGTTAGCGAATCAAGTGAGCTTTTTGAATAAAGCCAGCTTGGCTTCCGCCATGCGCGAGGCCCGGCCGGGAAGTCGTTTGCTCCTCGATGCTCGGCGTACGGACTACATCGATCCCGATGTGCTGAACATGATTCGCGAGTTCCAGAGCAAGACAGCCCCGGTACGTGGTATTCAATTGGAATTGATCGGGTTTCGGGATCGTTATCGATTCAAGACCCAGGAAGACACCGTGGACTACTCGATCATCGAGGCTCGCGAAAGCTTGACTCCGGACCAGGTCAAGGAAGTGCTGAAAGAGGGGAACAAGCGGTTCGTCGAAGGTCATCCGATTGATCATGATTTACGACCGAATTTGAGCAACGAGATGAAGCATCGTTCGATCGCCGCTTTCTACACTGGAATTGACTCGAAGACTCCGGTCGAAATGCTGTTTGACTTAGGGATCGGCGACGCGTTTGGGCTGCGCATTCCGGGTGCGGTGTTCGCACCACAAGCCGCGGGCGGTCTGGAGTACGCCGCGATGGTCGGCGGTATCAAATTGATCGTCGTCCTGAGCCGGTACGACAATTTGTTGGTGGATTTGGTGGTTCGCCGAGTGACTCAGCCCGACTATCAGGCGACCATCGCAGGCTGTGAAAACTTGGAATCGGTTCTCGCGGAAATCTCACATTCGGTGGACGTCGAGGCTGCAACGCGATTCGGATCGATGGCGGCCAATGAACAACGGGCCTTGGTCAATCGTATCGCAGAACGGCACATTCGGCGAACGATTCGTCTGATCTTGGAGCACAGTCAAACGCTCCGTCAGATGGTCGAAACCGGACGTTTGAAGATCGTCCCGGTGATGCTGGACACCTCGAACGGCAAAGCCGACTTCTTGGAGTGACCTGATTCCATAAGCCTTGCTCAACCTTTCCCACGACCTACGATTAGCGGATAAACACAGATGAGCCAAAATAATTCAGACCCCCAAATGAAACTCGATTCAACTTCAACGCCAGTTTTACCAGCGTTCCTGCATGACCTCTTTTCGGGTATGGTTCTATTTTTGATTGCCGCGCCGATTGGTGTGGGGATTGCCGTGACTCTCGGCCTGCCACCACAGGCCGGTTTGGTCGCCGCGATCATCGGCGGCTTGGTCGTCGGTTCGATCAGCGGCGCGAAATGTAGTGTGACAGGCCCTTCCGCTGGATTGGGAATGATCATTGTCAGCGAGTTACAGGTTTTGGCATCGTTTGAACGATTTTTGTTAGCACTGTTGTTGGCAGGCGGAATTCAAATTTTGTTTGGTCGCTTCGGTTTGGGCAAGTTATCTTACTTTCTCCCATCCAGCGTGGTTCGCGGGTTGATTGCGGCGGTTGGTATCATTTTGATCCTCAAGCAAATTCCACACATGTTGGGACACGACGTGGACCCGATGGGCGAAATGTCGTTTTGGCAACCGGATCGACAAAACACTTTTTCGGAGCTATTTCGCATCCCCAGCGACTTTTTTATGTCGGCGACATTGATCAGCGCCGTTTCATTGCTGATCTTGTATGGCATGGACATCCTGAAGAGAAGTTACTCGATGGCGCGAGTGGTGCCGGGGCCATTGTTGGCGATCGCGATCGGAACAGGACTCAGTATTGTTCTCAAACAAATGGACCCAACCTGGGGACTTGAAGCCCGTCATTTCTTACAATTAGGTCCTTGGGACACGAGCAATCGATGGATGGGATTGATTGTTGTCCCGGACGTTCGGGAATTGTTGAATCCCGCCGTTTATGCGGCCGCGATGCTGATCGCGGTGGTCGCTTCTTTAGAAACCTTATTGGCATTGGACGCGGTAGATCGCTTGGACCCCGAACAACGAAGCTCCCCTCCCAACCGCGAATTGATCGCCCAAGGAGTCGGCAATGCACTGTGCGGACTGTTCGGTGGTTTACCACTGACTGCGAGGTTGCAGTTTGGTTATCTCAACCTGTTGACGGGAGCCAAGACTTCGTTCGCCACGATTTCCCACGGGGCGATGTTGTTAGGCGGTTTTGCCTTGATCCCAGTCTACTTGAACGAGATCCCGCTGGCGTGTGTGGCGGCCGTTTTGTTCTACGTAGGGACCAAGTTGGCGGCTCCCTATTTGTTTCGCGAGATTTGGAGTGAAGGTCGGTACCAATTCTTACCCTTCATGGCCACGGCTTTGGCGATCATCTTCACCGAGAAATTGATTGGTGCGTCGATTGGCTTGGGTGTGAGCTTGCTGTTCATTCTCACCAGTTCATTGCGTCGTCCGATGCGAAAGATTGTCGAGAAACACTTGACCGGCGAGTTATTGCACATCGAGTTTCCCAACCAAACCAGCTTTCTGTTTCGAGCCGGGTTGGAACAATCGTTGCGTGAAGCCAAGTCGGGCTCGCATATCTTGCTGGATGCCAAGAACGCCGATTACATCGACCCAGATGTGTTGCGATTGGTGAAAGATTTCAAAGAAAAAACCGCTCCTAAACAAGGTGTGGAAATCAGTTTGCGAGGTTTTCACGATCGCTACGAATTGAAGGACGAGACGAAATTCATCGACTACTCCACGCGCGAATTGCAAGAAAAACTAACTCCATCGGATGTGTTGCACATGCTGCAAGAAGGCAACGTCCGGTTCAAAAAAGGTGAATCGAATTTCCGGGATTATGCGGCCCAACTGACCACGACTGGTGCAGGGCAATTTCCGTTTGCGGCAGTATTGAGTTGTATCGATTCGCGAGCGCCGGTCGAAACCATCCTGGACTTGGGCTTGGGCGATATCTTTAGCGTGCGAATCGCGGGGAACGTGGTTGGACCGAACGTGCTCGGCAGTTTGGAGCACGCCTGCGGGGTCGCCGGATCGAAGCTTATTCTCGTGCTCGGGCACACCAAGTGTGGTGCGGTGACGGCGTCGGTCAAGTTCTGTGCCTCGGGCGCCGATCCGGAACAAGCGACCGGTTGCCGCCACTTGGGGTCGATCGTCGATTGTGTGACACCAGCGATCAATCGCGAGCAATGTTTGGCAGCGGGCGAAGGCGAGTCGTTCAATCAATATGTTGAATTGGTGACCAAGGATAACGTCGTGCAGGCGGTTCGGCAAATCGTAGAACAAAGCCCTATCTTGGGTCGATTGGCCAGCGAAGGGAAGATTGGGGTGATCGGCGCCGTCTACGATGTCGCCGCAGGTGAAGTCGAATTCCTGTTGGATTCAGCCATCGGATTGCCACCGCGTTAGGATTTGTCCTGAATGATTAATGATTATTGAAGAATGGAAAATTCAAAATGTGCCAAACCTCCAGTTTCAAGCGTGTCATGCGCGAGCAATGGCTGCCGGTAATTTGCATTTTTCAATGTCCGTTTTGATTTCCTACCTAATATAGTGTGGCGATTTCAATGCAGAGGTTTATCGTTAAAGGAAATGATTATGGACGAAAACAGTCAATTGTTTGGTGTAACGACCGAAAATATTTTTTTTAAATAATCACGGGAACGAGAAGACCTCGCGGCCCGCACGACTGGCAAGTGCAGGCATTATATCCTCCGATTCATAAGCGAAGAATTTAATGCTCCCGTCGGCAAGCCCAAATACCGCTCCATTGGGATGATGACTCCAAAAGTGGAAAACATCGCACTGTCGATCCAAACGACCAGGCTGGAAATGTGACGGCCCTTGATCGCAGTCAGCAATAAAGCTGGGGACACCGGGCGAAGCCGGAGCTTTTTCCTCGTTTGTACCAAGTAGCATATCCAAGGAACCGGTGCCTTGTTGCCCAAACCCAGCGTACCACCATCCATACCAATAATCGGCCGACGGGGGACGTTCACCGATAGCCAAAGTGTTCGACAGGCCGTCTGAGATTTCTGAAAGTCGAATCCTTGATTCTGTAAGAAACACACCATCGAACGACTCCCAATTTCGGCCATTACATCCCAAATAAGATGTAGTTGCAACAAGTCGATCCTGATGAGTCCAATGAGCGACACCGGATCCTGGCTCACTTGGACAGGAATAAATTCCCAACGGCGTTTGTAGACCACCATGTCCAACGAATGGACTAGGCAGAATTCGGTAATCTGTTACCGCGTTCTCAAATAGGGGTCGTTGTTCTACGTAAGGAAGCAACTCTTGAAGGAAAGTTCGTGATTGGAACGCACTGGCGGTTGCAGACCGTTTTCCTGTTGGCAAGTATTTATTTCCGGCTTCGAAATTCGCCACTCCGAGCATGATCTGTCGGACGTTGTTTTGGCAATGTGAGAGTCGCGCCGCCTCTCGGGCCATTTGCACTGCCGGTAACAGAAGCCCAATAAGGAGCGCAATTATACCAACGACAACTATTATCTCGACGAGTGTGAATCCTTTCGGATAAAATGATATGGCCGTTTGCCGTCGAAACATTTCCGCACCTCCGTTTATTTAAACACGCAAAAAAGAACAATGGAAGCCGAACGAGAAAGCTAACTCGTCCGTCGACGCCGATTTTTCATCATGATACCGCCCCCAATTGCAACGACCAAACCGATAATCGAGATGTAAAGCCACCACGGGCGAGGGGATTCGTAATAGCTAGGCTCGGGAAATCCGAAAGCGGACAATGTGAAATCGTGGGGTTGGTACGGTTTTGAGACGACCACTTTATCGGAAGTAAAAGCACTCAAAAGCTGGTCGCGATACCAGACCTTTTCCGACAATTTCGTTTCAAACAGTACGTCGTTGACAGATTCATATTGATAAATACCCTCCCAGCG
>JAUXWY010000197.1 GCA_030681235.1 Pirellulaceae bacterium | reverse complement strand
ATCAAGCGTCCATCCTTTGCCAATCCCCCCCAAATTCAACATGGTGCCCGGATGGAGCAGGCGAACGGTGCGATCTTCCAAGTTCAACTGAACTTTGTCCATGCCCACCGGCTCCATTGCTACCGCCCGTTCACGATCGTTCGGCATGCGACCTTCGCGACGAAGAAATCCCCAACACTCCGACAACGAGCCACTCGTGATATCAAACGCACCTTCCGTCAAATGCCATAAGTTTTCGGCTGCCACCAGAACCTCGAGTGTGGCTTCAGAAACGGGCACGGGTTGTTCGTATCCTTGGCGGTTTACTTGGCTGATTTCACTATCTGTGCGAAACACGCTCAGTTGACTTTCCCAGTGGTCCAAGACGCCCAACGCCTGAGTCGCCAATTCGGCTCCATCCGGGTATTGGCCATAATTGAGAAAGACCTCCCACGCACAAGCCATGGCGTCGGCCGTGAAATGAGAATAAAAGCCGTTCGGCCGCCACTGCGCCGGCGCGTCTACCAAACTCACCGGAGACGATAACGGCTGTGAAGCCGGTTGCAATGCCGTCCGCCCCCAATCGCTCCACCACCGCGAAAGCTCTTTGCCCTGAATGAACCTCCGACGTGCGGTCGGAGAGCCTTCGTTGCTGCTGGGCTCGGGCGAGTACGGTTGTTGATCGGGCAAAAAATAGCTCCTCAGGAAAAATGGCATTTGCGGTCGAAGTGGTGCGGGGTCTTCTCGTGGCCGGCTGACCCAACCGGACGCCGTCCCCGAGTTCGCTATTGTAGTGTCGAAGCGTCCGTCGGAAGCATTCGAATTGCGGTGATTGGCAGACGATTTCCGAAAAAACGGAATCGTTTTCCGGAAAGAAAACTACAGATTCGGCGAAGCAATCGCCTGGGGAAGCCTGGGAGCGATACACGTCAAGACATTTGTGATGAATCAGAACCTTGCCACGGTCCGTCCCTTTCGGATAGACTCCAAGATTGCCGCTGAGTTCCCACCCGTTGCGTACGCGAGTGAAAGTCTTGGGAAGCTGCCCGAAGACGGCATTGTTTGTCCAATGGGAGTCGTTTTTTGAATTTCGATGACCGACCGCTTGGAAACCAATATTCCCGACACCCCGACGCCGTTCCTGCTCCTGGCGATCCATTAGCGAGTGATGCGAGTGATGCGAGTTCTATCGTCGCGCCTGCAACCGTTGTGTCCGACATCGAGCAAGTTTCCACTTTCGCACATGGGCTTGCAGAAGTCGCTTCCATCGATCGTATCTACCAGGCCCTTGACCCTCGCGACGTTCAAGTCTCAAGAGTCGTGGCCCTGATCATTTCGATTGTGCTGGGAGTTGCGGCTTTGGTTGGCATCGTGCTTGCTGGGTTTGGCGCGGGCTTTTCAGTTCTCTGGATGAGTGCTTCGGCGGGTGGAGTTCTGTTGCTGTCGCTATTGATCGCGTTCCTGTTCTGTTGGCCTTCCATCAGTCATCGGCACGTCCGTTGGCGTTTGGATCAAGTCGGGCTGGAAATTCAGCGGGGCGTCTTTTGGAAACGGACGATCTCGGTTCCTTTGGCTCGCTTGCAACACGCTGATCTAACCCAAGGTCCTCTGCAACGCCAATGGGGACTGGCCAAGCTAACGGTGTACACCGCCGGAACACAACATGCGTCGGTCGAGCTGGATGGATTGGCCTACGAGACCGCAGCTACGTTGCGGGATCGCTTGCTCCGGCAACAGGGAGTTGGCGATGTCGTTTGAACCGAACGGCACCGGCGAGACTCGTAACGGACCATCACACACTACTCCGGAGGAGCACCAGGCGACACATTTCGACGATGCTGACGCCAACGACCCCGCCCGCGCGTTGCCAGACGTGAACCCCGTCTCGCAAACGGCCCCGGCCCTCGAACCGCAATTCCTGCACTTCTCTTCGATCATTTTTGATTTGGCTTCGCATAGCCGCGAGCTGTTGATGCCCGTTGTGTTTGGTTTCTTGGGTGCCGCGAGCGGTTCTTGGTTTTGGGGCATTATCGCGATAGTCGCTTTTGGGCTTGCGATGTTGCGAACGTTGTTTCGCTATCTCACGTTGCGTTACCAAGTGGTGAACGGCGAGTTGATCCTCAACGAGGGCTTGATCTTCAAGAATCAACGCACGGTCCCGCTGACCAAAATTCAGAACATCGACCTGACTCAAAACGTGCTGCATCGGATCTTTCGCGTGGCCGAAGTGCGGATTGAGACGGCCAGTGGGACGGAAGCCGAAGCCGTGCTGCGCGTGTTGACAGAACAGCAAATCGCGGCCCTGCGACAGGCCGTATTCGGATCGCGAAATTTGGTATCGAACGCCGGCTTAGGTTCCCAAGCGAAAGAAACATTGCTTGTCCCGGAACAATCAGGGGCTTCGCCGAGGACAATCGTCAATCAGCAATTTGAAAATTCAGCTCGGTATTCGGCGGAAGCGACACTGGATGCCGAGCCGATCGTGAAGCCGCTCCTGGAAATCCCTTGGACGTGGTTGGTATTGGCGGGTCTGGCGGGCAATCGCGGTTGGCTGATGGTGGGCGTAGCGCTAGGCACGTTTTACCAATTTGACCTGCATGAAAAATTGCTCCCGAAGGAATGGGAGAATTGGATTCCAGTCATGCGGTTGCGTTGGACCGATTTACTGGACAATTGGGCGTCGGTGTTGTTGTTCATCGCCGTTGCGTTGATCCTGCTGAAGGCGCTGGGAGTCGTCTGGTACGTCTATCGATTCTTTGGCTACCAGCTGGTGCGTCAAGGAAACGATCTTCGCGTTTCGGCTGGGCTTGTCAGTCGCTACGCCATGTCGGTCCCGCAGCAACGAATCCAGTTCATCAGCATTCATCGCCCGTGGATTTTGGGTTGGTTCCGTTTCGTTTCGATTCGAATCGAGACGGCGGGAGGAGCTGGCGGCGGTGAAGAAAGTCGCGAGAATTTGGCTCGTACTTGGTTCATTCCCGTCGTTCCGGCCGCAGAGGTTCCCAGGATATTAAACGAGATTCGCCCGGGGTTAAGCTTGGCCGACGAGCAGTTGAATTGGCAAGGCGCGGCCGCGAATACATGCAGGCGTTTGATGCGTGTGGCAGCGATCATTAGTGTGATCGCCGTCGCCGCCTCTGTTTACTGGTGGAATGCGTGGGGCCTATTGCCCGGCGGATTGTTGACGACTCACCAGATCTGGTATGCCTGGCGCCGGAGCCAAAGCCTCCGCTACGCGAGGACGGATTTTGGCGTCGTTTTCCGCAGCGGCATCTTGTACCGAAAATTGAGCTGCACGTTTTTCGACCGAATCCAAATCCTCCGCTTGAGTCAATCTCCTTTCGATCGGCGTTGGAAGACCGCGACCCTGGTTGTGGATACCGCCGGAGCTGGCCCGTCGGATCACGCCATTGAAATTTTCTATCTCGATGCCGATTTTGCTCGCCGAGAGTTTGAGAGCCTCGAACGTTCGGCGGCCGAACATCTTCCCCGCTGGCGCTGAGGCCGATTTCTTTTGATTGCGTTGGGCCTTGTCGGTAAGTTGCAGATCTTCGGCCATTTGGTCGTAGATCGAGCCATTGAATTACTTCGAGCGATTGGGTCTGTCGTAGCTTGCCATGAGAGTAAACTCCTGAAGAACGCTTTGCACGTCAATATCAAAGGTAAGAGCCGTATGCGGGAAATCCGCACGTACGGATCTGTGCGGGGGGCGGCCAGCAATGGCCGTCCCTACCGCGATACCCCACCGCCGAAACCTGAGGAACATCGGGTAGCCGCCGTCATTGCTGACGGCGGCTACCACACTCATGGTTGGCTGACTCACCCGGCGAACCGGCCTGGTATCAAGTTTCTGTCCGTAGCCTCGCAGCTTTGATGAGAAGGCGGCTGAGTGGCGAACGTTGCCGAACGACCCTTTGGTCGTCGGCGACAACAAACTCAGCATTGATGCACACCTTCGCGGGTTTCTTTCCCACGGTCGGTCACCCTTCCGCAGTTGCCCTCATCTAGTACTTATTCCTTTTCGAAATCACATTTGGTAAATTGTCCTTCCGAAAAGGGTCTCGTTCTCGTACAGGGGACTTCCACCCCACAAGTAAGTCGGCATGCCAGGCATACCAATGCCGTGCACACGGAGCCGCCGATCGCGCGGCTTGCCAATGGTGAGCGTTTCTCCGGCGGCCCGGTGACGGCTGCCGTTGGCCCCAAGAGGAGAGCATATTTTGATATCACACTGCACGCGATTCGGAGCCATTGTCGTTTTGGCCACGTTCGTACTTGGATGTCAGCAACGAAGCGAGGTTGACAGTACGGACACACGGGATGAAGTGTCATCTACAAAGCAACACCTCAACTCAAATGATCTTTCGGTTTCACGTACAGTTCCGAGTTTTCCCGATGGCTGGCAAGCGTATAAATCCCCAGATGGTGGTTTCATCGTGACCGCTCCCGGAAATCCGACGGAAGTCTCAAGCGATGAACTGAGGATGTGGAAGGTCACGCGATATACTTTTCAAGATGAAGAAACTCCTCTTGTTATCGAGATATACTCTGAACGCACTGGTGCAATTGCAACCAACACAGTGGATGACCTGCGTGATTCACCGGATATGCTATTGGGATCACTTCACGATGTTGCACTTCCCGGAATGTCTGGAATCGAATTCCGCACAAAAGGCCGAGTAGGTGAGGTTGTGCATCGAGAATATTGTTCGCATGACAATACTCGGAGCATTTCCATATTCGTCCAGAAGGAGATCGGTGGCGGGATTTCTGATGCCAAAGTTCAATTGTTTCTCGATTCGTTCAAGCTGCTGAATTGATGCCGAGCTGACGGCGGGGCTAACCAATAAGCGACGGTCTTAAATTCCGTCGTTTCGGTTGTTTAGTGCGACGCGGCAGGACAAAGACCATCGACTTGCGCGCGGACGTATTCCAGCACGGTGGCCTGGACGTCTGCCAGTGATTTATCTTGAAACGCACCGGCAGCGGCTTTGTGACCGCCACCGCCAAACTGTCCGGCGATCTCATTACAATTCAGTGCGCAGCGACTGCGAAGGCTCACTTTGACGCCGCCGCTCTTTTGTTCGACAAAAATTACGGCGAACTCGGTGCCGCGAATCGATAACGCCAAGTTGATAAGATCTTCCGTGTCCGACGGCAATGCACCGGTCTGGGCAAAGTCATCGTACTTGATCCAAGTATGAACCAACCGGCCAGCCAGTTCGGTTTGCACTCGCCCCAGAACAACGCCGCGCAACCGAATTCGACCGACCGTTTCCTGTTCGTGAATTTGGGAGTAGACCCAACTGGGGTCCGCGCCTGCTTCTATCAATGCGGCTGCCGTCCGATAACATTCGGCTTTTGCGGATGGAAAACGAAACCAGCCCGTGTCGGTCGCGATGGCGGCGTACAACGGATTGACGATGTCCGCCGTCAACTTGCAACCTAACGGCACGGCTCCCCGCGTCAGAATGGCGCCCGTTGCTTCCGCGCTGCGCTCCTTGAACAACTCCGCGTCCAAATCATCCTCACCTTGGTGATGGTCGACCACGATGCGTTTGACGCCACTTTCCTTGATCCAATCGCCGACTGCACCCAATTGAATCCAAGCGCTCGTATCCAAGATAATGACCAAATCGCAATCGGCCAGTTCCTCGCGGGTGAGATCAACATCAATGGCGAGTATCTTTCTTTCTGGGTCAAGGAACTGCAAATTGGGCGGTGTCGATTGGCCATTCACAATGCGAACAGATTTCCCCAACTGTCGCAGTAGACCTGCCATACCCAGTTCGCTGCCCAGCGCGTCGCAGTCGGGACGGATATGGCTGGTCAGGACAATATTGCGGGCCTGGGATACGACATCCTTGAATCGTTGCCAATCAATGCTCATCTATTGAATCTCTTCTGTCAAACTGCCAAATGCCGGGTTGTTCTCTACGCCACTAAGGTCCGAGTCGCTGCGGCCCATTTTTCAACGGTTGCCACATCGGCTTCGATCTGTTGCTTTAATTCGTCGCTTGAATCGAAACGCCGAACGTCGCGGAGTCGTTCGCACAAATCGAGACTAAGTGTGTGCCCGTAGAGGTTGGCTGACAAGCCTAGGATGTGTGCTTCGACGCGGCTGAGGGGGCTTTTATAGGTCAGGGGGACTCCGATATTGACCGCCGCAGGATAGGGGCAGCGCCCGACCTTGGTCCAGGCCGCGTACACTCCTTCTTTGGGCAACATCGTCTGAACATCGGCCAAATTTGCGGTCGGAAATCCGAGGACTCGGCCGCGCTGCTCGCCCGGCACAACCGCTCCAGTGACACGAAACGGACACCCTAGAGCCCGATTGGCCTGAGCGAGATCGCCGGATCGGAGCCAATGTCGGACGCGACTACTGGAGATCATCCGTCCGTCGATTTCTTCGGGAATTACAATTTGCGATTCGATCCGATGACTCAAACAAAGTTCTTGCAATCGGGCGACATCCCCAAGCCGATCTTTGCCAAAAAAGAAATTGGGGCCCTCAACCACCCGCTTTGCCGCTAACGATTTGACGATCACTTGCCCAAAAAAATAACGATAGTCCCAATCCAAAAGGGCCTGATCGAGATGACAAACCACCATCACGTC
>JAUXWY010000189.1 GCA_030681235.1 Pirellulaceae bacterium | reverse complement strand
CTGTCAGGCATATTGGTTTCGCACCGCGAATGCTTGCGGGCGTGATCCGTTGCGGTCTCGGCGGGGTTTGTTTGCTCAACAAGGTTGTGCCTCGACCGCTTCCCCGCGCGGGTTGTCTGTCTAACCTCAAAGCTCCCGCTCCGACCGGATAAACCGGTACGGGGGCGGTTCTGGGGCGAGGTTTGAATTTGGGTGCGGCACAACTTTTTGGGGACAGACACCGAAGTGGGGACAGGCAACTGTCAGGCATATTGGGTACGCACAGCGAATGCTTGCGGGCGTGATCCGTTGCGGTCTCGAACAGACGTGAACGAAGGTAACGAAGCGGACAAGCGACGACCGACATCATTTCAGCGCGAGTTGGATTTCAATTCGCTTAGCTTCCAGAATTCGACTCGCGAATCTCTCAACCCGATGGCGACTTCGTGCCCGGTGCTGGACATGGCCATGCCGTAAGCGGGTCGGCGGGATTCTGATAGTAGAGCGAGCGCCCCGATCGCTCCGGAAGCGAGAATGAACTTGGATCGAGGCAAGCGAATGGTCGCTCGAGCCGGCGTCATCGGGAGCGACTTGCGGAAGAAACATTGCGGTCTCGCGGAACGCTGTTCGCTAAAGAACGGTGAGACTCGACCGCTAAGGCCTCCAACCGCCGAAGTTTTAGTGATGAATCATCGCTCCACTGATGCGAGGTCAGCGGTGGCAGTAACGTACCTACCCACGCGCTTGGCGACGCATGGTTGGTCGGATACCCGTCCAACCATGCTCTGCGGCGCGGTTAAACGCGGCTGTTTAGCGGTCGCCGTAGACTTGGGTGCTCTCTTGTTTGGAGACGGGCGTGGGACGTTGGGCGCTGGTCATGCGGACTTCGATTCGGTGGTCTCCTTCGCGCATTCCTCGCGCTTCCAGTCGAATGACCAATTGGGCGCGAGGGTTCATCGTCGCAATTGGAGTCAACACCAAACGAGAATTCTGGCCATCGCGTTGCAGTTGATACTCGACGGGCGATTCGACATTCAAGGGCTCGATCCCCTCGGGAATATCGACCACCACCGCAACGTTGTTGGCCACCTGCGAGCCTTGATTCTCGACGCGAATCACGTAGATCGTGTTGGTGCCAATTTCGATCGGATCTTGCAAGTCATCAATGTCAAAGAACAATTCCGACATCTGCTCGACTACCAGGGCCTTGGTGGTTACTTGCGGTTGGTTCAAGTCGGCCAACGCATGAAATTCGATCGGTTGATTGCCTGGTGCCATTGGCATGGTTGTCAGGGACACTTGTTGATCCGCGTTGCTGGGCAAGTTAGCCATCGCCCAAAACACCGCATGACGGCTGGGGTCGTAGCGACCTTCGGGCGTCGAGCTTTCGTAACGCAAGCCTTGTGGCAGTCGAGCCATCATTTGCACATTGGAGGCGTTGGCGCTGCCATGATTCTTTACTTGAAACTGATGGGTGGCAGGCCGCGACAGGTAACGACGCTCCGGCCCCTCGGCGGATACTTGCAACTGCGGCGCGACGACTTGAATATCGATCGAATGTTCACCCGACAATTTTCCGTCGCCGCTGACTCGGATCGTGTTTCGTGCGGTCCCTGGTGTCTTGGCAACCAAAGGCAACTGCAGTGTTCGAGTCTGTCCGGGCGCGAGTGTCCCGATCGGGTTTTCGATTTCTTTACCGGCCGGGTGCATGAGCTGTTCCGGGACAAACTCACGCAGAATGACGTTCTCGGCGACGCCATCGCCATCGTTCCGGACGATGATGTTCATCACGACGGTTTGACCGACCATCGCTTGAGGCGGCGCGGTATGCTGGACGGTGAGTTGGGGCCGAGTGCTTCTCGTTCGGGTCGCGGCGACGGCTGTCGAAGTGACTTGTGCCACGCTGCCGATCTCGCCCGGTTCGGTCGGCAATAAATCCAGTTGAATCTGAAATGCATCCCCCGGAGCCAGAGCCGGAAGCTCCCATTCCATTAGGTCGCCTTCTTGTCGCGTTGGTTTTGGAGTGGCTTGCAGCAACTGTGCTTTCTCGGGGACTCGGTCACGAATCAATACCTGTGCGGCAGGCACTCGACCAACATTGCGCACGACCATCAAAAACTTGGCGGGCACGTTGACTTGCACGGATGGGGGAGACAACTTCTCGATCACCAAAGCCGCTTGTTGTTGAATCTCCCATTGCGGATCACCGGGACGATTGCTGACCAATGCGGACGCCATTCGGCCTGCACCGATACCAGCGACTGAACCTTCTGGCGCCGGAATGCCGGTTTGGCCCGAGAAATTGGATGGGTTCGGATAGGTTGCCGGGGTCGCTGGAGTGCGTCGCGGATCAGAGGCCATTGGATCGGCCATCGGCAACCCTGTACTTCCGGAACGCGGCAGCGAACTTGGCCCCGTCATTGGCGTTGTTGAAGGCGGCGCAGTGGGACTCAACGATGGTGCGCCGGCTAGTCGATTCTCTTGCGGTATCCCGATCGTAGGGCGAGTACTCGGTAGACTTGTTGATGGATTCGCGTTGACGTTTGGGCCAACTGGAAACGTGCCCGGATTCATCGCGTCGGCACCATTCGCGCCCAGACCACCGTTGGGAAGTCCAGAGGAAGGTGGCCCGCCGGTTGATCCAGTTGAACCCGCAAAGGCAGACGCTAGGGGATTGGTCAGAGGCGGACTTCCAACGCCCGGATTGGCCAAAGGCGTCATCGGAGTCGCCGGGTTTTGACCGTTTGGCGATGAAGGCGCTCCGCCCAATAAAGCGAGGTTGGGACCAGTCGCGCCGAGCGTCGGCGCGGACCCGAGGACGGAGCTTGGATTTTGGATGGTCGTTGGCGGCAAGCCGGGCGACACTGCAGCACCGGTGTCGGTTCCGCCGCCGGTTGAGTTCGACGAGCCGGCACTAGCCAAAGGATTTGCGTCCGGATTGATGAGACGCGGAGGGTTCATAATCGCGGGCGGAGGATTCGTGGGAGGACCTGTTGAAGGTCCGCCACCTGCCAACGAGCTGTCGGAAGTCGACGCCGGATTGCTTGGCAGACGCAGTGGAGGCCCGATGGGTGTCGTGCCTGTTTCGCTCACGATTGGATTGGTCGAGCCCAGAGTTCCGCTCCCGCTCGGATTGCCCGGGGCGGGTGATGGCGAAGGAGCGCCGTTAGCTGGTAGGGCGCTCGGGAGCGCAGAAGGTAAGGTTGGTGCGGGACCTTGGGCCAACGGGTTCGTCAGGCCCGGTCGCTCTAGAGCCGGTGACGTTGGCGGCGCTCCGTTGTTCGCTGCATTCGACAGACTGTTGGCAAGATTGCGGTCAAGACTATTGCCGCCGTTGAGACTGTTGGGCAGCGCCGGAAAACTGGACCCAGGTTGTGAGCCGGCTGGGCGAGGTGGTGGGGCGTCTTGCATCCCGGTTGAAGCAGGTCCACGAGTTGCCGCAGGCAGTCCTGCCACGGTCGTCGAACTTGAATCGTTATCCGCTGGGTTGGTGTGGCTGGCCATCCCAATCGGCGTCGTCCGCAGTGAGTCACCGAGGCTCGATGCCGCATCGTCGGGCAATGGAGGCTTGGATGCCGACGCCACTTCTGCCAAATGTGGGCCGACCTCGGTACCGTCGGTCACGGCTGCCGCACCGCTCGGCAACATGTTGGCGACCTGAAACACGCCGTACGTGCCGCCACTGGTTCCCAACGCGATCAATCCCCACTTCGCAATGGTGGCGTAAGAGAAACGCGGAGCATCGCCGCTTTGCCGACTGATGGTTCGTCTGCGAGATCTGGCCATATCAATACCCGGTCATTTCATTTCAGCGAAACGGACCCTGGATCACTCAAATAGAGCCACCCAGACTTTTCGCGGGAACAATCTGTTTCAATCACGTCGAGCCCGCACGTCTATTCATGACGCGCGACCATCGCGTGACCGGGCACGGACACCGCCATTGAAAGCGAAGTCTCGATCTTAGTGAATGGCATCCATGCCTGCGTCGGATCCCAACAGAATCCGCCGTGTCGCTATTTTGAAGATTTATCCCAATTTACAAAACACCGATTTCCAGAAAAATCGCTCAATTTGCCGTGTCAGCAAAATTTTCCGACGGTTGCAAGCCAAAACATGACAGCACGACGATGCTAGCAATGAGGGATAGGATGTCGGAAAGGACTTCTTCACGTATTGTTAACCGCGTGGCCAGAGAAGATTTGGCGTGCTTCAACTTGGTGTCAGAAAACCGTTCCAGCCGCCAAATTTGCGGCGGCCCGCGTTTGCGCGGGGAACGGCTACAAAAAAAGGTCGCTCGTTGCTGCGGCAACGAGCGACCTTAGAAATTCCAGTTCAAGGCTCCTTTAACCTTTAACGATTTGGACCAACGCTGGTTGGGCTAGCCTTTTGCAGGTACACCCAAACGTGACCCGTGCGTCGTTCTTTGATCCATTCGGAACGTGATGAGTAAAGTTGGTTCATTTCCTGGCTGACTTTCATGTAAGCCGATTCCAGGTCCTTATCAACTTCTTCACCCGATTGCATGGCTTCGTAGTAGCGTTGGGACAGATTGTCCTTAGTCATGGCTTCTTGGACCTTTTGCATGGCGTCCTGCCACTCTTTCCGCTTGGCTTCGAATTCTTCCTTACTCAAGCCGCCTGCCGGCGACGAGATGGTGATCGAATCGCCCACGACCAGATCGAGCAAGCCATCGCCGTTCCAATCCGTCGCCCAAACTCGCGTCGCGCTACCCGGTTTGGGTTCAACGTTTTCGTCGGTTGTGAAAACTTCATGTTCACTTTGAATATCCAATAGGACTTGGAATTCCGACCAACGAGGTTCAGCCCGCGTGCCTTCGTTGCGACTGATGTAGACCTTGCCACTGGAGCTGCCCGAGATAAACTCCAGCAGTCCGTCGCCATCCAAGTCGACCAAATGAGGAGCGGAGTGGTAATCGGATAACTTTATTGGCAATTGAACTGGCGTTGCACTTAGCATCGGTTTCTTGTTGTCGCCTTCATTCTTGTAGAAGAAGAAGTGCGGCCCAAAACTACCGACCACCATGTCCAACACGCCATCGCCGTCATAGTCGACCGCATGCTGCTGCGTGCAGATGTTGTTGGTGATATTCGGATCGTTGTTGCCGCCCGGGAGCACGCTATTCTCGAGCGGCTTGCCATCGGCGTTGAGCAACGCAGTGGCCGGCGCGAACTTCATTCCGGCTGCACCTGTGAGAATTTGAATTTGTCCCGCCGGCGCGCCGTCGGTCCAATAGCATCCGGATAGAATGTCCAAACGACCATCATTGTCCCAGTCCACAAACTGTGGAGTTGAGCTGGTGCATCACCAAACCCCAGGCACAGTGGCCCGGGACCCTTCCGTCATCAACCATTCGCCTTTTGCGAACTTCGGCGATTGACCGGGTTCGGCAACGTTCTTGAAAAACTGCATCGCTCCTTCATTGAACTGACCGACAACCAAGTCCAAGCGACCATCGCCATCCAAATCAACCAGCGTGGGGCTGGCGTAGCCCGGCGCTTCGACCGAGACCGGCGCCCCGTCCGCAACAACCAACTGCGGTTGCTCGAATTCGAATTTGCGTTTGGACGCATCATCGTTGGCGATGCCATTTGGCACCGGCCCCGTTGTCAGAGCGACGACCAGCGCCAGCAATCCGCCGGTTCTGGTCCACTCGAACCAATTGACTTTCATTGCGAAGTCTCCTTGAGTAAAGAAAAACGAAACACTCGACTCGTTTCCTGGACTGGGTAGGCAATCCACAGCTACCAATTCTGACCCAACTTGGTAACGGATCACAATCCATCGTTCGAATTATTGTAGGGTTCACGACATTGAACAACCGCGATTTTACCGAGCGGCCTCCAAAATCGCCAAAAGATCCGCTAATTCCTGAGGGCTCAATACTTCTCCAATCCCCGACGGCATGATGGAAACGGTACCCGGTTCTTGCAATTCGATCTCGTCGTTGCGAATCACGACGGTTTGATCGGCCCCGGTTTGCAACAAAAACGATTCCGCGTCCAGTTGCCTGACGACGACACCCGTGTACGTTTGCCCGTTGGTCGTCAAAAACTTGGTGGTGCGATAACCTTGCTCCAATCTTGCGTTGGGAAACAGGATCGCTTCCAACAATGCGGCTCGTGTACGACTGCTTCCAATCGTCGACAGCTCGGGGCCAAGTTCACCGCCCACGTACCCCAGACGATGACACGCACTGCACAGAGCTTTGGTACTGCGAAACACTTGCAAGCCATCGAGCGCATTTCCCTTGGGAAGTCTCGCCAACATCTCTTCAACTTGCCGCGCAACATCGGCCGATGGTCGGTGGATTATCTGAATCGTCTCTTCAGCCATGGCTTTCAATTCCGCCGAACGATGTTGATACAGATTGAGTAGTTGGTCGGTCGAAATTGATTTTGCCGTTGGCAAAGTGGTCAGGGCTTGCAACAGCTTCCGGTCTAGTTCATCTTGATTGGAGCGACTGATGGCAGCCACGACCGGTACGATCGTGTTGATGGTTTGGCGATCCAATCGTTCCAAAAGTTTCGATGAATGTTTCGGGCTTACTTTAACACGAGTCAATGCGTTGGTCGCCCTCACTTGAAGGTCTAATTCCTCGGCGTCCAATGCATCAATGATGGAGTCGGCAATCGCTGTAGAATCCCAATCATGGCCTTCCGGCAGAGCGGCAATCAAGTCCAATCGCCGCGCTAAATCCGCTTCCGCCAACGCTAAGTTTCGCAGCGTTTCAACCAATGAACCGTCGTTGGAAAATTTGCATTCACGCAAGAGACGCAGCAGTTCGGTCCGGAGCTCGCCGTCGGCATGTTTCAGCCAGTCGGCAAATGATCGCTCCCATTCGGCACGCAATGGTTGGTGTTGGTAGACACTCAAAACTAGATTCAATCGCTGTGATTGAGCCGAGGAGACTTGAACTGCTTGTCCCAACCATTCGCCAATTAGCGATTGAACCGCGTGTTGGTCGCGCCAACCGGCAATGACTTCGACCAATCGCTGTGGATCGGACATCAAGTCGCCGTACCAATCGTGCAGCAAGGGCGAGAACGTTTCGCTCCACTCTGGGTGCCTTCTCATCAGGGAAACCGCTTTTTCCCGAATCAGATCATCATCACTAGTCACCAACAGAACCAGTAAGTACAAGGGCGTATCTTCGATTTGCCCCAATTGATCCAAGATTTGAAATGCTGTCATGAATTGCCATATGCTCGCTTTCCGTTTCAGCAACAACGCCCGTGAAGCGGCGACCGAATCAAGTTCCAATAGCGCATAGGTCACCGAATGCTGCCAATGCAGATCCGAAAAGCCATTATTGACTGCGGTGAACAGCACATTGGCCGATCCTGGCCGCCCCACTCGGCCCAAAGCTTCAACAGCTGCCCGGCGAACCTCCAATGGTCTGTCGCTCGTTACCAACCATTCCAAGTTTTCGACGGCAGCGTTTATTCGGTTGACCGATATAGCATGACACGCGACATGGGCCAATTCTGATTCAGGCGATTTTAGCGTAGTAACCAAAATCTCGTTTGCCGGATTTGTGTCGAGTGCTGATAACGCCCAAAGCCATGACTGTCGATGGTGCGTTGGGGCGTTACTATCGGCTAGTCGTGTCGCTAATTCCTGTCCAAGTTTCTCTTTCGCATCGGCATCAAGAAATGCTAGATCCAACAGGGCTCGTCGCGCTATCCAACGCCGGGGATCCACCAATCGATCTGACCAATCTTGTTCCGGATTGAACTGTCGATTGGATCTCGCTTGCGATAGGCGTGGTGCATCGCTTCGCGACAGGCGATAGATGCCTCCGTTGGCCGCCTTTTGATCCACTCGTGACGTGGGGCAGCAAAGATCGTACCATCCACCCGTGTCGATGATCAATAAACTGCCATCCGCGTCGGGCACGACGTCAGTGGGATGGAAATCGATTCGATCCGCGACCACCAAATCCAAGGACGTTGCGGTGTAGGTCGCCCCGCTAGGTCGCATTTGATGAGCAGTGACCTTTTGCAAGTTGTAAAGCGCTGCCGCCAAGACATCGCCGGGGAATGGAAACAGGGCCGAGCCAGATTCCCAATGGGTCAAACCCGCCGGAGCGGCAGCACCTAATTCCACCGTGACGGGCAGCAATGGCCCCGTGCTCCAGTGTCCCTTCAACACGTCATGCGACTTGCCATGCAACCCACCGTAGACCGAATGCACAATCCCGTCCCGTTTGCCACCGCCGGGATGATGCAAAAACGTGCTCGTAAAGAATCGTTCGCCGTTGGGCAATATTGCAAGGCCATTGGGATTGTCCATCCCGCCAGTCATCACCGGCTCGATTGGGCCGCCCTCCAGCCGCCGGCGAAAGATATGCGCCGCCGTCGAACTTAGAGCTTGTCCGTTCACGAGTTCATGAGTTTGCTGACCGAAGGCTCCTTTGCACCAATAGATCCAACCGTCGCGTCCCAAAAAGGGTCCGTGTAAATCGTTCGCGCACCAGGTTAACGTTTGCCCATCGAACCAGACATCTCGCTTTTGAAAAACTCCGTTCGCATCCGGTTGAGACAAGCGATAAATGACCGGCGGCGAGGTGATCAGGACATCATCGCCTACGCACAACACACCTTCGGTAAACGGCAATTGGTCAGCCACCACCGTGCGTTGATCAAAACGCCCATCGCCATTGGTGTCAGTCAAACGCACGACTCGATGGAGCAATTGTTTGTTGTGTTCTTCGATCGGAGTTCCCACTCCGCCCGATTCGACCACTAGCAAGTCGCCGCTGGCAGCCCAATCGGCCAACATCGGCCAAGTGGTTAGTTTTTCATCCGCGACCAAGTCTATCCGGTAACCATCCGGAATCGTAAAGTTTGTCGTCCCGACGAGCTGTTGAACCATCACTGGTTGATCTGCGTGAGCTGGTTCCCCGCAAGTAAAGCACAAAACGGCCAACAGTCCGATAACTCTGCGAATACTATTCATGTTCGAATCTCAAAACTCTTGTGGGTGGAACGCCACTAATTCTACCACTTCCGCACCGCAACGTAGGCGTCGTGTCCCACGACGCTCAATGTAGGTGTCGTGTCCCACGACGCTCAATGCGTCTGTCGTGTCCCACGACGCGTTCGCCGCCTAAGCTCAGTACACCGCCGTTTTCAATCCTGAGTCAACATCCTCCGCAGCACATTGTGCGTGATCCGTTGAACACGTGTATCAGGACCTTGGGGCGGAACCGCTGCGGTCGGACGCATGTACCCAGGTGGTTCGGACAACCCATCCGCCCACCAACACGTGGACGCGTTGAACACGAAGTTCCCTTTTGGCCCCGGATAAACGGTTGCCGTGTAAACACCCCCGTTCAACATCCCTGGCGAGCCATAAGTTGGAGCCGTGGCCACGATTTCCAAACCCGGAATCGGAGCTGGATCGCCGTGGTATTCCCAGCCAACTAAGCCCGGGATCCCCTCGCCGCGTTTCATGCCGGTGCCGACAAACACCCAATGATCGGGCAATTCACAGACCCAATCCGCACTGCCGATGACTGGCCCGGTACTATGGGCACCGATCAGTTCGTTGGCGTACGGTCGTTCGTGAATCAACGACGCCATTTGAATGAACTCGCCTGTTCCTCCGGGAGGCCCAAACACGCCCACTCGTTCAAGCGAACGATGTTCCTCGTTCCAGATCACTCGGCCGCAGACCGCATTCCCCGAAAAGAAGCCCACACTCACCCCAGCTTGAACGGCCGCTTGCACGTTGCGAAACATTTCGATCGTCCAATATTCGTCGTGCCCAATGGACAAGAAGCCTTTGCCCCGCAGTATCGTCGAGGCGTCGCGATGCGTATCCGTGTTCGACAAGTAGGTGACGTCATAGCCATGTTGTTCCAACCAGAACACAAATGGAAATTCCAAGATAAAAAAATCGCCAGATCCAATCGATAAGGGCTGGTCCATGATTTGGCAATACTTGCCGTAAGGACGATTGAAACTAACCTCGACTTTGCCGCCCCAATACCACTCGTGGGTTCCATCATCGTATAGTGAGAACTGGTTGGGCCAGCGATTGTAGGCATGCCATGTGTGATCACTGCATTGAAAAATCAAGTCAGCGGGGCGACCATCGCGTACCATAAAGATCACATAGCTTTGCAGGCCTTCGGTCAGCTCGGTCAACTTGCCCACGTACACGCCACTGACCGCATCGTCCGGGACAGTCCAATCGGCGCTTGCTTGCCAAGCACAATCTCGCAGTCGTTTTTCGCCGACCGGTGGATCAGGCTGCACCACTCCTGCGAATGGCCCCAGCTTCGCGATGCTGCGTCCACCATCGCCGTTGTACCACCCGAGTCGAAAGATCTCGATGGTAAAGTCCGAGGCCGGGTTGGTGCTGACAAAGAACTGGATCGTTTCGCCCGCTTCGATACTGGCGTGCGACACAAAACCTTCGATCCAAGGGCAGCGATACCGGGTCGTAGGATCGATTCTTGTTTTCTCGAGCATCCATTGCCGAGTTCCAGGTCGTTTGTTTTCCGCGACAATCAAATTTTCGCGACTGCGACTCGATGTTCCAGTGGCTAGACTGTTTGGTTCCGTCGCTCTTTGTGTTGAGCCAAATATCGATCGCCACGCCAAACCAGGAATCAGCGTTAACCCAGGAAGCCAAGCCAACCATTGCCTTCGATCAAGCATTGTCCGATTCTCCAACGAAAACACTGCCCCTTCGTGAAAGTAACAATATATCCGAAAACGGTTTGAGAATGTTGTCGTGGAAATGGTCTCACGTATCAATACTGTCCACGAACTTCACCGAATACACGAAAGAGGAATGAAAGAAACCAGACGGCCACGATGCCAGATACCCCGTTTCTTAATCAATATTCAAATGATAAAACTGAAGAGTCAAGCCTTCGCCCACTTCCTTTTCGTGTCTTTCGTGCTTTTCGTGGACAAGTCTTTCGGCTGCGAGCTTGACGACTCTAACGAAACAACACCGGAGAAGCCGACCGGTTCCCAAATTGAAAGCCCAACGTGACGCCTCGTCGATTCAAACAAGTTGATGTGTTCACCGCAGTGCCCTATCGAGGCAATCCGCTAGCCGTGGTGTTGGACGGCACGGGTTTGGATACGGCGACGATGCAACACTTTACGAATTGGACGAATTTGTCCGAGTGTACATTTGTCTTGCCGCCCAGCGCCGAAGGACAAGCGGCGGGGGCTGATTATCGAGTGCGGATTTTTTGTCCTGGTCGCGAGCTGCCGTTCGCCGGTCATCCCACTTTGGGTACATGCCATGCGTGGTTGCAAGCCGGCGGCGTGCCGCAAGCCGAGCATGTCGTGCAAGAGTGTGGCGTTGGGCTGGTGAAAACTCGTCGCGATGGAGAACGATTGGCTTTTGCTGCACCACCGCGGTTCAAGAGCGGACCACTGGACGAGGCCGATGTCCAGTTGATCGCGCGTGGCTTCGGTGTGGCCCGCGAAGATATCGTGGCGCATGCGTGGTGCGACAACGGACCGAATTGGCGTGGGGTCATGCTTCGCAGTGCCGAGCAAGTGTTGGCGTTGAAACCAGACGCCAGTATTCTAGCGGGATTGGACATCGGTGCCGTTGGACCGCGCGGCAAGGTGGGTCTGGTCGGAGCAAAACACGATCAGGAAACTCAATTTGAAGTGCGAGCATTCTTCCCTGGCAATAACGGACTGTGCGAAGACCCAGTCACCGGCAGTTTGAACGCGGCGTTGGCCCAGTGGTTGATCGAATCCAGCCTGGCACCCGATCACTACATCGCGGCCCAAGGCACCGCCCTAGATCGACACGGTCGAGTCCACATCAACCGCGAAAAAAATGGTGACATCTGGGTCGGCGGGAACAGCGTGACGTGTATCGATGGACAGGTGGAGCTGTGAGTTTCAACTCTGTCGCAAGGCACTGACCAGATTGGTACGAGTGGCCTGATAGGCAGGGATGAATCCGGCAAGCGATCCCAACACTAAAGAAATTCCCAAGCCAGAGAGAATCATGGCCGTGGAGGGCCGCAACGTGATCGCCACTCCCTCGGCTCCCACCGAAAAATTACCCCAACTCAAAATCGACCACGCCAAACCCACCCCCAAGACGCCGCCCCAGAAACATAACAGTGTGCTCTCCGCCAAAATCATTCGCATCACGCGCCCCGGTCGCACGCCCAGAGTCTGCAGCACCGCAAGTTCTTGGACTCGATCTTGGACCGACATCACCGTCGTGGTCGCCACCAATGACAACACCAAACCAACACAGGCCAGGCCCAGCCAATAGGCATAACCAATTAGATCGACGAGGTCCGAGATCGTCGCCGTTTGAAACGCACCTTTTCTACGCGTCGTCGTGGGAACCAAACCAGTTCGCAACGCTTGATCGATCTGTTTGGCGACGCTGTCGGGATCGGCGCTTTCGTTCAAGCAAACCTCCAACTGCGTGACCAAACCCGCCGCCGCTTGGCTCTCGGCCAATTGCACGAACAGCAAGTGGCAGTAAATCAAGTCTTCCTCGGCCGATGAATCCGACTCGAAGATTCCCGCCACATGCACGGACATGCTGCCAAAGGTCAGTTGATCACCCAAGCGCACTTGGCGTCGCCGCGCGAATTGTCGCCCGACCACGGCGGCATCCGTCCGCTTGGTAAACGTCGACCATTGCCCTTCGATCAACCGCAGCTTTCGATTTTCCTTCAACTTCGCGGCGGGCACACCATGAACGACCACCACATCCAACGACGCTCGGCAGTTGTTCGTCCACACTTGGATCGGCAAAACGTCCGTCACTCCCGCAACTTTCAGGATTTGTCGAGCGTAATCTTCCGGCAAGCGACTGCTCGTTGGACAGAAGCGATTCTCTTGAAAGACAATCAATCGGCGTTGCGCGTCCTCGCCTTGAACCATGCGATTCAATCCCTCTTGAATCGAACCGATAAAGCACATCACAAAGATCGCGACCGACGCACCACTGACGGTTAACAGACTGCGAGTCCGATGACGCCAAAGCGTTTTCCAAACATAAGGAGCAAAGCGAAACATGGAGTCATACGTTAGTTGGAAGTTTCGAGCACCGGAACTGTTTGCCGAGCGGTTGAAATGGGCGCGACCGCGCGGCCGTGTTCCAATCGCAACTGTCGGCTGGCGATCGAGGCGACATCAACGTCGTGGGTGACCATGACCAGCGTGATCCCCAGTTGCCGATTGAGTTCTTGCAGGAGCGTTTGGATCTGCCCGCTGGTTTCTTCGTCCAAGTTGCCTGTCGGTTCGTCGGCGACCACCAACGTGGGATGCGTGACAATGGCTCGCGCGACGCCGACTCGCTGTTCCTGACCGCCGGACAATTGCCGAGGATAATGCTGCGCTCGATCGGTCAGTCCGACAACTTCTAAGGCGAAGTTCACTCGCCGTCGCCGATCGCTGCTGGACATCGGCAAGAGGAGCAGCGGCAGTTCGATGTTTTCATACGCGGTAAGCACTGGAACGAGATTGTGGGTCTGGAAGATGTAACCCAAGTGGGCCGCTCGCCAATCGGCCAGCTTTCCCCGCGACAGACTCGTGATCATCGTCCCGGCGACCGCGATGCTGCCCGAGTCGGGTTGATCGATACCCGCAATCAAGTTCAAAAGCGTGCTCTTACCAGTGCCGCTTTTTCCCATCAAGGCAATCAGTTCACCCTCTTCGATATCCAAGTCCAAATCCAAGACAGGCGTGATGACCTCATCGCCTTTGCGAAACCGTTTCGTCAGGTTGCGAATTTCAACGAGCGGCATGTTGCTTCCTTAGCATTGATAACGAGTTCCGTTCATTTCAAAGTTTTTGCGAGTTGTCCGCCGGACGTGGGCGGACTCGAGTGCCGGGCGACAGTTGTTGACGACCTTCGACGATCAACTTGTCGGTCAGCGTCAGTCCGGCAACGACTTGGATCAAGTTTTCGCCGTGTGGTTGGCCCAACTGCACGGCTCGATGTTCCGCGCGCTGGGCCGGCGTGACGACCCACACATGCGGTTGCCCTTCGATCTCTGCAACCAATTCACGCGGCACTAAAACGCGGTTCACTGTTTTGACGGCACCGACGGTGGCCGTGGTTTCGGGTGCCAGGAACGTGGTGGTCACCAACATCTCGGGACGTAACACGTCCGGCGGATCGATGATCGCCACTTTCACTTCGACGGTGTTCTTTTGAATGTTGGCCGTGGACGTTGACAGTAGAACTCGGCCCCGCAGGCCGCTGGGCCAGGAAGCGGTTTCAATCAAGATCTCTTGGTCAGGAACGACCTTGGCAAAATCTTCCAAGCGAACATCGGCGCGAACCTGCAAGGCGCCGGGATCATACAGCGTGGCGATTGAGGAACTTTCATGCCGGCTGCCTCGGTCGATCCCCATCAAGCTACTGCCAGGTTCGACGAGCCTTTCGAGTATTCGGCCCGCTATTGGAGCGCGGATGATCATGCGTTCGACGACCAGATTGGCGTGTTCGACATCAAGATCCGCATCGGTCAATCGCGCTCGCGCGGCCGCAACCGTCGCGTTTGACTCGGCCACGGCTTGATGTTCGCTGACGCACAGGGCCAATTGTTGTTTGACCGCCGCGACTTGGTCCCTCAAGGCAGATTGTTCGGCGATCAATCGTTGGGGCCGTTGTTGCAATTCCTCCAAGGCAGCGATGGCAGCGTCCCGTTGGTTTTGGGCTTCATCGACCAAGCGACCGGCCAACGATTCTCGCGCGGCTTCGCGACCGCTGAGCAGTTTTTCGGCAAACGTCAATTGCGATTGCGCCGCTTGCAATAAGAACGGCAACTTGGCCGATTCGATTTCGCTCCGAGCCAAAGCGGCTTCGCCCTGTGCGACTTCAGCCTGCAAATGGACGGGGTACTTGAGTCGCTGGGCTGCGGCGGATGCCGACGCCAGCGCTTGGTCCAGTTCGGCTTGTCGCAAGTCGCGGACGGCTTGGGCTCGGCGCAATGCCAACTGCGCGTCGGCGTCGAACAACTTCGCGATGGGCTGCCCGGCCGCGACCGTTTGCCCAGCCACGACCAGGACCTCGGAGACCACGCCATCTGCCAAAGAAGTTGCCTTGACGGCCGACGGACTGGGCTCGATCCAACCAGCCGCTTGAAACAGCGGCGTGCCGGCCCGTTGCTCTTGAGTGGAAGTGATGACGACCGGGATCACCGTCACGTCACGAGTGGGCAACCATTGCTCGCGAGTCGTCCAAAACAACAACGCCACGAACCCGCCCAAGATCAAAACGGGCAGCAAACGCCGCAAAGTTCGACCCAGCGACACCTTTGGTCGATTCGCCGCCGGGGTTTCGTTCGCTCGCGAGCGGACCAAGCCTTGAAGATTCAACTCTTGAGTCGAGGCACTATCGTTTGACATACAACTTTTCCGCAGCCAGAATCAAGTTTCCCGCTTCGTCGCGTTTGGCCGTCCCTTGCACCATCACCAAATCCAATTCCTTGATTCCCAACCAGGCCTTGGCGTCGTGATAGAGGATCTCGCCGCCCTCGTCTACAAATTGGACGGTGGCCATGTTGGTCTTGAGCGCCTCTTGTTGGCAGCAATAGTCCCAAGGTGTGGGATCGTTGGCCTCGGCGCAACGCGGAACGGCGGGATCGACGATCGTGAACACGGCCGCGCCCGAAACAAAAGGTGCTTCCGAGCCGCCGATGTAACCGACGATGGTCAACGATTGGCCATCTTCGGCCGTCGTTCGAGCTTGTCCGACAGGAACCGCTTCGCTTGGTTCGGTAGTCAACAAGTACGCGGCATTGCTAAGCTTTTGTTCTGGAATTGCGGCCGTATCGCCTTGGCAGCCCAGCAAGAGACACAATGCCACGATCCCCAACCAACGACTGACCGAAGTCAATTCGATCATTTGATCGGACACGCGCGAGTCGAAACGAGTTACGGATTGAAACAACATTGAGTTTTCCTTTCGAAAGAAATCACACACTCCATTTGAGCCCCAACACGACGGGTACTCTTAAAATCTTCCATGCTGGCGGCAATGCCCCCAACACTCCAACCAACAGCCCCACCCCACAGCCACTGACAATAGCTACCGCATCGATTTGTAAGGCAAACGCTCCCATCGTGAAGCGAACGGCCGCCCCATGAAACAACATCGTTGCCAATGCACCGGCCAACACCGATGCTGCCGCCGCTAACAAGCCGCCTTCTTGCAACAAACTCCATAGAATCGCCCGGCGTCGAAAACCGATCGATTGCAGCGTCGCCAATTCGCGGACTCGGCCCGCGACCGCTCCATACATCAAGTTCAAGCCTGCGAAGACTCCCGATCCGGCTACCAAACCAGCGACCATCCACGCCAGCCATCGCAAAGGTTGATAGTACGTTTGCAACGACTTGTAATACACCGGTTCCGACATTGCCTTCAGCTCCAAGTCGATCCGCTGTTTACAAAACACGTCGATCTGCGTCGGCGGTGTGTTCGGTTTGAGCAAACACGCGACCAGGCTAAGATCTTGTCGCTTGAGAGTTTTTTGGAGATCGGGCAAGCGACACCAGACTTCTGCATCAAACGCTCCTCCTTGGGCCGTGAAGTGGCCGCTGATTTTCCAATTCTTACCTTCGATTTCGACTTCGCGGCCAACGGCCAATGCATTCGGATTACAATCCAACTTCGCGGCGACCAACCGACCGATCATGATCTCATCGGGTCCTGGCCATTGTCCGGCGGTCACCATGACTTGGCGGCGAACCAGCGGAGCCGCGTCCGTGACACCGCGGATCAAACCCAATCCACCTTGGCCCCGATCCTCCGTTTGGATGATCGTTCCCAAATAGAGTTCCGGCGACACACAGACTTGCCCCATGTGGTGACGAATACTGGACATGTTCGCTGTGAGCAGACCTGGTGTGGAGGCGGCAATCGCGGACGCCTCCAAGTTCATTTCGGCACCCATCGAATAGACCAACACCACCTCAGGATCACCGCTTGTGGCCAAGGATTTTTCTAGGCCGCGCACCAAGCCGACGATCACCATGACCAAGAGCACCACGACAGTGATCGCCATGAGAGTCAAAAGCGTGCGCGACGGCCGCCGCCACAAATTGCGGACCGCATAATCCCACGGCAGAAAACCCAGCTGGAACATTGGCAAAAAAGTCTTCCGCTACTTCTGAAGCCTTGAGTTCAAGTGAACATGGCCGCGACGACTCGCTAGATCAAAAAAAGACACGTCAACGCGAAGCAATCCAGAATCCTTCGTCCGAGAACAATAACGTCTCGCGAGCGATAGACCAGGATTTGTGAAAGAGGGCTTTTATATCTGCCAAGAACAAAACGCGATCCGCGCGGCTCGGCCGCTGGGCCCAGCATTCACTTCCCAATGGAAATTCGAAGCAAAAGTAAGAAAGATCCCTTGGTCCGGCTCACGCAGCGGAGCTCTGGGCGTCCAAACCTTCAGCAGCAACCCTAATTGCTCTAAAGCCTCTCCTACCGACCAATCGACGCGGCGCAGCGTCACCGCGCTTTGTCCACAGATCGCCGAACGGCAGTGTTCGTGACGGCATGGGAGTTGAGGTCGTTGAGGCCCGGTCGGAGGCGACGACTTCGGGCCGACATCCCGCTGGGCTCCACGTTGGCTCAGTGCTTCATTGGAACCGGGGCAATTCGCTGGGCAGCATGTCTCGGGCTGCGAAAGCGCATCGGCCGCTGTCAAGGTCCGGCAACATTCAGAATCCGCAGATTGGCACCGGGCAGACCCATGGCATTGCCCACACAGCATGGGGCTGATGGGTAAAAGAATGCTCAAAAGGAAAGTCAAAATCCGTCCGGCCATGCTGGCATTGTAAACAGTTGCCCACCCTACTTCAAGTTCAAGAACCACGCTTAAAACGCAATTCTGTATGAACCGCAAACCAATTCGCTCATTTGCGGCTAATCAAGAATGCCAAGGGCTTCGATCAACTTGTAAACTTCGCTGCAGGGATTCTGATTTTCGGGCAAGTCTTTCCGTTCGAGGCCGGGCTCTCGCAGTTTTTTAGCACGTTGAGCCGCGATTTTGGCGTTTTGTACGACGGTTGCAAATTCGGATTTACCTTTGTGGTATTCGGGAAGACCGCTCTTCCTTAAAGTGCTAATCATGCGGTCGCAATTTGTCGTTGGTTGGTTCGATTCTACAAGACGAGGCCGAGAGATTGTGGAAACGTTTTAATGCGTTAAAGTAGTTGACGGCTGATTTTTGATCTTCGCACACAATTAAAAATCGCTTGGAAGTTTCGCGAACGCCTCGTTTGCGTGCAAGCTGTTCATTTAAAGCGACCACTTTTTTGGACAAGACTTTTTTTGATTGCTGCCGCTTGTTCATAGCAAGGTCTCGTCAACACTTGGCAAAGCGTCGTAAAATCCAGACAAATATCGCTTTCGAATATTGTGTACAGGACGAGCCTCCTCTTTGAATTCCGTAAGGGAATACAACTCGGTCGCGCCGTTGGCGTCTTTGTTCGTGAAATAGACTTGGTCACGTCGCAATGCAGGCGGCTCGCCGTCCACCGACTCCAAGAGCCCTGTATCATGAGTTGCGAAGATCAATTGTGACTTGATGTCATCATTCGGCGGAGAATTCACCGCTCGAATCATATGCATCAACAGTCTTGGATGAATACTCGCGCTTAATTCATCGGCAAACAAAGCGCCCCCCTCGTTTGCTAACATCCACCAATCACCAGCCACATTAAACAGTTTTCTTGTTCCCGCTGACTCTTCTTCGAATTCAATCGCTTGCGGATTCAGCCCCTGATGAATAAATGAAACGACGACGCGGTCTGGCGAAATGTTATCTCCATCTTTTTCGAGGAGTTCTCGGAGGCCCGGTGGAACTGGCATGATCTCCCGTTTAACTAGAACATCATCGATCCCCAAATCTGCCCGCCGAATCAAATGATCCATGATCCAGTTGCGGTAAGACTTATCGTCGGCAAATCGTTCATCGCGACTTCCTCTTCCTAAGAAGATCCGAGGTCTTGTCGCATCGGAGTAGTCTACGCAATTCAAGGCGCGCTGAATCGCTTTGTGGAAGGAGCGAACCGAGTCCTTGCCGCGACTGGGGCCGTGTTGTGCGAGTTTAGACAAGACAGTCACGTTGGGTTGCATGTCCGTGACATACAACTTGTTAACCTTGCTGCGGGATATCAATTGACCTGTCACTTCGCCGCTATCGTTGCGGTCAAGCAGTACGGATTCAGAGGAGCCTTCGCGAACCGCCAGTCTCTCGGTTTGGATCTTATGTTTGCAAAACTCAACTTCGTAAGTAAGGACCGAATTTTCATAGACGACATCACACCCTAAAATTACGGGACTAGTCCGAGTCGAGTCGTCCAAAAGAAATGGTTCGTACGGAGCGATTTTGTCATCCGGCGAAGTTCGCTTACTAGAGTGCTTGACGAGCCAAGAAAGTGCCTTGGCAGCGCTTATGATTGCCGATTTACCAGATGCGTTGGAACCATAGATTGCCAAAGCACGTAGCAAGCAAAGTGGTTCTCTAAGACCGGTAATTGGAACGTGAATCACTCCTCGTTCGCAGTCCTCTCTCCGAGTGAGGTCGGCAGCGACCATCGATAGTTCAAAATCCTCCTTGAGCGAACGAAAATTGCGTCCAAATAGTCGAATGAGCATCGAAGGTTTCCATAAGCATGAAAGTCGCGCAGTTTTCCTGCGCATTACATCATAGACTTGGCCGCCCAAGATGTCTACCCAAACTTCTGGTTTGAATTTGGCCGCCGGAAGGACGCATCGCAAAACAACTTGGTGTTGAATCGACTCCCTACGACCATGATTTGAAACCGTTAAGCCAGACCGACCGATATTTCGGCATACCAGTCATACGCGCTCAGAACTTCAGCAACTGCTTCGGGATGGAATAAGAATAGTTCCTCATCCATTTCGACGTTCGCGTAGCGAATTCATGACCTCATTCCATGGTGTTAAGACAACTTCGTTGTGGTCAATAGACTCGACCCGGCGCCTGATTTCAGCTTCCCATTCTGCATCTGAAGGAGAGTTGGGATGCGAACCCAGACTTTGCAGCAGGGCCGCCGCGATACTCGCCCGCTCCATTTCGCCTAGCGACAAAACCGCAGTTAAAAGTTCTTCTGGTTGGGTGTTCATGGCCAAATTGTATCCCGTTTCGTTTGTACAAGCAAGAAATGATTGTAAACGGCCACGAAAAAACAGTGCCGAGTTGGTCAACCGCGTGGCCAGAGCGAATTTGGCGAATTCCAACTTAGCGCTAAGAACTTGTTCCAACAGGCAGATTTGCGGCGGCCTGCGTTTTTGGGCGTGAATAATTACCTTTTTGAAGACAACGGAAGTCCGTTGAATGGTGGCAACGGAATGGTCCCGAATTGAATCACGGCAATTCAGCGAGCGCTGGTGTACCGGCTTCAGCCGGCGGGGAGTTGAGAAAACGCTCTCTTCAGCGACCCGTCGGCTGAAGCCGGTAAACCAGCTCTCGCTGAACCGATTCAGTCATGACAATTAATTTTTGAAATCCGGCAGCGGGTGCTGAACGGTGCGACTTGCGCGACGCACCAATTCGTAGCGGGTTGTCCCCAACACATGCGGACCTACATGTTAACGATTTCTCGAATAACCCGCTGTGGTTCGACTCCGGTGAGGCGTTGTTCTAGGCCTTGGAACGAGAAGGCGAACCGTTCGTGATCGATGCCCAAACAATGCAGCAAGGTCGCGTTGATGTCGTTGATGTGGACGGGGTTCTGCACCACGTTGTAACTGAAGTCGTCCGTGATGCCATACTCCACGCCGCCGCGAATGCCACCGCCAGCCATCCACATCGTGAAGCACTTGGGGTGATGGTCTCGGCCGTAGTTCTCTCGCGTCAAACCACCTTGGCAATAAACCGTGCGTCCGAACTCGCCGCCCCAGACCACCAACGTCGAATCCAACAAACCTCGTTGTTTCAAGTCCTTGAGGAGTGCCGCACACGCTTGATCCACGTCGCGACATTGGGCCGGCAAGTCGCCGGCGATGTTGCCGTGCTGGTCCCAACCGCGATGCAAAATCTGCACGGCTCGGACGCCTCGTTCCACCATCCGTCGCGCCAACAAAGCACTGGCGGCAAACGTGCCTGGCTTCAGAGCTTCCGGACCATACATTTCCAGCACCGAGGCCGGTTCATCACCCAATTCCACCAAGTCCGGCACGCTGGTTTGCATGCGGTAAGCCATTTCGTACTGCGCAATCCGAGTCTGTATCTCCGGATCCGACAACGCGTCAAATCGATGGCGGTTGAGGTTGCTCAAAGTGTCCAACATCGCGCGGCGATCCGACGGCAATACACCGGCCGGATTTTGCAAATACAACACGGGATCCGCGCCCGACCGCAACGCGACTCCGGTAAAGCGAGTCGGCAGAAAGCCGCTGGCCCACATCCGCGTAAACAACGCCTGGGCCGGTGCGGTCGCTGACCAAGTCGGCGTCAGCACCACAAACGCAGGCAAGTCATTGCTCTCACTGCCCAAGCCATAAGCCAACCACGAACCAAGACTCGCTTTGCCGGGCACTTCGCTGCCCGTCATCACAAACGTACACGCCGGGTCGTGATTGATCGCGTTGGTATGCACGGTCTTGACGACCGCCAACTCGTCAACCAACTCGGAAGTGAACGGCAACAACTCGCTGACCCAGCGGCCACATTGCCCATGTTGTTGGAACTTGAACTTGCTAGGAGCCACGGGCAGCCGAGCCTGGCCGCTGGTCATCGTTGTGATCCGTTGGCCCATGCGGATCGAGTCCGGCAGATCCTTGTCGAACTGGTCGGCCAACGTCGGCTTGTAATCCCACATGTCGATCTGCGACGGTCCGCCGTTCATGTGCAAATAGATGATGGATTTTGCCTTCGGAGCAAAGTGCGGCAACCCGAGCAGCGCCGGATGGACGCGGTCTTGCGGCGGTTGTGACGCACTCGACGAACCCCAAGCCGTACCAGCTCGCAAAAACGGAGCCGCCCCCATCGCGGCCAAAGCGATCGGACCCAGTCGCAAGCCGGTCTCACCAAAAAAAGAGCGTCGATTCAGTTGTAGTGGGTTCATTGATTTATCGTTCATTAGTTTCTGGTTACGGTTTCGTCCAGGTTCAGGATCAAGTTGCTGACCAAGGTCCAAGTCGCGACGTCTTCGACCGGCAAGTTGGCATCGCGCCAACGTTCCCCTGCGGTCGCGATCAGTTGGGCATCTTCCGGAGCTGTACTCAGTCGGCT
>JAUXWY010000184.1 GCA_030681235.1 Pirellulaceae bacterium | reverse complement strand
GTACCGGCTTCAGCCGGCCGGGTCGCTGAAAAGAGCTATTTCACACTTCCCGGCCGGCTGAAGCCGGTACACCAGCGCTCGCTAAACCGATACCACTACGGGTTCTCGGGATTTTCCTACGCCGGACGCTCGCCCCCGTCGGGTATCCGCCCCGCTTTGCTCCGCATCGCACTGAATCGCTCAGCGGGTTTCTTTACGAAAGACTCGGGCAACGGTAGGATGTCGTGTCGCATCATGTGACCGCAGGGCTAACCTTCGGACCACAGTCAACAGTTACCTCTATCTCCAAGCAGAATCGCGTCGGGAATTCCATGAGCAATTTCGTCAACGAAGGTAAAATCAGCGGCATTATCCATTTGATCGAAGAAACCAAAACGTTTGGTCAAAAGGGGTTCCGCAAACGAGTGGTGGTCCTGGAACAACCTGGGGATCGCTTCACCAACTATGTCCCGATCGAATTCACTCAAGATGCCTGCGATAAAGTCGATGCCCTGAGCCTCGGTCAAGAAATCGAAGTCAGTTTTCGCTTGAGCGGCCGTCGTTGGCAAAAAGATCCCAACAGCGAGGTCAAGTTCTTTGTCAATCCGGAAGCTTGGACCTTCAAGGTCGTCAGCGGCACCGGCGACGGGAAGCCCGCTTCCATGGAAGCAGCGAACGACGAATTCGCTCAGGCTTCGTTTGAAGAAGACGACATTCCGTTCTAAACAAATCTTCGAGCCGATTCGAACCGGTGGACTGACCCAGTATTAACGCAAATTAGCGAGCGCTGGTGTACCGGCTCCAGCCGGCGGGAGTAGTACGAAAGCCTTTTTCAGCTACCCCCGGCTGAAGCCGGTACACCAGCGCTCGCTAAGCCGATGCCGTTACGAATTCTCGGGTTTTCCTAAACCGAGCTCTTCCAAATCGGGAAGCTATTTCGGGACAAACCCTTACTCGATCCAACCACCACCCAGGACTTGGAGCCCATCATAAATCACGACCGCTTGGCCCGGGGCAACTCCGATCACCGGTCGTAGAAAATCAACTTGAATTCTAGAGTCGGGCAAGACCGTGATTCGGGCCGGAGCCGGGGCCGTGTTGTAGCGGATTTGCGCCAATCCCTCGATCGATTGCCCGATGGACGGGACATCTTCGATCAACCAATTGGTCCGATCCGCAATCAATGACTCTCGACCAAGCTCTTCGCGATTGCCCAGTACGACATCGTACGTAACTGGATCGATCCGCGTCACAAAGATCGGCTCTCCAAAGGCGATGCCTAAGCCTTTGCGTTGGCCAATCGTGAATCGTTCAATGCCCTGATGGCGGCCCAAGACCTTGCCGTGTCGATCGACAAAATTTCCCGCTGTATGGACATTCGCGTCACGTCGTTGCTTGACAAACTCGTCGTGATGCCCGCTGGTGACGAAGCAGATCTCTTGACTGTCCTTCTTCTCAGCCACGCGCAAGCCGACCTCGGACGCCAGCCGTCGGATCTCGGTTTTCTCGTAATCACCGATCGGCAACATCATCCGTCGCAAGTAGGCTTTTTGAATCCCAAACAAAACGTACGACTGATCCTTCGAGTCATCTCGGCCACGGATCAACCTTGGTAGTTCGCTTTTGTCCGCCGAGTTTTCCAACAGCCGAGCATAATGACCTGTCGCGACGTATTCGGCACCCACCGAATCGGCATAATGAAACAGCTTGCCGAACTTGATCCAGTTGTTGCACTGCACGCACGGATTGGGTGTTCGACCCACCGTGTATTCCGCGACGAAGTAGTCGACGATCTTTTTGAACTCTTCTTCCAAGTTCAAAGCATAAAACGGAATTCCCAAACGATCAGCCACCATCCGCGCATCGGCGGCGTCCGAGGCACTGCAACAGCCTTGTTTATGATCCGCACGTCCTTGTAGGATCGGAAGTACCGGAGAATTCCTCAGCGTCCCGTCGACGCTGCATGCCACGGCGGCTTTTTCACCATGGCGCATAAACACGCCAACCACATCATGGCCCTGCTGAACCAGCAGATGAGCGGCGACGCTCGAGTCAACTCCGCCGCTCATCGCTAAAACAATTCGTGCCATTGATTCGATCGATTCCTGGTTATTCTTGGCGACCGCCCAAAAGTCCGCTGCGCATCAAGTAATACACCAACGTCAACAAGGTTGAAACCGCCGCTGCGACGTACGTCATCGCGGCCGCGTTGAGTACGGCATGAATCCCCGTCGTTTCATTGGGCAGGACGATACCAGCTTCGACGACCAAGCGTTTGGCTCGGGCACTGGCATCGAATTCAACCGGCAGCGTGATCAATTGGAACAACAGCGTCCCCATGAACAGAGCGATGCCAATCAAGAATACAACCTTGCCCAAAGCGGCCGCCGAGGCCATCAAGATCAACCCGCCGAATATCACGAAGGGGCCCAAACTGCTGCCAATGTTCGCCAACGGTACCGTCAGCGCTCGCAAATGCAGCGGCAAGTAACCGGTCGCGTGCTGGATCGCATGACCCGCTTCGTGCGTCGCGACTCCAATGGCTGCCACCGAGTTGCTGCCGTAGACATTGTCGGACAGAGCCAACACTTTATTCGTGGGATCGTAATGGTCGGTCAAGTGACCGGGGACGCGGATGACTCGAACATCGCGAATGCCGGCGCGATCCAACAGTAATTGAGCGGCTTGCGCACCGGAATAGCCGCGTTGCGAACCCACTCGGCTGTAGTACCCGAAGGCACTCCGCACCAACAGACTGGCCCCGCCCGACAACAACAATCCTGGAATCAGTACCAACCACAGGTACATCGGGTCGAAAAACATGTTCGTCTCCTATTCCACTCCCATTCGCAAAGCGATTCGGTACTGCCAGCGCAAAGTCCCTGACTTTGGGACCGTTGGCTCGCGATCGGCGGGCTGACCCTCGACTTCTAAGACCGAACCGCCGGTCGAATCGTTCATTGCAACGGGAGTATTCGTTAGAACACCCGCATCTTGGTTGGCGATTCTGTAACCCAGCGGCAACGTGGCTGTAGTTTGCACAAGTGTTAGGACCACCTCCACAGGAACCCCGCTTGGTCCTTTCCACCGGTACAACAAAACCTCGGCAGGCGCCGAGTTGGCACCGCGATCATCGCCCGACAAGAAGTAGCAATTTCTGGGCCAGATTCGGGCGCCCCGAGTTTGGCAGGCCCAGTCGAACAGGAGACCACCCTCGTCAGCTTGGGCTTCGACGCTCAGCGACCACATCGCGGAACCCGCCATGCCCACCCCCAGCGCCACCTGCGAGCCGACCCGTTGCTCCACCGACATGTCTTGCAGAGGAGGGCTGGGTGGAAAATCTTCTTGATCGTTGCCTTCAACCGACTGCACGCACAAGTGTTCCGTCGCGGCAGTGACCATGACAACTTGGTGCGCGAAGCGATCTTTGCGCCATTCAAATCGGGCTTCCAACCGCAAGTCCAAACGACTCCCCAGCGTTGCCGCGACCTTCCATTGTTTACGCACAGTCCCTATTCGCTTTCACCGCTAATGCCGCCCAAGCCCGCTTCCTTCGCTCGCCAGGCCAGAAAGGCATCCAGGAAGCCTTGAATATCGCCGCCCATCACGGCATGAAAACTGCCCATGGCATAACCCGTCCGCACATCTTTGATGCGCTGATCGGGATGCAAAAAGTAATTGCGGATCTGAGAGCCGAATCCGACACGAGCCTTCGTCTGGTACTTGGCAGCGTCTTCTTCTTCGCGCCGCTGCTCTTCCAACTGAGCCAACTTGGCGCGCAACATTTTCCAGGCTTGATCGCGGTTTTTATGCTGACTGCGTTCGTTTTGACACTGCACGACCGCGTTGGTCGGCAAGTGAGTCAGCCGGACCGCACTGTCGGTCTTGTTCACGTGCTGTCCACCGGCGCCCGACGCGCGAAAGGTATCCACCCGAACGTCTTGCGGGTCGATCTCGATTTCTTCAGCATCTTCAACTTCCGGTGAAACATCGACCGCCGCAAAACTGGTTTGACGTTTGCCTTCCGAATTGAACGGACTAATCCGCACCAAGCGATGCATGCCGGTCTCGCCTTTGAGGTAGCCGTAGGCCATCGGTCCGTGGACGGCAATGGTCGCTTGATTGATTCCGGCTTCGTCGTTGTCGCTGCGATCCAATAACTCAACGTCAAAACCGTTGTCCCGCCCCCAGCTGATGTACATCTTCAAGAGCATCTCGGCCCAATCGTTGGCGTCCGTGCCGCCATCGCGAGCGTTGACGCTCAGAATGGCTCCCAACTGATCATGCGGTCCATTGAGAAGCGACTGCAGTTCGAGGTCAGCGAGCAACTTCTCCAATCGAGTTAGTTCGGTCTCGAACTCGACCCCAAATCCCTCATCTTCTTCAGCCATGGCCAAGAGTTCCGGCAGTTCTTGCTCGGCCTTGACCAAGTCCCTAAGTTTGGCGGTCGACGACTTCAGCGCTTTTAGTTTGACGACGGCCGCTTGGGACTTCGTCGAATCGTTCCAAAATCCCGCTTGGCTCATGTCGTGTTCGATCGAGCCGATTTCTAACAATCGTTGCTCGTAGTCAAAGAGAGTCCTTGAGTTGGAGGACTCGGACAGACAGTTCTTTACATCGCCCAGACCATTCTTGACTCACGCCGTTAACCTCAAAATCCGTGAAATGCCCGCCGTATGCCCCATGCTCCCCGCGATCCAAGTCGAAGTATAGACTTTGTTTCCCCGAATCGACAATCCGACAGGTACCCCGTGAGCAGCGAAAAAACTTTGGCGATTGTGCTGCGCGTCGTTGATTTCAGCGAAACCAGCGTCGTGTTATCTTTGTTTACGGATACCTATGGCAAGATCAACGCCTTGGCCAAAGGGGCTCGGCGGCCCAAAAGTTCGTTCTACGGGGCCGTCGACATCCTGTCCTTGTCGCAGGTGATTTTTCTCCCGCGCCGCTCGGGGACACTGGATCTGCTGACGGAAGCCAAATTGGTGCGGCGGTATCGTCCCTGCCAATGGTCGCTGGCTCGGCTCTATGCTGGGTACTACGTGGCGGAATTACTAACGGACCTGACCGAACCGCACCAGGCCCAGCCGGGGCTGTTTCGATTGGCCGTGGACACGCTGTCCGATTTCCAGACGCCCGAGACCTCGTTTGCCTACCAACCCGTGACGGCGATCGTGTTGCGGTTCGAAATGCGAGCCCTGGCTTTGTTGGGACATGGACTGGGGTTGACCCACTGCTCCGGTTGCGACAAACCACTCGTAGCCGATGCCTTGGCTCCGACGGACAGCATCGAGCATTTGAGCAACCGCCGGAACGGCAAGTTGTTTTTTAGCCTTAGCGACACCAGCTTGGTTTGCCGCGACTGCTGCCAAGAGCGCGGGCGAGTGATCGGGTTCAGCGAACGAGCCGCGCAAGTCCTGCGAATCTATCAGGACGAAAACGACGAGGCCTGGCGGCACCATGCCAGTTGGGGGACTCACCCCGTTTTCCGCCAAATGATGGACTACCAATGGCTAGAGATCCTCAACCGCCCCCTGCATCTCACGCCCGCCATTCGGCAAATGGCCAAAAAGCAACGCCGAGCCGTCGGTGGATAGTTGTTCGAAGCATGGATGGGAGGTTGGACCTTGGGATCGGTCCACGACATTGTTGCCGCCAATCGGATCTTCGGGCGAAAGCGAGTGCTGTTTGTAGCCAGGAATGAAGGCGAACTTATCGACGTGTTTATGGAAATCCGATAACCGGCAAGGCAAAATGACAACGCCAACTGTGTTGACTATTATATTTTGATTGATCGCTCCGTGCATTTGATCAAATCAGGGCTGGAGAAGTGCGGGATCTGCGAAATGATCCAACTGCGACTCAATACGGTGCAACCAATTTTAAGAAACCTCAATTCACTATGTCCCAGACCAACTTAGCAAAACATCGGATCGAGCGTCACTTGGTCGTCAGCAGTTTCGTACGAGACTTGTTGCACGGTTTGGGCGTTCGTACGGTTAGCGATCTGTGCGAATTAAGAATGACGGCTGTCCAACATCTAAAGGGAATGGGCGTCAAGAGAATTGCGGAAGTAAGGGGTCTTATTGGAGCGGCAAAGAAGCTAAGAAGGCTTGGGAAGACCTCAGAAAGGCCTGCGAAAAAGACCGCGACGAAGAATCGCCTCGGACAGAAAACACTTCTAGTATTTGTGCCGGACATTCTCAAGACGGTCTTCGATCAGTTGGGGATTGACTCTGTCGAATCGTTGTTATCGACAGATTGTGATGTCCTTGCTGGGCAACCAAACTTTGGCCCGAAAAAGGTCGCTGCAACAATTGGCATCCAAAGCCTTTATAAACGATTGGTTTCCCCCCCAAAGAACGCCGCAGCTTTGCGAGTGAGCGATTTGGTTCCTGAAGCATTGCTCCCCGAAAGCTGTGTTGGACGATTATCGATGGAAGATTTTCTTTCGGGAGACGACGGTGGAAGATTAGTCCGGAAGGCATTGCGCGAGACCAGTAGTTTGCGAATGTTGCTTCGTACTACACCCCGCCGGACATGTGATCCTCTTCATTTCAAAGAGTTGGAGTGGCGAGACGTTGGATTGCGAGTTCCCAGTCGGGTCGAAACGGTCGCGAAGAAATATAATCTGAAGACAGTTGCAGGACTGGAGGACCTGGCGTTTTTTGGTTGTGTGACTCATTCGACTTCGAAAGACCCGGCACATCGTTCGCAGAAAGTTAATCTTGGTGACAAATCCTTAGGTTCACTGCGTGAGGAACTTCGGCGACTGCGAACGATGGGAATGCATGAATATCAAAAGCAGTTTGTCTGTTCGCTTGCAGACATGGATTGCCCCATTACTCCATGGTTTGACGTGCCTTTGAGAGTCCCCAAAAGAATCCGCGACTTCTTGAATGCCTATCAGGTAGTGACGATATCGGAGGTCCACCGCATTCTGATCCGAGATCAAGTGTATTGTAACGCCCAAAAAGATTGGCTACCGCTCTCGAAATGTCGCGGGGTGTCGAAAGCGCCTCTTGAGAAACTGAGACAAGAAGTGTGCCGACTGCAAGCGATGGGACTGCAAGCGTATCGAAAGCAATTTGTTTGTTTATTGGAAGATATCGATTGTCCGGACACGCCCTGGTACGACGTTCCTTTGCGGGTTTCCTCGCGAGCCCAGGAATTCCTAAAAGCGTTTGACATTGTGACGATTTCCGAAGTCCACCGTGTTGTCCTGCGAGAGCAAGCGTTCTGTAGGGTTCGAAGAGTTTGGGTAGATTTTTCGGAAATCAATAACTTCGATAAGGGATCGGTTGGCGAGCTGCGTGACGAATTGGCTCAACTAGCATTGTTGGGAAAAGAACGTTATCAATTGGGTGGGGCTTTCCGCCCGAAGACACTCAAAGAATTGGCAACGATGGCATTGAAGAGATTGGACCGGCGAGAACTACAGATTGTCAAGGCACGCTGTGCTGGAGCGGCATACGCCGTTCCAGCACGTCGGCTTTCGTTAACCAGCGAACACGTCCGCCAGATCTCGATGAAGGCATTCAAGAGGCTCGAATGTTTTCGACCAATCGCAGCAGAACTGATGAAGCAATTCATCGCTTCCCTACCGAGAGACGTGAAATTAAACGACTTAGAGCTTGGACGGCAACTATGTCTGGATGAAAAATGGCACTTCTCTCTGCTTCTAAATCTTTCAGGGTATAGTCCCGAACGACTGACAAGTTATGCGAGAAGGTAAATGGAATTGGTGTTGATGGTGGAAAGAGGCTGGTATCTCCTGATACCAAACAGTTCACGCTCGCAAGTCCGGTCGGTCCGTACCCACTGGCGTAAAGCCAAGTGGCGGCGGTCTGTACCCAAGATGAAACCCGGTCGGCCTACTTGTAGACGTGTCTGAAGCAAGATCGGTTCTACGGCCTTCAAACCCAGGCCTGCTGTTGTAGCGAGAAGCCGAAAAAATCCGCCGAGCAAGAGGGGCGGGATTTCTCGCAAGCTTGGGTGCTTCGTACCCACGATGAAACCCGGTCGGCCTACTTGCAGACGTGTCTGAAGCCGGACCGGTCCTACGGCCTCTAAAACTTATGCACCAAGTTCGTAGTGGTTAATCCTTGCCCCACTGGCGTAAAGCCAAGTGGCGGCGGTCCCTACCCGAGATGAAAATCTGCGGCCTAAAAAAGCCCCGATGATGTAGCGAGAAGCCGAAATCCCGATGCATCGGGACCGAGTAAATTGGCGGGATTTCCCGCAAGCCTGGATGCTTCGTACCCAAGAGTAACTCGCTCCGAACGATACCAACCGAACTCTTACTAGATATAAAACCAATTCTCGATGAAGTTCGCGAGACAATTCGACAGTTTCCGTCTCAGCTTCAACTTAGCCCGGATGAACTAACCAGCATTACGATCAATTTTTCAAACCACGCAGATGGACGCCCAAGAGCCCAGTTAAAATCCATGTCAATCCAGATCGCCAGGGCAAAAACAATTCATTACGGAATTGAGATGGCTGAAAATCGTAGGCGTCAAGAAAGTCCGGGCAACCCTTGAAGCGTCAACTGTGTCACGTAAGCCTGCTACGCTTCGAACGATATCGTATTCCACGAAGTCTTAACTTTGCCCGATACTTTCGCCCAAAGGTTGTTGTTGCGAACCGAATCTACGAACTCGTGACCTGCCCAGGTTAAGCGAAACAGAAGAAAATCGTCGTGAGACCGAACACGGGAATCTTGACCAAACAACAGACCAGCTTCAATCATGATCTCGCAATGATAGACAACGGCGTCAGTTTCAAAGCCGTCAATCTGCAACTCGGTCGCATCCGTCGGTTGCTCTAATTCCTCGACGGCAAAACAGATTTTACGAATCAACTCCATGTCACGTTTCAAAGTCTCTCCTTTATCACAAAAACATCCGTTTAACCCCCTCCGACCCTCGGTGACTAAAACCGAGGGTGGCAAGATGGGCACAATACTGGCTAATGTCGCTAATTTATTTCGTGCGAATCATCTCTTTCGGAATAGCTAATCTAAACTCGCCTTCTTGCTCCATGCCTTTACCTGAGAACTTCAAAAGGAGCCGTTTTGCGGTGCCTATCGGACGTTCGAACACGATGGCATCGGAGAGTGATTCTCCTGGATAAATTGAATCAGACTCCACAGATCCGATGACTCGGTTAATGCCAAAATTGATCTGCTTGTATCGATTGCCAGCGTCATCCTCAAGCGAACAAGTGACCCCGGAAAGGTTTGAAAATGTCGTCATCCATCCGCGATAGTTGATCTTCTTCGATTCAGTTTCATTCTTGATAGAAAGACGAATCATCAGGAGTTTTTCTTCCGATTGCCCGTCGCGGCCGATGGTCTTGAGTGGCACCTGACCAAAAACAACTTCCGTGATGCTCACCGTCACATCTCCAAGTCTCAGCGGCGAATCGGCCGGATTCCAAACATCTTCGGTCGTTGACGACGGGACATCCTTTTCCGGTTCAGCCTTCGGAACATTTGGAGTAGGCTCTTGAGGATTTGGAGTAGATTCAACCGGAACATTTGGCTCAGAATCACTCGGTAGAATTGGCTGCGCTTGCCGCGATTGTCGTTCATGGGCTTCCTGCGTCTTCTTCGCCACCTCATTGATGCCGGAGATCATGGCGCCAATGATTGTGACATAAATGACCCCAATAACAACTGAAATGCCGTTGAGTGCCGTACCGGTGATGGAATAGCCAACTCCAGACCCTTTACGGAATATCGCCAAAAGAATTCCAATAAAGCCGAGCGTTAACCCCAGGCCGCTTAATGCAAATCCGACGATTGGAATCCAACAAACAAAAAATGAAATGATCCCCAGGATAACCGAGGAGATTCCAAGACTATTCGATGCTGTTGAATTATTGACCTGAACATTGACGGTGGGATGGCTTGCCTGAACGTATATCGGCGCTGCTGTTGTAGATGGAACCGGTCGAGATTGAATCACCGGCGCGTCGATTATCTTAGCCGCAGTTGCCGCTTGAACCGGAGCTGAAACGACTTCGGTCTTAGGGGGCTGCGTTTGCGATACGGCTGGGCTTTCAAATCCTTTTAGTTTTGCCTTTGGATGCCAAGGACCGTTGCGATCATTTGCAACTTCGGCATCATCGCGAAGCTTACCAGCTCCTAACAGCTGCTTCAATCTTTCCGAATCGAACGGACCAGCTACCTTGCCGCCCTGCCTAACAAACCACTCTTTCGCCACCGTTAGCTCCCCTTGAAATGTCAAAAAATTAAAGACCGCCCGTCGCCAGTGTAATTGGCTCGAATTCAACGATCAAAAAAAATGCCCGGCCGGTAATCAGCCGGCCGGGACTTTCCGAAACCACGATCTACGATAGCCCAACGAGCCACTACCGCGACCGTGACAGCGTAATTGTGGCCCTCGGGGCCGGATCATCCAGGCCCAAAAAATCGTTCATGGCCAATAGGCTCGGAGGGATTCGAACCCCCAACCCTCGGTTCCGAAGACCGATGCTCTATCCAATTGAGCTACGAACCCTTAGGGAAAAGGCCGTCCTTTGACCGGCCATTTCGCGGTTTGTATTGTAACCCCCTCCGCTAGACTGGCAAGCCCGTTTGGGGTTCGCTTCCAGACGTCTCTGCGGCATAAAAAGCCGACTGCGGAAGTCAGCTTTCTGGATGGGAGGGCCCGGCGGCCGCCAAACGGTCACGACGGAGCTGTCCAATTTGGGAGCTGACGGTCGGGTAGAGCAAAAAATGAACGGCGGGACCGGGGTCGTGCCGTTCGTGGTTTAAGTCGGAGCGACGGAGCGGGCGGCGACATTGGCGGGCGGCTACTTTAGCCTTTGCTACCGTCGAGGCTAATCTGGACTTCAACGACTTCTTCGACAGTGTCCAAACCAAAGTTCATGCCAAACTTGGTTCGGTCCAAATCGAATTTCGCTTCCAATAATTTCTTCTCGGCGTTGTGCGTGACCGGGATCGTCAACTCTTGTGTCTGACCCAACAATTTTAGCTTGCCGACAATCGTACCCGTACCGTCTTCGTTCAACTTGACCGAAGTCGTCTCAAACTCGGCGGTTTGAAACTGCTTGGTATTAAAGAAGTCGACTCCGCGCAAATGTTCGCGCAGCTTTCCCGCTTCTTCTTTGCTCAAACCACTGGCTTCGGCATCCACATCTAACATTTGGACGACGAATCCCAGCCTTATCGACTCCAGGGCTAAAAACTTTCCGCCTGGCATGTACATCTGCCCGGTGATGTCCGCAAAATTCACATGCCGTGGCTTGGGTTCCGCTCCCTTGTGCCGTCCGATCATCTTCAGCACCACGATGGGTGTCGCGCGTTCGGTGTCGGTTGCTTTAGCCATTCCGGTTGTCTTCATGCCCTCGGGGCCGAAAGACTTTGTCTTCGAAGTGTCCGCTTCCCCTTGTTGCGGTTTGTTCTCGCACCCGACCAAACCCAGCAACGCGACACAGCCCAACATCAAAAACCAGCTCTTCATAACAAACCTCACTTTGTCGGCCTATTGGCCAAAGACGATCACGATCACGACCACTCGAGACGAAACCACCCTATGGTTCCTTGAACTCGCTGCCAACTTCGAGCGGATGGAGAGGGATTCGAACCCCCGGTGAGGTTACCCCCACGCCGGTTTTCAAAACCGGTGCCTTAAACCAGACTCAGCCATCCATCCGTTTTCGACACCGGACTCCGATCCCGTTCGGATCGTTAAGTTACCGCCCCAGCGTTTTTCCTGGCGAAGGTTTCTTGGGGCGCAGTGCCTGAGCAACAGTGTAACACGTCCACGCACCGAAAGTCTACTGCCGCCACCGCTCTCCGGGCTCCCGGGCTCCCAGCAAATGGGTGATTCCTTGCGGTGCGCGAGCGCGGCTATTGCTGAAGGGATCGGCAGCTTGCGCCTCGGCCGATCGATGAACGCGAGGGCGTTACTTCTGCAGGTCGATCTGCTGGCCGTTGATTTCGGCGGTGATCTCGTCGTATCGCCATGTACCACCCGAACGCGTGCCGCGGATTCGGACCGAGCCGCTGTCTTTCGGACCGCTGATCGGTATTTGGATGTCGCAATCTCCGCCGTCGTTGTTCAAATTGATCGAGCCGGAAACGAGGTAGCCCGGCTCGACGGGCTCCCCGAGCAGTTCGCGAACTTCGGCGTTGTTTTGAGCCTCTGCCACGGCTCGTTTGTAGGGCTCCGAACCCTGCAGGGCGGCGCTGACACCGAACCAGAGGGTCGCGACGCAGCCGCCGCAGGTACACAATGGCAGCCCGATGACCACCAACAGCAACACCACAATGATAAGTGTGTTGGACTTCACGCCGGTTCTGGGAGAGTTCGACCGTTCGGTCCAGCCGGTTGATTTGCTCTGTAGATACCGCATGTTGTTCTCGTCCGTTTGGTGGTCTGCTTGATCGATCCGCGAGCTTGCGCCGCCGTTGCTTGAAAAGCTTGCGAAACGACGGCGATGGTCTAACGCTTCATTTTTTCCGCCAGCCGGCCCGGTGAACCCATCGTGCTAAAACCGCAGTCTAGATGCAGGATTTCGCCCGTGATCCCGTCGGACATATTCGACAGCAAGAACGCGCCGGTTTTTCCTAGCTCTTCGTTGGTGATGTTGCGACCCAAAGGCGACATCCCTTCGTACACTGACAACATATCCTTCACGCCTGCGGCGCTGCCGGCCAAGGTGTACACCGGACCAGCGCTGATCGCGTTGACGCGGATTCCTTGCGGTCCCAGGTCGTGGGCCAAATACCGAGTGGTGGCGTCCAGCGCTGCTTTGCAGATCCCCATCACGTTGTAGCCGGGCACGCACTTCTCACCACCCAAATAGGTCATGCAGCACACTGCGGCTTTCGGATTCATCAGCGGCCGCAGCGCTCGGCAGGTGGCGATCAAGCTATAAACGCTGACGTCCATCGCCAAGGCGAAACCATCTCGACTCGAGTCGATCGTGTCCAGTTTCAAGTCATCGGTTTTGGCGAAGGCGATCGAATGCAGTAAGAAATCGATGGTGCCGAACTCGCGAGCGACCACTTCGGCCACGCGGGTCAGATCGTCGTCGCGTTGCACATCCATGGGCGTCAGGAACTTCGCGTTGGGATGCGTGCTGGTGCATTTTTCGACGCGAGCCCGATTGCGTTGTTTTTCATCATCCGCGCGGTCCGGCAAGTGGGTGAACCCGCATTGTCCGCCTTGGTTCATGATCTCTTGCGCGATCGACCAAGCGATCGACCGATCGTTGGCGACGCCCATGATCAGTCCGCGTTTTCCTTCAAACAATCCCATCGCTTTTTCTCCAGCGTTATTTTTTTGGTGAAGTCCGTAAGGCGGACGATCGTCAGGGCGTCTCGATACCGGGTGGCGGCTTGGTGTCGCCTTGCCTGATCTGTTACGATAAGGATGGCCAATCGCTTGGTGGCGGATGGTTCCTGAGAGGTTCCCTTGGTTCGGGCCAGTCTAACACGGTCTTCCGGTTTGCCCAACGGTGGTTTCTGTGTTCGGATCTTGGCAAGGGTAAATGGATGAGCAAGACCGGGTCGACCGCCGAACCTCTGTTTGAAGTCGAAGCGCTGCGTGATTGGTCCCAAGTGTACGGGCTGGCGAGTCGCCACCCGCCGGCCCGCGATTTTTTGATCGAAGGTTTGAGTGGTTTCGAAAAGTGGCTGCCGCGAGCCGACGGCGACGCCGGGGATTCCGGAGTCGCGTTGGCGACATCCATCCTGCAAGCCCTAGTCCGACACCTGCCGGGCCTGAGTTCGATCGAGTGGGTTCGAGGACAAAAGGGGGGCTGGTCATGTCTGGCCAATAGCGACGGCACCCGAACTCTTCCACCCGCTTTGGCTCGCGATTGGTTAGCGGACGTTTTGGACAGCGACCGTCCTTCGCTACAGTACCCCTGGGGTGCGATTGGTCTGCGCGCGGGTCATCGTCGGGATCAACTGTTGGTGTTTCATTGGAGTACCGCCGCCAGTGCTCAATCGTCGTGGCCGCAGATCGCCGCTTGGGCTGCTGTCACCGAATGTTTGTTGGCCTGGCAATCGCTGACGTGTAGCACGCTGCAAACCGCCAGTCATCTCCGGCGTCTGTTGGATTTGATTGCCCAGTGGAATCGTTCGCTGGACACGCCGTCGCTGCTCAAGCAAATTGCCGAAACTTCGACCCGCTGGATACCTGCGGAACGCGCGACGATTTTCCTCTGGGATCGCGTCAACAAAGTCTTGATCGGTCGGCCGGCACTGGGCGTGGCTGACGACGATCTAAAGATCCCGGATCATTCGGGCTTGGTCGGCCAGGTCGTACAGACGGGTCTGGCCGGGCGAGTCGACGCCGAGGTGGCTGACGAACAGGCTCAAGTCGACCGCCGCACCGACAATCGCTTGAACTTTCGCACGCGGACGTTGCTGTGTGTTCCGTTGTGGGATGACGACGGCAAGTGCTTGGGCGCGTTCGAGCTGATCAATAAACTTAATGGCAATTTTTCCGATCAAGACCAGTATTTCCTCGAGCTGTTGGCCAAACATGCCGCCATCGCGGTTGCGAACTTGGATCGGGTGGAACGGTTGGTGACGACCCAAAAAACGACGGCGGCCCAAGCGGCTGCGGCCGTGCAGTTGCGGGGCAGTTGCCCGTTGATGGAGACCCTGCGACAGTCGCTGATTCGAGTCGCCGGGACCGATCTCTCGGTTTTGCTGTTAGGCGAAAACGGTACTGGCAAGGAAGTCGCCGCGCAACTCTTGCATTACGAAAGTCAACGTCGCAATGAGGTCTTGATCGCCGTGAATTGCGCCGCGATACCCGAAACACTCTTGGAGAGCGAGTTGTTCGGCCACGAAAAGGGCGCCTTCACCGACGCCATTGAATCGCGAGCTGGCAAGTTCGAACTCGCCAGTCAAGGCACGATCTTTTTGGACGAGATCGGCGACATGAGTTTGAGCGGCCAAGCCAAATTATTGCGAGTGTTGGAGGAGAAAATGATCGTTCGCGTGGGCGGCTCGCGATCGATCCCGACCTATGCTCGAGTCATCGCCGCCACCAATCAAAACTTGGCCGAGCTGGTTCGCCAACGCCGCTTCCGTGAAGACCTGTTCTTTCGACTCAATGTGGTCACGCTCGAAATTCCGCCCTTGCGTTTGCGGGGCGACGACGTGATTGAACTGGCTACTTTCTTCTTGGACGGCTTCTGTCGACAAGCCCGCCGACCCACTCCGCTCGTGACCCCGGCCGCCGAAAAATCGCTACGGCTACACCTTTGGCCGGGCAATGTCCGCGAGTTGCGGAACATGATGGAGCGCGTGGCTTTCTTGTCGACTTCTAATGTGCTCGAGCCCAGCGATTTGTCGTTTATTTCGTGGCATTCCAACACTGCGGCTGGGGTCAGTCCCGTGGATCGTTCCTCCTTGGAGCTGCCGCTGACCGAAGCGACCCGCTTGTTTCAAATCAACTACATCGAGCAACAAATCGATCTGGCCAAGGGCAACATGAGTTTGGCGGCCGATCGCATGGGGCTTCATCGGACCAATCTTTATCGCAAGATGAAGCAGTTGGAAATGGAAGTTTCCGACTAAGGAATCCTGCTGAGGAAAGTGTCGGAGTTGGAAAGTGCTTTAGTATTAGTATTGAAAAGAGCTTTTTCTCTACTCCCGCCGGCTGAAGCCGGTACACCAGCGCTTGCTAAACCAAGGTCGGTGCGATGCATCCCCGCCTGCTGAAGCCGGTACACCAGCGCTTGCTAAACCAAGGTCGGTGCGATGCATCCCCGCCGGCTGAAGCCGGTACACCAGCGCTTGCTAAAGCGTGTTTGGTGTGAACAAAAAACGCGAGCGGTTTCTATCCGCTCGCGTTTGCTTGTTTTTTTTGAACTCGAGGCGTTCGAGGCTACGAGACCTTAGTCTTCCCAGTCTTCTTCTTCGTCCTCTTCATCGTCGTCGTCGTCGTCCCAATCGTCGTCGTCGTCCCAATCGTCGTCGTCCTCTTCTTCGTCTTCATCTTCTTCCTCGGCGGCGTCGTCTTTCTCGACTTCTTCCCACTCTTCTTCTTCGTCTTCCTCTTCGTCCTCGTCCTCTTCCTCTTCGTAGTCCTCGTCTTCGACGTCCTCTTCGTCAAACTCTTCGTCAAATTCTTCTACTTCTTCGGCTTCTTCTTCCGATTCTTCGTCCTCGAAGTCGTCCTCTTCGTCGTCTTCATCGTCGTCATCGTCATCTAGATCGTCGTCATCATCAACCGCGAATATCTTCCATTCGCGCTGTGGGGCTTCGATGGCCCAGAAGTTCTCGGCTGTGGCATCTTCTTGGCCGGTGGTTCTCAGTCTCACGCTCACGGTTGGATTCCTCCAAAAGTCGCTGGATAACTCGGTCGGGGTCAATGTTGTTACGGTCTCTGTGCGGGAATATAGCGATCTTGGAACCGCTTGCAACAGTCCTACTGCGGTAGGTTGTCGCGTTTTGGGTAGCTAGGCCTACTACTCAGGCTCGGGCTCGTCCGTTGGCCGCTCCGGATCAGGGAACGACGATGGAGTATCCTTATCGGACCAGGGTCTGCGCCGCAGTTGTCCGGAGGCCGGCAGGTCCTCCAAGTTACCCAGACCGAACAGTTTAAGGAAGCGGCGGGTCGTCGCATAGAGGAACGGGTGCCCTAAATCCGGGCTGCGTCCGACAATTTTCACGAGGTCTTTTTCTAAAAGTTGTCGCAGCGCGTCGCCGCTGTGGACCCCGCGTATCGCTTCGATCTCGGCTCGCACCAGCGGTTGTCGGTAGGCGACGACTGCCAAGGTTTCCCGCGTTGAAGGGCTCAAGCGGTCTGGCGGGCCGACATGTTGCAACCGTCGTATCCACTTCGCGAATTGGGGTCGGGTCAGCATTTGGTAGCCGCCCGCGATGGTCGTTACCTGGAAGGCTCGCCCTTTTTGCTCGTAGGTTTGGTTCAGTTGGGATACGATGGTACGGACCCGGGTGGCGTCCTCCAGGTTCGCATAATCGGCCAATCTTCGACCGCTGAGCGGTTCCCGCGCGATGAACAGAGCTGCTTCCACCCGCTGCGATTCGCTGAGGTTGTCTTGAACGGTCTCTCGTGGGGCCGTTGTTGAAGGGGCGGCGTAGACGTGGACCGCAGGACGGTGGCCACTCGTCTGTGGTCGTTTCCATGGTCGACTGTAGTGGCGGTGCGCCCATTCCATGACTGAGTCCAATGCTGCGTCATCTTTAAGTTCGGCAGGAGCCGGTCGTTGGTTCTCCGCTCTGAGGTTATCTGGTTTTTTCGTTGGCGTCGAGAATAAATCTGGTCGGATTGTTTTGCCGGACCGACAATGTTCACATCGAATGGCGGTCGTTAGAATCTGTCGGCCGGTTTGTGTTCGATTTTCCCGACCCTTATTTGGAACGGCTTTGCGTGTTTCCTCGTGTTCTTTGGCTCTTTCTGTCGTTGTTTTTTGGGTCGATCGTATCCCTGGCGCTCTTGGTCGTTTGGTGGCTGTATGGTTGGGTCATCGGGGACGAAATTTGCCCGCACTCGTTCCAACAGCGCCGATTCGAATATTGGCAGCCGATGTTTTTTTCGAAAGGTGTCTGGAAGACGGAGTCCCAGCGGGACGCCTTTCCGATCGCTCTGGGTTTGACCGGGGCGATGCCGACCCAGATTCACCAGCGTTGGGATTTGGTTCGTGACAATTACACGAGTTCCTTGAGCCGGGACCTCGAGGCCCGTTTTTTGGCGGAGCTGTTGGATCGGCGGTCGGAGTCGGGCGAGTTCTATTGGGTGGAATGGTCGGCGGCCAACGTCGAGCAGGCGAAGCGGTTTTGGCCACTGGTCAGCCGGCTTGCGGTGGACCGTTTTTATGTGATTCAGCCGGATCTTTTTCTGTTGATTTCGATTGCCCCGCCCGAGCTTCCCGCCGCTGAACTGGAGATCCTATTGACTCGGCTCATTCAGCGACAACTGGCCGAACTCCGACAAGAAGCCGTCGCCGCTGGTTTGGACGCCGACGTCCGACGGCTCGATCAAGCTTTGCTTGACTACTCGCTTCCGACTGCCGAGTAAACCATCGTGATCTATTTGGACAACAACGCGACCACTCGTTTGGCCCCGGAAGTCGGGGCGGTGATGGCCGATGCTTGGCGAGTCGGCCTGATGAACCCGGCCAGTCAGCATCGCGGTGGGCAACTGGCCCGGCGAGCCTTGGAAGAGGCTCGCGATACGATTCTGCGGTTCTTGGGGGCGCGAGTCTCCGGGCTGCACTCCGATCGCCTCGTTTTTACCAGCGGAGGGACGGAAGCGAACAATTGGGCGCTTTCCGGTTTGGCTCGGCCGGGCGAACAAATTTTGGTTTCTTCGATCGAGCACCCGAGCATCTTGGCGACCGCCCGACATTTGGCGTCGTTGAATATCGATGTTCGCTTGATTCCGGTCGACCCATTCGGCGTGGTTCGGTTGGAACAATTGAACGATTTATTGCGCCGCCAGCCGACGTCCCTCGTTGCGGTCATGGCTGCGAACAACGAAACGGGCGTGATCCAACCTGTCGCCGAGGTCGCCCGAATGGCCCACGACGCCGGTGCCTTGGTGCATTGCGATGCGGTTCAATGGGTCGGCAAGTTGCCCACGTCTTTCGCGGCCTGGGATGTGGATAGTCTGTCAGCAAGCTGTCACAAGTTTCACGGCCCTGTGGGAGTTGGGGCCCTTTGTTTGCGAGCTGGAATCGCGCCGCGGCCGCTTTTGTTTGGTGGTTTCCAGGAAGTTGGCCTGCGCCCGGGGACAGTCCCTTTGCCGTTGGTCTTAGGGTTTGCGGCGGCTTGTCGACTATTTACACCCGATGTGCCGGGGCGATTGGCTTCCATGCGCGACCGCCTGGAGGCGCAGCTGCTCGAACATTTGCCGCTGGCCATCAATGGTTTGGCCGCTGGCCGCTTGCCGCAAACGTCGAACCTGGCGTTTTTAGGCTGTGACCGTCAAGCTCTGCTGTTAGCGGCCGATCGGTACGACTTGTGCTTGTCGACCGGGTCCGCCTGTTCCAGCGGTTCTAGTGAAAAATCGCCGGTGTTGCTAGCTATGGGCTTGGCTGATGCGGTCATCGACAGTAGTGTTCGGCTGAGTATGGGCCGCGACACGTCGATTGAAGAGATCGACTGTGCGGTGGAAATTCTGCGACTGATTTGTTCCCAGTAGCGAATGGTTTTGGGGCTGTTTTTCGCGCTGTTTTTTCTCCTGTTTTTCTCATGGACTCCTCGTACGCTCTATCGAAAAATGATAGAATTCGGGCGTTGTTTTGACCCCTAAGAAATGCGTCTGTTGAGGGCGAATTCTTTTGCTAGGAAGCGGGATGACTTTGCTGTCATTGGTTACTGATTTCACGCCTGATCCGCGATCCGATTCTGGTGCGGCACCGTTGGCCCCGGGTACGTTTTTTTCGGTCTGTGGGCCTGCTTCCGAGGATCGGTTTATTGGCGACGATCAGAATCCGCTGGTGCGTTGGGTCTGGGACCTGTTGGTCAACGATCCGCGATCGTCCTTGTGTCAGGCGATGTGGCCGTTGGTGATCATCGGACCAAATGGCTCCGGCAAATCGCTTTTGGCTCGTTGCTTTGCTCGCCAATTGCAATCGAGTTTCAAGGGAGAGATCATTGCGGCCTCCGTGGATGATTTCTTCCGCTCGTCTCAGGCCGCTGGGGATGTCAACGCGGTGGACGAGTGGGTTTCGCGTCACCAACGGGCTGCCGTTCTGGTTCTGGATCAGGTTTCGCGTCTGGCAGATTTTCCGGTCGCCGAGCATTTGCTGTGCGAGATTGTCGATCTGAGAGTCGCAGCGGGCCTGCCGACCATTTTCCTGTCGATTGATCCTCCCTGTCATCTGCGGGTTGTCGATCGCTTGGCTTCCCGGCTATCGCAAGGTTTATGGTGCCCGGTCAAACCTCCTGGGCCGGTCGCTTTGGCCGTTCTGATCCGCGAGGCGTTTGATCGTTACAACATTCCGTTGTCTGAGACCGACCTTCACTGGTTGACCGCTGGTCGGCCGGCCGTTGGTGCGGTGCAACCGATAGCCAGCCGTTGGTTGTTGGAACACGGCCGCGTGCCGTTTGATCGGTCCTTGGCCTCGGAAGGTTTGAAGCGGTTGCTTGGTTCGGTGTCGGCTGCTGCCGTCAAACCTGAAGCGGTGCTGCGAGTCGCTGCCAAATACTTCCAGCTTTCCGTCAAGGACCTGCGTGGTTCATCGCGCTCGATGACTTGTAGCCGAGCTCGGGCTTTGGCCATGTGGATTTGCCGCCAGTATTTGAAACTTAGTTACCAACAGATTGGCGCCCTGTTCGGTGATCGTGACCATACGACCGTGCTTAGCTGTTGCAAGAAGGTTGATGCCAACTTGCCAAGCGATGCTTTTCTGCAAACGGCTTTGCAGCAGTTGTTGTTTCGTTTGGCTCTGCCGCTAGTCGCGGGGAACTCATGATTGATCGTGGATTTCCTGTTGATAGTCCGTCGGCTATTTGGTTGATAGTCCGTTGTTTGGGTTGGTCGTTGTCTCCGGTGGTCATAACCCTGGACTATGTCAACGTAAGTCTTCAACGAGTTGGCTATTTATTGACAGGTTTTGTCGGTTCGTTTTTTGCGACTTCCAGCTTTTTTTTTCGGGGTTTGAGCCGTTGTTTTCCGGTTATGAACAGTCAAGCCGTTCCCTACACTACTACTACTTTGAGTTAGATATTAAAAGGAAAAGCCATCGCCATGAAAATGAGTATTAACCGTGAGTCCTTCTCGCACTTGTTTAGCTTGGCGGCAGTGGTCGCGCCGCAGCGCAGCCCCAAGAACATCATTCAGAATGTGTTGATTGAAGCGATCGGCAACGAGGCGATCATCAGCGCAACCGACATGGAATTGTCGATACGTCTGACAACCACCGATGTGACTATCGAAAAGCCAGGAGCGATCGTGGTGCCGGTACAGCGATTCGCTGGGGTCTTAAAAGAGGTGGTGGATGACCACATCCAGATTGAAGTCGTTAACACCATAGCGGTAATAACAGGGGCCAGCAGCCGCTTTGAATTGCCACTCAAAGAGCCGGACGAATTCCCGACGATAGGATCGTTTGACGATAGGAACTATTTGGAGATTCCAAGTCGCGTTTTCAAAGAGATGATCAAGCGAACGGCGTTTGCGGCGGACACCGAAAGCACACGTTACGCGTTGAGCGGCATATTGCTTGAGTTGCAAAGTAACGAACTATTGACAGCGGTGGCGACCGACGGCAGGCGGCTGGCCAAAATGGACGGCATCGTGAAAGTGACCGGGGAGGTCAACAGCCAACAAACGACCATCGTGCCGACCAGAACCATGCACTTGATCGAACGAATGCTGCCTGAGGACGAAACGCCGATTTATTTGGGTGGCGACAACAACCAATTGCGACTCAAATCACCAAACGGGGTCATACACTCGCGATTGGTCGAGGGACGTTATCCTCGTTGGAAAGACGCCATACCGAAAGAACGAGCGTCGTTGAAGTTGACGATCTTGGCAGGAACGCTGCACGCAGCTTTACGGCAAGCGGCGATCGTGTCGGACGACGAAACGCGAGGCGTCGATTTCCGCTTCAGTTCGGGGACGCTGGTAGTTAATAGCCAAACGGCTGAAGTGGGGCATGCCCGAATCGAAGTGCCGATCAACTACGACGGAGAAGTCGTCGAAACGGCTTTGGACCTACGATATTTAACCGAGATGCTGCGAGCTTTGCGGCCGGACGAACTTTTAGATATGGATATTGAAGGACCGCAGACGGCGGCCTATATGAAAACGGCGGACAGTTTCGGTTATGTCCTGATGCCTTTGACCCGGAAGAGCCACTAGTGAAGGAAGTGGACCGCGGAGCGCCATCGGACATGGAAGCGTGGACCGATGTGAACGAGCACCTGCAACGATACGGGCGAGCCGGAACGCAGCCGAAGTCGCTCAAGTCGGTCCTGAACAAGCTGCTGGTCAAGCGAGGCTATAACCAGCGGCAAGTAAACAAGACGCTCATCGAGCTATGGTCGAGCATCGAACCAGCTCAGTGGAGGGGTCAGTGCCAGGTCAAAGGATACAGACGAGGCACATTGGAAATCCGCGTAGCAAATTCCGCGATTGTGCAACAGTTGGAGTTTAGTAAACAGCAACTGCTGCTGGTCATCAAGCAAAAAAGTCCAGAACTGAAAATCAAAAACCTACGGTTTAGTTTGAGTTAATTATGACAGAAGATCCGAATACGCCAGAACCGAACCCGTCGCGAGAAAACGAAGTAGAAAGCTACGGCCAAGGCGACTTGAACTACCTGAACGACCGCGAACACGTTCGCGAGCGGCCGGGTATGTACATCGGCGATATAAGTAGCCGGGGCTTGCACCACTTGGTCTACGAAGTCGTGGACAACTCGATTGACGAAGCGATGACCGGACACGCGACAGTCGTCAACGTAAAAATCAATCAAGACAATTCTATAACCGTTGTGGACGATGGTCGCGGGATACCGACGGACACGCACGTGGAATTGAGTCAAATGGAAGGACGCGAGGTATCGACGCTGGAAGGCGTGATGACGTTCTTGAAATTCGGCGGCAAATTCACCAAGAGCGCTTACAAGGTCTCGGGCGGGTTGCACGGCGTAGGCGTGACGGTAGTGAACTTCCTGTCGGAATGGTGCCAAGTCGAGGTTTATCGCGGCGGCAACGTCTTTCGGCAAGAATACGAACGGGGCATACCGACCGGGCCGGTGACCAAAGGCGAAGAGACCAAACGACGGGGAACGAAAACCACGTTCAAGCCGGACGGTCAAATCTTTAATACGACCAAATACGAATACTCGATCCTGAACAAACGACTACAAGAGTTGGCGTTTCTGAACGCCGGCGTAAAAATAACCATCGACGACGAGCGAACCGGCGACAAAGATGAGTACAACTACCCGCGAGGAATCATCGAATACATCGAGTTTTTGAACCGATCGACCGATGCCATCCACCCCGAAGTGATCGCGATCACTGGCGAAACGCCCGACGTGAGTTACGAGATCGCGTTGCAGTACAGCAGCGAACACACGGAAAACGTCCACTCGTACGTAAACAATATCAACACTCACGAAGGCGGAACCCACATCTCTGGCTTCCGCAGCGCGCTGACGCGATGCTTGAACAGCTACGCCAAATCGGCGGGCGGTATGCCGAAAGACGTGACACTCACGGGCGAAGATTTCCGGGAAGGCCTGACGGCCGTGTTATCGCTCCGCGTGGCGCACCCCCAGTTCGAAGGGCAAACCAAGACCAAGTTGGGGAACTCAGAAGTTGAAAGCATCATCAGCTCGGGAGTCCACGAAAGACTGAGCAAATACTTGGAAGAGAATCCCAAGAGCGGCAAGGAAATTTTGCGCAAAGCCTTGCAAGCGGCGTTGGCGCGCGAGGCGGCACGAAGGGCTCGAGAGCAAGTCCGACGAAAGAGCATTTTAGGTGGCGGCGGACTGCCGGGCAAATTGCGAGATTGCTTGAGCAACGATATGGAGAAATGCGAGATCTACTTGGTGGAAGGTGACTCGGCAGGTGGCAGCGCGGAAGGGGGTCGCTTGAAAGAGTTTCAGGCCATCCTGCCCTTGCGGGGTAAGATCATCAACGCCTACAAAGCTCGCGAAGACAAAGTTTTGGCTAACGAAGAAGTCCAAAGCATGATCAGCGCGATCCGAATCGGGGTGGGCGCCGATCAGGACGTCAGCAAGCGACGGTACAACAAAGTCATCATCATGACCGATGCCGACGTCGACGGCTCGCACATCCGAACGTTGCTGTTGTGTTTCTTTTATCGGCAGATGTTTCAACTGATCGCCCAAGGGCATGTGTATGTGGCCCAACCGCCGTTGTTCCGCGTGAGCCAAAAGAAGGGCGTCTACTACGTCCAGACCGAAGAGGAGATGAAGCAACAGCTCCTCAAGCGAGGTATGGAGTCATGTCGCTTCGATCCCCGCACCGGGCGAGTGTTCGAGGGCGAGGACCTCGAGAAATTGTCGCGGATCTTGGCCGGCATGGAAGAAGCCCTTGTGACGCTGGAACGCCGCGGCATCGGGTTGACGATCCACAGCGAGCGTCTGGATCCGGTGAGCAACAAACTCCCGATGTTTCATCTGACACTGGGCACGGAAGACCGCTGGTTTGCGACCCGCGCCGATATGGAAGCGTTCATTCATAGCTACGAAGAAAAGCACGGCGTGAAAGTCAGTCAAGCCGAAGAACCCGCAACGGACGGCGAAGGTGCCGGGACGAACGGGATCGGACTCAACGCAGGTCACATGTTGTCGATCACCGAGATCCATGAAATTCGTACGATCAACAACGGGTTAAAAGATCTCACGGAGCTAGGTTTCGGTATTGAAGATCTGATGCCGAAGGAACGAACCGGAAGTCAAGAATCGCGGTACGTATTGCATCGCGGCGATACGGAAACCGGTGTCGAAGACCTGCGACAACTGCTCGCGACGGTTCGAGCGGCGGGCGAGAAAGGCTTGACGGTGACCCGGTTCAAGGGCTTGGGTGAAATGAACGCCGAAGAACTGCGGGAAACAACGTTGGACCCCAAGAATCGAACCCTCATGCAAGTCACCATGCAAGACGTCGCCGCAGCCGACGACATGTTCCGCATCCTGATGGGCGAAAAGGTGGAACCGCGACGCGAGTTTATCGAGAAGCACGCGTTGGAAGTACGAAACCTGGACGTTTAGCTCAGCGGAATCGAGCCGCTCGAAACTTTCAGATTCACATCGGTTCCCAAAGTTGCAGGAAAGATTGCTCGATGGCAAAGGTGTAGCGTTCGTACTCCTCTTGGTCCACCGGGTTGGGCGCGTGATGGTGATCCGCAAGCGGGACGACGAACTTGGCCTTGGGCCCGGGGTACGCATGAAAGATGCGATCTTGGTTGGAAGGCGGGACCATGCGATCCCTTTCAGCTTGAACCAAGAGGAACGGACACTGGCAAGCGGCAGCCAGAGCCACGGAATCCAACAGCGGATCCAGACCACGCGTAAGCCACTTTGGTACCGGACCGTGGAACCATTGGCGACGATGGTCGAGAATCAACGGCCGCAAATCCGGCGGATTGCGAAGCAAGAGACCAACGCGAGGCGGACGCTGACGCTGCTGAGTGAGGGCCACCGAGCGCATCGCGGTCAGCGCGCCAATGGAGTTGCCGTAGATCAGAATAGGCGTTGAGGGATATTGTCGCTCCACTTCCTTGCAAACGGCGCGAGCGACCGCCGGGACATGATCCAATGAAGCGCGGCCGTGGCTCTCGCCATAGCCAGGCGGATTGATCGACCAAACCACAATATGTTTTTTTGGCCACACATTCGCCGGATGAATCGGCGATAACTCGGCGCGACCCGCATTCCCCGGGAACTTGATGATCACCAGATCCACCGGACCCGGCGTGGCGGCGTTTACAGCAGCCGACGCTTCCAAGGGACGTTGCGTCTGACGAAAACAAGACAAACGCATGTTCTCGTGCTCGATCCAAAAAGGATCTTGCGGCGAATGGTCCAAGCGATGCCGAGTCGGTCGTAAACAAAATCGATCCAACAGCCATCGGCGAAGCGAAAAGAAACGCGACGGTAGGGGTATCGGCTCAAGCATCTGTTGAAACACTGGCGAGGACAGCGGTCGTTTCGTTCTTGGGCGGATTTCGTCCGATCATCGGATACTGTTCCAGATCCCATACCTGCCCGCTGAACGGCCCAGCTTCGGCGGACAACATCAAGACGACCACGGTGGCGACCTCGGCGGGCCGGAAGATTCGGCCGGCCGGAGCAAAAACACGCGGTAGATCCTGCTCCCAATTGGAACCCAGACCATGCTCGCGTTTGCGGCGCAGTTCGTTTTCGGTCAAGATCCAACCGGGGTTGACCTGATTGACTCGCACACGATGTTGTTGCATCAACGAGTCGCCCAAGTTGCGTGTCAGCGTCATCAAGGCGCCTTTGGAAATGCTGTACGGTAGCAGGTTCGGTTCGCCGCAATAGCTGTTGACGCTGCCGATATTGACGACACTCCCGCCGGATTTTTCCAATTGGGGCAGCGCGGCTTGAATCAACAAGAAAGGGGCCAATGTATTGACGCGAAAAGCGCGCAGAAACAGAGCTGCGTCGGTCGTTTGCAAATTCGTAAAAGGTATGAAGGCGGCATTGTTGACCAACCCGGATACGCCGCCAAACCGAGCAACGGTTTGAGCCACCAACTCGCCGCTAGAAGATTCCTGCTCCAAGTCCAACAATGTCATTGCCCAGCGAGCTTCACAGCCGGGAAAGTCGCGACCTAACAACTCTTCCAGTTCGACGGCCAGATCCGGTTCCAATCCATGAAACATCACGTTGGCTCCCTCGGCGAGGCAGCTCAAGGCGATGGCTTTGCCGATCCCGGTCGTACTGCCGGTAACAATCACCGTTTGGTTGGACAGTCTAGGCACGGTCATCTTCCATAAAGTCAGGCGTTAGGTGCGTTTCCGGCGCCGAATGAAATCGGCGCCGAACTCAGCGTGTGATCCTACCAAATCACAACCTGCTTCGTCATCCGCCGCGACCAGGACTCACGGACCCTTGCCCGCAGGCCCCGTCAACCGGTATTCTCAAGGCGTAGCACTCAGGCTCGAGGTCCACGCCATCTCGTTGGGAGACGACGCGGAAGAGCCCTTGAACAGCAGCAGAAAGCAAGATCATCATGGCGAAGAAAACCATCGCGCAAGTGGACGTAGCGGGAAAGAAAGTTTTGATGCGAGTGGATTTCAACGTCCCGTTGGATGACCAAGGCCACATCACGGACGACCTGCGGATCCGGATGGCGTTGGACTCGATTCGCTCGGTGACCAGCCGAGGCGGACGGCTGATTCTGAGCAGTCACTTGGGCCGACCGAAAGGGACAGGAATCGAACCGAAATATAGCCTGCGCCCCACGGTAGCGCGACTCAGCGAATTGCTGGGTCAACCAGTGCAGTTCGCTGGCGACACGGTCGGCCCAGAAGCCAAGGCCCAATCGCAAGCCTTGCAGAACGGGCAGGTGTTGATTTTGGAGAACGTCCGCTTCAACGCCGGTGAAAAAGACGGCGACGGCCAATACGCCGCGACTTTGGCCGGCCTGGCCGACATCTATTGCAACGATGCGTTCGGAACCTGTCACCGCAACGATGGCTCGATGTATGCGGTGCCGAAGGCGATGGCCGGCAAGCCACGCGTCGTAGGGTTCCTGGTCGAAAAAGAAATCCGCTACTTGTCCGACGCGATTAGTCATCCGCAACGGCCCTTCGTGGCGATATTGGGCGGCGCGAAAGTATCCGACAAGATCAAAGTGATCGACAACTTGTTGAAGGTTTGTGATCAAGTGTTGATCGGCGGAGCGATGGCCTACACCTTCTCACTAGCAAAGGGCGGCCGAGTGGGGAATAGTTTGGTAGAGCGGGATCGAGTCGATTTGGCAAAAGACCTGATCAACCGCGCGGGGAATAAGTTGGTCCTGCCCACCGACACCCATTGTGGCGACGCATTCAACGGCGATTGCCAGAAAAAAGTAGTCGCCGCCGGAGAGATCCCAGACGGCTTTGAAGGATTGGACATCGGCCCAGCCACGGCCAAACACTACAGCGATTTGGTAAAAGCCGCCGGCACCATCGTTTGGAACGGGCCAATGGGCGTGTTCGAAATGCCACCGTTTGACCACGGCACTCGCGCGGTAGCCGAAGCCATCGCCGCGTCGACTGGAACCAGCATCATTGGAGGTGGCGATAGCGCCGCAGCCATCGCCGTCTTCGGGTTAGCCGACCAAGTCAGCCACGTATCGACCGGCGGCGGAGCGTCGTTGGAAATGCTGGAAGGAAAAAAATTCGACGCGGTCGAGATTCTCGACGAGGCATAGCGCGTATTCGCTGGTCTAACGAATGATCTCCAGCAGATTCAGGGAGGACCGCGGATTGAAGGCAACGTCCGTTTAGCAAGCGCTGGTGTACCGGCTTCAGCCGGCGAGGAGCAGAGAAAACGCTCTTTTCAGCTACCCGCCGGCTGA
>JAUXWY010000183.1 GCA_030681235.1 Pirellulaceae bacterium | reverse complement strand
GGCCGAGATGATTTGCGAGTTTTCGTTTTCAGTCGCTGCAGACCACTGCCAAGAGTCGCCGGGACCGTTCACGGCCCACACGCCTCCGTAGTATCGAAACGTCCAGTGACCGCTGGGCAATGGCCCGCCCATGGTCTCCTTGCGAATTTTCTGAGGTAGCTGAAACGCCCGTTCCTGTCCCTCGACGGTCGCTGGAGTGCCAAACACAACCAGTTCGCAAGTTGTGTTTCCGTCACTTCGCATTTGACGTAAAACTAGATAACTGTCGGGAACCGGGTGGAGGTCCAGCAAAATCTTTAGTTCGGACTTCTGACCGTTTTCAGCCAATTCAGGGAATTGTATTTTGAAATCCAGCTCGACCCAATTGTCGCCCTGGAGTTTCCAAGAGACCTTCGCACCATCGTTGAGGATGAGTCGACCCGGCTCCCATGCGACCGCTTCCGTTGTCGTGCCAGTCTCATCGTTGCCACGCGGATCGACTGAAAAATCGTTTTCCAACAACAGCTCCAACGTTGGCGGTTTGGAATATGGAGCGTCTGGGTTTGGCTCGGGAAGTCCCAGCTTCTTCCACACGCTGTCGGAGTTCGTGACAGGCAACTTCGTCGCAGGGTCGACAATTGCCTCTTGGGCCAAAAGTTTGGTTGTGATGATTAGCCATAAGAGAGCCGACGCTCGGACGAATACCAAACAACGTCCGGCCCGGAGATGGTTCCCTAGCCACAAAGTCGTCAGCGAAATTCGACTACAAGCGTTGTTTCGATGACTCAGGCCATTCCAAACGCGCTGTACCCAAGCAACCACCATCGGGCTTCCCCTCCATCGACCCCATCGACCATTGGACGCCGCTAGAAGCGCCCACCAATTTCATACTAGTGAATCCCGGATAGATTCTACTTGAAAACGTGACCTCGTTCTGCATGATGCCAGAAACAAGAGAAGCGGACCGAAAGTTCGGTCCGCGACTGGCAGTTGGGAGTCGGAAGCTTGTCGTTTACCAGATCCGAATCGAGTAGGCGTTGTAGACGTTGCCGCGATTGACGACTTTGATGGTCAGGGTTTGCCGGTAATAGGGCAGGACCTGGACCTCTTCGCAATCTGAATAGCTGGTGCTCGAACTGATCAAGTTGCCCGCTTCGTCGTAGACGTACAGATCCAAGTCCGTGTCGCCGTCACCTTGAATCCGAACGGCCGTGACCTCGTCACCCCAGCAATCGACCTTGAACACGTCGGTCGAATTGGCACAAACTCGGGTTTCTTGCCACTTTGGTCCGCCGACCGGGTCAGCTGCCGCCGTTGAAATACCCAGAACCGAAACCGAAACCAAGGCTGCGATCGTCATCCACTTGCTCATGTCTTTTCTCCTGTTTGAGAACCTATTTGCTTGCCAACCACTTCTAACCAGAAGCTCGATTGGCTGTTGGGACCGGCTGAATCTGACTTCGATTCACTTCACCAGTCCCTCTTCGCAAACAGATACGCACCTCCCGAAACAGACTTACATGAAACGCCAAAGTTTTTTTATCGCTTGCGGTAGCTACCCCCCAAACCCGTCGGAGAATGGTTTGAGACCGAGTGTTTTAAGATTTGGTCATTCTGCGGCGAACCCGCAACATTTAGCGACTCGAGGCGTCTGACGCGATAAAACGTCGCTATTTTTCACTCGGACGTTTGCGACGAGCCAAGGTTGAGAAAAATGGCGTTGGTCCCTTCGCTACGAGCTTGAACGATGTCGTTGGTGCCGTCGGAGTTGAGGTCGCCAATGGCGATCCCATAAACGGCGCCTTTTCCGTCTCCCAAAGATATCTCCGTGTAGTTCAAGCCAGTGCCGTCATTCAAGAAAACACGACTGCCTCCCGATGCATAGCCGACAATCAAGTCGAGCTTTTGATCTTGATTCATGTCTCCAACGACGATCGCGTACGGAGCCAGTGCTCGGTCTCCAACCTCGAGCATCGCCGGGAAATTTCCTCGGCCATCGTTCAAGCAAACCAATAACCCCAAGCGATCATCCCCCATGATCAGGTCCAAACATCCGTCGCCGTTCAGGTCCGCGGTCGCGCAAGCCCGAGTTGCGGACACGGGCGGCCCAAACGTCGTCGAGCTGGAGAAGTTCAACTGGCCGTCGTTAAACAACACGCGACTGACACCGCCGTCGCGATGCGGCACGACCAGATCCACAAAGCCATCACCATTGAAATCTCCCGTCACCATGGTCGTGGCCGACTCCGACGGGATGGGATGCCAATGATCTCGGGGGAAGTTTCCCTGCCCATCATTCAGAATGATGTAGCTCTGACTCTTGCGATTCGCGACCACAAGATCGGGGTAGCGATCCTCGTTCATATCGACCACCGTCACGTTGCGAGTATTCCAAGTTGGTTCGCCCCAAGTACCGGCCAGCTCAAAATTCCCTCGGCCATCGTTCCGGAAGACGACCTTTTCGTCCGGTTTGTCGTTGCTGACGATGATGTCCAAGTCTCCATCCAGATCCACATCCGCCAGCGCCGTCGAATACGTGCGGTCCGGTTCTTGGGTAAAAATCTTTCCCGTCGGGAAATTGCCGCGACCGTCGTTGAGAAACACGCGATTGTGCAGTGGCCAATGCCGGCCCTTGGCCAGGACAATGTCCAGATGTCCGTCGCCATTGATGTCGCCTACGCTGGCGTTGGCCGATGTCTCGGCCGTGTCTTCCAAATCAACTTGTCGAAACGAAAGCGGAACACTCGATGGAACGCGATTCGAAGTTTCCTCCGCCGGCAATTCTTCCACGGCAGTGTTTTTGATGCAGTACAGCTTGCTCCAACTGCGCAGGAACAACTGATCGTCCACCGCGACCGGCGAAGCATCCACAACGTCTTCGATTTCATTGACTGAGACAATGTCCAAGTATTCATTGTCCTTGACGACCAGGGTCGCTCCTTCGCGACTAGTGAAGTAGAAGTGCCCATTGGCCAAGATCGGCGACGCGTACATCGAACGCAGGCCCGTCAACCGCATCTTTTCGAGCAATGGCTCCCCGGTATTCGCATCCAGGCAGCTCAGCACATTAGTATTGCCCGCCGTGAATAACAATCGAGTGTCGCTGAGGATCGGCGACGGCACATAGGGTGTTCCTTCCGTCACTTTCCACCCAATGGTCTCACTCTCCGTGACATTGCCGCGCGAGTTCAAAGGAATCATGACGCCCAACGAGCCACGATATCCACTCATGCAAATGACCGAGTCGCGAAATCGCAGTGGCGACGGTATTGCATTGACGGTTTGTCCACCACATTCCCATAACAGGGTCCCATCGCTAGCCGCGTAGCTTTTAACCGACCCGGTTCCATTGACAACCACTTGCTGTTGGCCGTCGAACGTCGTGATAAACGGCGTATTCCAAGACGTCACTTCGCCGGGGCGGTCGACCTTCCAACGAACGTCCCCCGTCTGCTTGTCGAGAGCCACGATGAACGAACCTTCCTCTTGGTCCCAATTGACGATCAGGGATTCTTCCGTCAGAGCCGGGGTCACGGCCTCGCCCCAACCGTTTCGAGTTCGCATGTTCCCCAAATCCACTTTCCAGATCAGGTCGCCACTCAACGAGTAGCAAAAAACACCGCGCGATCCGAAGGAAAAAAACAGTCGCTGGCCATCGGTGACCGGGGACCCTGCCGCATAAGTGTTCGTCTCATGTTTGCCTTCGTGCGGGACCTCTTCGATCGCCACCTTTTGCCACAGGTTCTTTCCGGTGTGACGATCAAAGCTCGAGACAACAAACTGATAAAACAGCTCATCGGGCACCGTTTTCGCTCGTTCGTCGTTGACGACGGAGCTTGGACTCTTTCGATCGGTTTTGACGGCCGAGAGAACAAAGATCTGGTTCCCGACCACAAGCGGAGTCGCGGAACCTTCGCCGGGTAACTCGGCCACCCACGCGATGTTGGTGTCCTTGCCCCAGCGGATCGGGGGCTTGGCTTTGGCTCCGGCCCGACCATCCGCCGTAGGACCGCGCCAATGCATCCAATTCTCTGCGGTATTGTCGGCAGGCGTCGCGGGCGCCGGCGATGGCTCGAATAATTCGGGATAATGACCTCGAATCAGCGACTGGTCGTCGTCGTTCAATTCGGTGAGAGAAACCGGAACGTCTTGTGGCCGACTCCCCTTTTGGTTGATTCGATTCATCAAGCTCCAATTTCGCGAGGGTTCATCGGCTGTCGGATCAGCCGGCTCTTGGGCCGGGAGATCATATCGCGTGAAGTCGAGCACTTTTTCGGGACCGTCGGCTTTCCAGTCCCGCAGCAACGCCAGCCGAAAGTCGCGGTTCATGAACCAACGAATCTCCAAGTTCTCCTGTGACGCGCGGATTCCAGACCCACGATGGACAAATTGATAATCCAGTTGGTCGTTGTTTGGAAAATGAGCTCGCCAGAGCAGTCCAAATTCGCCTTGCGTGATCAACTGAGCGTTGGGCCAACGTCGGCGAGTTTCTTTTAACCACACGTCGAGACCTTCCATGCCATTACGCCCGCCGTAACCGTAGATCTTGCGGGCTTCGACCAGACCCATCTCCCAACCACACGTGACCCAGCCAAAGCCATTGCGCGCGAAGCCATCGTCGAAATGCGCCGCTGTGGTGGCCAACATCGACTGCGTGCCGCGCTCGGTTCCCATATCCAACACCGTTTCGATCGGACCCACTCCCTGACGACTCCGCCACGGCTCACCGTTAACTCGTCGCTGACCCGGGATCCGGGCGGCGAGGAAATCCACGGTCCACCCGTCCAGGTTCACGCAGTCGATGCGATCCTGTTGGTCCCGGGCCGGTTTGCAGAAATGCTCGCGTGACGGGTAATACGGATAACAGAGCGAGCCCTCGCCGTCGCCGTTGTCCACCGCAAATTGGCTCCAGATGTTTCCTTGGCAAACATGAATGTCTTCGACCTCTGCCAAGTAACGCAAGTTCTCCGCCGCCAAAAAACCGGCGACCACACTTTTCGGACGATAGCCGTCGCCAACGATTTCCGAGACGCGTTTTAAACCTTCGTGCAAGTCGCGATTGACTTGTTCGCGCGAGTTGTACATGTTCGAAAAATAAGCACCGGGAATGAACGTGATTTCGTCGCCATGCTTTTTTTGATACGACACAATCAAGTCGCGGAGGTCGCGATACTGGGGGCGATCGTCATGCAGAGCCAACCAACTAAAGGCCCAAGTGATTCGTGCTCCGGGCCAAGCCGCTTCGATCGCCTCGCGAAAGGTCCTCGCTTCGGCCACCGTGTGTGCCAGCGATTCGTCGGGTCCATGCGCGATATCGCGAGTGACTTCGATCTGATGGACTCGGACGATGGTGTTCAAGGTCAGAAACCGACCGCCCATGAGCTGCGTTGGTTCGGACGTGGGGCCGATCTCAACAGCGGCCTCTTGGCTGCCACCCGCCACGGTCCCAGCAAGCGACCACGATACAGGGCACGTCGCGATGAACACCGCGATACAGAACACAAGGATCGATTTCATAGTTCGGCAACCAGTCTTTATTTGTTGGATGTTCATTGACAGAGGGCATGAATGACTTGGCCGTGGACGTTGGTTAAACGACGTTCGATGCCGTTGTGGTAGTACGTGAGGCGCGTGTGATCGATACCGAGCAGGTGCAGCACCGTGGCGTGAAAGTCAGGCCATGTCACGAGATTCTCGACCGTTTTCCAGCCGATCTCATCAGTTGCTCCATAGGCAAAACCAGGACGCGTTCCTCCGCCGGCCATCCACACCGTGAACCCTTCTGGATTGTGATCGCGACCGAGACCCATTTGGCCTTGTGGCGCATTGGCAAACGGCGTGCGACCAAACTCGGTCGTAAAGAGCACTAGAGTTTCGTGCAGCAACCCGCGCTGATGCAGGTCTTGGATCAACGCTGCAATGGGCCGATCCACTCGATCCGCTTCACGCTGGTGATCGGTGCGGCAATCCTCGTGACTATCCCAGCCATGCCGAGGCTCGCCGCCGAAACAGCCACCGGCGAACAGCTGCACAAATCGCACCCCTCGTTCCACCAACCGCCGCGCTGTCAAACAGCGACGTGCCATGTCGGCCGTTCGCTCGTCATCGAGCCCGTAGGCATCCAAGGTGTGCTTTGATTCTTGTGCGAGGTCGGTCGCTTCGGGCACCGAAGTTTGCATCCGCGCGGCTAGTTCATAGGCAGCCAGACGCGCGGACAACAACGAGTTCGATTCGCGTCCGACCTGATGACGCCGATCCAATTGGGCGAGCAAATTGCGGGACGCGGCTTCTGTCGCTGGATCAATAGCTTCTGCGGGAAACAGATCGCTAATTGGCGACGTCCCGCTACGCAGGCGAACGCCTTGATGTTGAGCGGGCAAGAAACCCGCTCCCCAATTTGCCGAACCGCCACTGGGTAAGCTTCGGCCATCCGGCAAAACTACAAACGTTGGAAGGTCATCCGATTCGTTCCCCAATCCGTACGACAACCAACTGCCCATCGCGGGGAAACCATTGGCTTGAAAGCCAGAAAGCTGCTGGAAGCTGGCGGGGGTGTGATTTGCCGAATCGGCAACCATCGAGTGAATCATCGTCAGGTGATCCGCGACTTGAGCCAAGTGTGGAAAAAGATCCGACACCCATAGACCACTCTCGCCCCGACGTTGAAATTTCCAGTGCGGTTGGCACAACAACCCGGCGCTGCCAAAAAACGTTTCGGGCTTATCATTTCCGGGAATCGCTCCCCCATGGAGTCGTACAAGTTCGGGTTTGAAATCAAACGTATCGACTTGGCTGTATCCACCCGGGAGACAAAAATGAATGACTCGTCGCGCTTGAGGTGGTCGGTGCTGCCGTTTCGAAACAGAGTCATTGCCCGAGGCGTCCCGTTGCAGAAGGGTCCACAGCGCCGTGGAACTCAGGCCTCCGACCGCGAACCGCAACACGTCCCGGCGATGCATCTCATAAGCGGCAGTTGAATCAACGCGATTGTGGTGCATGAAGTCTCTTTCCTTAGTCGATCGTGACTGTTTCACCAGCGTTGAAGAGGACCCGACACAAACTGGGCAATCCATGCTCACTCACAAGCTCCACGCCCGCGAGCCGTTCTTCCGAGTTGGGATCGCGGCATAAAACTTGTTGCCACGCCGCACGAACTTGAGCGGCAGGGTCAGTCCCGACGTCATGTTGAATGCGATCCGCAAGTTGCCGCGACAAGCGTAGCACAAACGCATGGTTCCAAAGACTGAACGCTTGTGTGGGAGTCGTCGTGACAGCGCGCTCGGGTGTGGCTGCCGCAGGGTCCGGGCAATCGAAGGCTTCGAGCAACGAACTGCGATCCCCCCGCGGGCGCCAGCGATAGATCGTCCGGCGATCGAACTCTGGCCCGGCTCTTTCGTCCGCGCGGTAGTAGTGAGCGGCTCCCACCGTTTCGATGCTGACGTCGCGGTAGCCTGGCCCGAACCGCTCGCGCGACAACGCGCCGGAAATGGCCAACATCGAGTCGCGCAGCACTTCGGCATCCAGGCGTTCCGGTTGTCGGCGCCACAGCCAGACTGCGTCGCGATCGATCGCCGTGCCGCGCGCTTGGAGTTCGGGTTCGGCCACGGAACTGCGACGATAGGTTTCGCTGAGGACGATTTGGCGAATCAATTTCTTGATCGACAAACCCGACGCTCGAAAGTCGCTGGCCAACCATTCCAGCAACTCGGCATGAGAGGGTTGGCCGCCCTGAAACCCAAGATCACTGGGCGTTGCGACAAGGCCGCGATTGAAAATCCAATGCCAAACGCGATTAACTGCCGTGCGATGGAACGGACCGTTGTTAGGATCGGTCAACCAACGAGCCAACGCCAAACGACGATCGGCATCGCTGGCGTCGGGCGATAGATGCCACTCTGGGTCCAATCCTCGAATGCCACGCGGAGCGGAGGGAGCCACGGGATCGACGGGTTGCATCGGATTACCACGCCGCATCACATGCATCACGCCAGGTGTGCCAGGGACCACGGTAAAGACTGGCAAACCGGATTTCGGGTGTGGAAGTTCATCCAGCTCGCGTTGCAATTGTCGTTCGCTGTCGGCGATCGGTTCGACCGAAACGTCGGAGGCGCCGCCGTAGAGCTGGACCGCATCATTGCCGGGAACGACTTCGACGGCGTGGATGGCGTTGATACCGCTGTGCTCCCACCGATCGGACCTCAGGCCGAAGTAGACCGTGGCCGAAGTGTCGGCTTGAACTCCACGTTGCTCACGCGACGTAAGATCATCAAAAGATTCCTCCAGAATGACCTGGCCTTGGGATTCGGCGATTGAAAGGCAATCGACTGCCCCGCCAAAGCGATCTTCATGAGTCATGGACTCCATCCGAACGCGCAGGTCTCCACTGCCGTCCCCAATGTATTCGAACTCAAACGGAATAAAGTTTGGCTGCTGGTTGGCTTCAATCCAACCTCCGGGCCGAGCCACGAAATGCGCTGCGACCGACCCATCAGCTCGTAAGAGGCGAACGAGGACGCCATCGAGAGAACGGGTCGCCTGCGCTGCGTTCGCCCAAACGGTCGGCGAAACAACGACGCGAAGAAGATACTTTTGCTGGGCTTGATTGACCGCGTAGGCCTCGCGACTGACAATCGCGTTTCCACTGAGGCTATGGATCGCGCCACGCTGGATTTGAGCTTCGTGCAACGAGTGTCGCAGTTGGAGTCGTTGTTCTTCAATCCGAGCGGCTGCCACATCGTCCGTCGGCTGAGAATTACGGTTGCCATGTTGAATCCCATCCAGAGCCGCGATGAATCGGTAGTAGTCCGCCGTTGAGATCGGATCGTATTTGTGGTCGTGACAGCGGGCGCAGTGGATGGTTAGGCCAAGGAACGCCTGCGAAACGGTCGCGGCGATTTCTTCTAGTTCGGAGTGCCGGGCATTGGCTTTCATCGCTGGGCTTTGGCCGACGACTGGATTGTGGATGCCGGAAACCAGAAATCCCTGAGCCGCCAAGGACTCCGTTGTCGCGTTTTCCAGTGAATCGCCTGCCAATTGCATTTGGGCAAAGCGGTCGTAGGGCAAGTCTTGGTTGAACGCTTGGATCACCCAGTCGCGATAATGCCAGGCGTGATCACGCGGCTGATTGTATTCGAAACCATCGGATTCGCCAAAACGTGCGACGTCCAGCCAGTGCTGAGCCCAACGTTCACCGAACTCGGGAGAATCTAGCAAACGATCCACCAGGGATTCCCAGGCCTGGTTGCTGGGGTCCGCCGCATATCGAGTGACGTCTGCGTAGCTGGGAGGCAAACCGATCAAGTCATCAAACAGTCGCCGAACTTGAGTACGCAGGTCAGCGGGGCCCGCGGCGGAAAGCCCAACTTGCTGCAATTTTTGGTCAATGAAGCGATCGATAGGATGCGAGCCCGAAGGACCAACGGGCGGAAGTGGAATTTCATTCGCCAGCGGCTGCAAACTCCACCAATCATAACCGGCCCGAGATCCAGACGAGTAGTTAAAGGGATCGATCGGACCACCTTTCCATTCTGCGCCATGGTTGATCCATGTCTGGAGCACGGCTTTTTCGTCAGCCGAAAGAGCATGCTCGGGAGGCATCTCGTCCGCTGCAACACGCTGCCAGATTGCACTAGCGGCGGCATCGCCTGGGACGATCAGCGACGGGCCCGAGGCCGTGATGCCCTCTTGTCGCGAAAGATCCAGCCCACCTTCACGCGAGTTGCCGTCATGGCATTCCAGACAGCGCTGCGCCAAGAGCGGCGCAATACGGGCTTCAAACAGTGAATCATCGGCGATCCCAAGCGAAACCCATGCGAACACCAAAACTTGTGCCGCCAGAAGTACTGCGGCGCGACCAGCGAGTAAAAAAACCGATTCCAAACTTATCTCGCGTGACACGCCCGCGCCGAAGCGAAAGAATGGGCAACGAACAACGACAGCAAATGGACCATGCATAGCGGCGAAACCTCGGCAGCGAGCTTCGGGACGGTTTTGATTGTAGCTCCGATCCACCCCGCTTTCCAGCGATTGACCGACGTTTTGATCCAAGACATCAGCCGCTACCGAACCCCCGTGAAGACTGTTAACTCAAACTTATTTGCGGCGGCCGCGATAGAGTTTGGCGATGGTTTTGTCCGAAAAGCCGAACCAAAATGCGATCAAACACAATTGGTTGACGATCGTTGTGCGCAGAATTCCTTTCTTGATCCAACGTCGAGCACTGGTTTGCACCGGGGTTTTCGCCAATCCGATCCTGCCGGTCTTTCGCATTCGGGCGACGAGCTCGTAGTCTTCCATGATGGCCATTGGTTTGAAGCCGTGGTGCTCGTAAAAATCAGCAGCCCGAAAATACAGCGCCTGATCGCCGTAGGGACTTTGCAAAACTCGGGATCGAAACGCCACTCCCGATTCGATCATTCGCAACGAAATGCCTGGCGCATCGATTTTTAAGGGAAAGGCTCCGCACGCGACTGCTGAACCTAGGACTTGTTGCAGCTCTTGCCGGTATTCTGCGGGCAACCGAGTATCGGCGTGCAAGAATAGCAAGTATTCGCCGCTGGCAATCGCCGCACCCGCATTCATTTGATTCGCCCGACCTGGATTGCCGACAAAAGCGTGGCAGCCAAACTGTTGGGCAACGGCTAAAGTTTGATCGGCGCTGCCCGCATCGACCACGATGATCTCCAAATCCGCGCCGGGTACACCGACGGATTGCAATGTCGCCGGCAGATTCAATTCTTCGTTAAACGTTGGAATGATGACGGACAGTTTCCCGTTTTGTGTCTGGAGCGGAAACGAATCGAGTTTCGAGTTGCGCCGCAGCGGCAACAAATCTTCCGGATAATCGACGTCCGGTTTCTTTTCCAGAACATAAACGCTTGATCCAATCGCCCTGGCTTTGCTCATTGTCTGCTGGAAGACAATCGACGTGCTCCAATCGACATCGGCAAACAGCGCTGCCTGATCCACGCGAAGACCAATCAAGTAATAGCCTCCATCGTGTGCCGGCCCAATGACAACGTCATGAGTGGCGAGCTGTTCGAATGCCCTTTTTAGGTCCAGCGCGGTGAGTCCGGGGCAATCGGTGCCGATCACGACGACTCGTTTCGCGCCGGCTGTAAAACTCGATTTGGTCGCCTGTTGCAGGCGATCGCCCAACGTTGCTCCCACTTGTTCCAAGCAAGCAAGCTCAGCGCCAAACTCGGCTTGAGCCTCTTCCACGGTGCCGCCCGTAAAACACAGCGTCACGTCGCAGGCCTGGCCGTTGGCGAACTGCCGAACTTGGCCTAGCGTTCGCTCCACCAAGTGACGATACACTCGGGTCGCGTTCTCAACTCCGAGGGCAGGGATTAACCGCGTCTTGTTGGTGCCGACCCTAGGAATTCGGGCAAATACGATCAGATGATCATCGCTAGACAAGACTGCCCCCACAACTTGAGCCACAACCTGCCGTACAGCCATAACAATGATTGGCCAAGCGGATGGCGCGATCCAGCAGCAGATCGTCAGTCAGCTTAGAGATGTGGACGCGGCTATCCCCATCTTGCACCGCCAGATCCAACATCTGATTAAAGTCGCAGTCGTAGATGAAGCCGTTCCAGTCTACAGACAACAAAGAGCGACACATCAAATAATCGATCGTGGTGGGATTAAACTGCCGGTGGAGCTTTTCCAAATACTCTTCGTATTTTCCGCGTTGCAGCAGATCGTCCAAGAAGCGACTGACGGGCATATTGGTGATGGTCCACAGCTTGTTGAAACGGATGCCGTAGCGGGAATCAAGTTCCGATTTGTACGCGGCTTCGAGCTTCTGCTGTTCGGGCGGCAGGCCCAAGCCCGTCGGATTGTAGACCAAGTCCAATTGCAGCGTTGAATCCGGCTGGGCGTAACCCAGTTCATTCAGTTTGCGAATCGCTTCAATTGACTTGACGAACACCCCACTACCACGTTGGGTGTCGCAGTTTTCTTCCAAGTAACAGGGCAGTGAAGCGACGACGTCGACATGGTGGGCGGCCAAGAATTCGGGCAGGTCCGTGAACCCTTGGGCAAGCAAGATGGTGAGGTTGCAGCGATCGATGACTTTCTTGCCAAGTTGCCGCGCTTGCTGAACGAGCATGCGAAAGTTTGGATTCATCTCCGGTGCGCCACCCGTAATGTCCAAGGTCGTCACCTGGGACCTGGCCAAGAAATCCAGCACCTGAATGGCGGTTTCCTGACTCATGCTTTCGCGGCGATCCGGACCGGCATCAACATGGCAATGCGTGCACGTTTGGTTGCAGACCTTGCCGACGTTGATTTGCAAAGTCGTCAACTTCTGCCGGTAGAGCGGCATGATCCCTAGTTCGCCCAGCTGATCACTGAAGCGGGGCACGGACGTGCGCTTGGGATCCTGCAATATTTTCAATTGCTCCGCCGACGAGGCCAACGGACTTCCTGTTCGGACGAGTGTCTTGAGATTCATATTCGATTCGGTTGGCTGGTCGTTTCGTTCGTCAAAAATGCGGGACGCACGGCGTGCTCCACGTGGTCGTATATTCTAGATCGTCAATTCTAAGCTTAGCTTATATCCCCAAAGGGGTCTGACCCTTTGGAGGCGAGGCGATTTTCTAACCTAGACCACTAACAACAATCGGGATCGAGCTGACAGGTTGGGCCCGCTGGATCCGTCGTGGCTGCGTAGTCGTGCCCCTTGGTTTCGCGCGGGTCGCGAATCTTCGCGCGCTGGCAGTTGAAGGAACTCGCGGCCTCCAGAGGAATGGCGACCCTAGGTTCCACGGCGTCAAAAAGTCCCGCGTACGGCGAACGTGACAATAAACCAAAGGTCTTGTCACAAACGGCCATTCTTTCCCCGCGCCAATAAGTGTGACCATCGTCGTCTTCCACTTTCTTGAAGGGGCCTCGATAGATCACCGCTTGGTTTCGTTCCAGACAGGGCCCTTGTTTCCCTTTGTAAGCGACGATGGTCACTGACCGAAATTCTATACCTTGAATCGTCTGCCAGGGCTCCTTGACGCGTTTGGCGATCTCGATGCCGTAAAAGCCCGCGTCGGCAAAGGCTTTCACGAATTCATCCTCGCGATACGCTCCGGAAAGACAACCCGACCACAGTTCGGGATCACGTTTCATCTCGTCGGTCACGGTTTCATCCGAAACAATATCGCTGATGGCCGCTCGACCGCCACGTTTGAGCACGCGGAACAATTCGGCAAACAAGGCGTGACGATCTTCTTGCCGAACCAGATTGAGCACGCAGTTCGACACGACACAGTCAACGGAATCGTCTTCGATCAACGGATGAGCTTGACGCAAATGATCTTGGAGATGCCGAAGGCGGAGATAATCTTCGGCGTTGTGCACAGGCTGTAATGCCAACTCTTGCTCTAGTAGCGATAAATCCAACCGTAGGTCTTGAATCATGCCATATCGGAAATCGACGTTGGCGTGGCCTATTCGCTCCGCGACTGTGGGCGCGTGCTTTCGGGCCAGCGCCAACATTTCGCGATTGCAATCGACGCCAATGACGCGGCCGCTGGCGCCCACAACTTGCGCCGCGATGAAACAGAGCTTGCCACCGCCCGAACCGAGATCCAAGACCGTATCCCCAGGCTTCACATAGGGAGTGGGATCGCCACACCCATAGTCACGCTCGATCACTTCATCGGGAATCACGGCCAGATAGTCGGCAGGGTATTCGACCGGACAACACAAAGCGGCTTCTCTTTGGTTGGCTGCCGCGGCGTAACGTCGGTAAACGCTGGCCTCTGCGACCTCAACCGGCTCTTCGCGAGTTCTGCTCATCGCTGGGATTTCCTTGCATTGCGTTGTCGTCTCAATCGCTGGTTCCGTCTTGGGTTGCTTGACCGGCAACTGGCTTTGAACAGGTTGTCGGAGAAAGCCGCTGCGGCTTACACCTATTAGACCTTTTTCCACTAATGTCGCAATGCTAAGGGGCTGTCCCGACCTGCGGTTAGACAAAATGCGAAAATGGTTGTAAGATTGTGGGAATTGTGGCGACATCCTTTCGTTCAGTCCCCCGTCATCGAAAAGATCCGTCACAATGCCAGCGTCCGATGCACCTATCTCAGGCCCACTCTCAGGCCCACTCTCAGGCCCACTCTCTGGCCCACTCTCTGGCCCTCCGGCAGGAGTGCCGCCGAATCAGGGAATTGCCAAGAAGCTAAGCGTGTTGGTCTTGGTGGCGATTTTGGCCGGAGGCGGCTTTTGGTTGTTTGGAGATCGCCTTTCGTTCCAGTACCTGGCGACGCAAGAAGCCGCGTTGCAGGAATACCGTCGCGATCATGCGGTATGGGCTGCGGTCATCGCCGTCCTGATTTATTTTGCAGTGGCCGGTCTCTCCCTTCCCGGCGCGACGGTGCTGACGCTCGCTCTCAGTTGGTATTTTGGTTTCTGGCAAGGCTTATTGATCGTCAGCTTTGGATCCACCGGTGGTGCCACGCTGGCGTTCCTCATGACGCGTTACTTGCTCCAGGGTTGGGTCCAGCAGAAGTTCGCATCCAGACTGAAGATTGTCAATGAAGCCTTCGATCGCGAAGGTGCTTTTTACCTCTTCACGTTGCGGCTGATTCCCGCCGTCCCATTTTTTGTGATCAACGCCGTCATGGGTTTGACCAAAATTCGTGTGTTTACGTTTTGGTGGGTCAGCCAACTTGGCATGCTGCCGGGAACAATCGCCTATGTCTACGCGGGTTCGACCGTACCGAGCTTAAAAAAGTTGGCCGAAGAAGGTGTCGGGACGATTGTGAGTTGGCAGTTGTTGCTGGCGTTTGCCATCTTGGGTTTGCTCCCGCTGATGATCAAACGAGTGGTTGCGGCCTTGAAGACGAATCAGATGCTTGAACAAAGGATGTCGGGGACCTAGCGCCGAATCACTGGTCCTCCGGATAGAAGAATGCCACTAAAGATGAGCTACCTCGAACAACTAAAGCCTACCGACCATTACAACCAAACTTTACAAGCGAACGTCCATCCGCTCGATTGGGTGAATCCCGTTCCCGACGGACGTTATAACCTAGTGGTCATCGGAGCTGGGACGGCGGGTTTGGTCACGGCAGCTGGGGCGGCAGGCTTGGGCGCGAAGGTCGCGCTCGTGGAACGTGGCTTGATGGGTGGCGATTGCCTGAATGTCGGGTGTGTACCATCAAAAGCGTTGATCTCGTCCGCACGGCAAGCAGCGTCCGTTCGTGATGCTCAGAAGTACGGAATCCAGTCCGAGTTGCCCAACGTCGATTTTGCCGAAGTGATGCAACGGATGCGTCGTCTGCGATCTTCGATTAGCCCGCACGACTCGGCGAAACGTTTTCGGGAATTGGGGATCGACGTTTACTTTGGACAAGGGACCTTCACGAGCAGCAATACCGTCACGGTCTGTGATCGGACGCTTGAGTTCAAAAAGGCTGTGATCGCCACCGGCGCGAGAGCTGCCGAGCTGCCGATCCCCGGCCTCCAAGACGCGGGCTATCTCACGAACGAAACCCTGTTTTCGCTAACGGAACTGCCCAAACGCTTGATCGTGATCGGTGGCGGTCCAATCGGATGCGAGATGGCTCAAAGCTTCGCTCGGTTTGGAGCCAAAGTGACGCTTGTCGAACAAGCCTCGCACATTTTGGCGCGCGAAGAGGAAGATGCCGCGATTCTTGTTCAAAATTCGCTACGCAAAGATGGCGTCGAAATCGCCTTGGGAGCGACGGTCGTTCGCATCGAACGTCACGGCAACGAACGAGTTGTCGTCATTTCTCAAAACGGTCAGGAATCGTCGCTGCCCGGGGATCAAATTTTGGTGGGCATCGGACGAACTCCGAATCTGGATGGATTGGGCCTGGATGTTGTCGGCGTTGTCTCTCATCCCCAACATGGCGTCGAAGTGAACGATCGATTGCAAACTTCCAACCGCAATATTTACGCTGCGGGTGATGTCTGTTCCAAGTACAAGTTCACGCACTCGGCGGATTTTTTGGCCCGCATCGTGATCCAGAATGCGTTGTTCTTTGGGCGAGCCAAAGCCAGTCGCCTGATCATTCCTTGGTGCACGTACACGTCACCTGAAGTCGCGCATGTTGGCATCTATCCGCATGAAGCGGTACAGCAGGGGCTGACGTTGAGCACATTTACCCAACCCCTTTCGGGAGTCGATCGCGCGCTGCTTGATGGAGAAGACGAAGGGTTTGTGCGCGTGTACTGCAAAAAGGGTTCCGACCGCATCTTGGGTGCGACGATCGTAGCCGCTCATGCTGGCGACATGATCGGTGAGATCGTCATGGCCATGAAACACCGAATCGGGTTGGGAAAGATCTCGGCCGTGATCCATCCCTATCCCACTCAGGCCGAAGCCATCCGCAAGTTGGGCGACCAGTTCAACCGGACGAAGCTCACCCCGACCGTGAAGTGGTTGTTTAACAAATGGTTGCGGTTAAGACGATAATCGCAGGATTTTTTGGGGGCTGGTTTGGTGACTTGGGGCGACATTTGAATTTGTTCCGACAGTTTTTTTACAAGGAGAATCGACCGTGGGTTGCATGCGTTTCCTAAAACCTTTTTGTGTATTTGCGTTGGCGGTTGTTTCCTCGGCGGCAAATGTTGCCATGTCGCAGACCGGCGAATCGGAACCGATGATTCCGCAAAACCTTTTGAAGCTGATTCACTCACCAGAGGTTCAGCGTGAACTTGGATTAGCCGATGACGAGCGGTTGGCCACGATCCTCCGGGATATCGATGCCGTGTGGTGGCCAGCGAGAATTCTTCCCGAGGACAAGCAAGTTGCGACGGTTCGGGATCTAGAAGTCAAACTGATGGATGCGCTGAAGCCAATGCTTTCGGAAACCAAACTGAAGCGACTGCGTCAAATGGAGGTTCAATCACAATCCACAAGAGCGCTCCTGCGTCCGGAAAATGCGAAGCTCATTGGGCTCGATGAAAAGCAACTCCGAACGATGAAGGATGCCTGTGTGGCGACGGATGCACTGGCTCGCAAACTGCAAACGATTCCCGGCGGAGACCCAGAACTTCAAAAGGAACTGCAGGCTGCCCAAGAAGAGGAACTTCGTGTCATCAATGGACTGCTGACTGCCGCGAACCGTCTGGCGATTGGCAAATTGGTCGGCGAGCCCTTCGACACGAAGTCTTTACAGCGAATCTACCCACTGGCGCCGGAACTGAAGGATTCAGGTGAATGGGCCGGGGTCGAACGCACTTCTCTAAAGGCCGAACAAGGAAAAGTGGTCTTGGTGCACTTTTACGCTTTTCAATGCCACAACTGCGTCGCCAATTTCGGCCATTACAATCGCTGGCAGTCGGCGCTGACTCAAAAAGGAGTCCGTGTGATTGGCATCCAAACGCCAGAAACGCGGGCCGAGCGTGACCCAGGGCTGGTCCGCGCAGCAGCGGCAGAACAAGGCTTTGCTTTTCCGGTGTTGATCGATCTGGAGAACACGAACTGGACTGCCTGGGGCAATACCATGTGGCCAACCGTCTACGTGATCGACAAAAAAGGATACATCCGTTTTTGGTGGCAAGGCGAGTTGAACTGGCAAGGAGCCACGGGCGATAAAGCGATCGAGAAACTCATCGACGATCTATTGGCTGAAGAATAGATTTTGGAACAAGGCTCGAACGCTCCGAGAGTACAGCTGCCATGGTTGTGACAAGAACCATCAGTCATGTTGCGGGTCAGCAAAGTCAAATAATAAATTGAATCCAGTGGCTAGTTGTGCAGGCGGCACGGCCGATGCGATAATCTGGTTGGATCCAACCGACGAGAGGAGCAAAGCCATGACAAACTGGAAACCAGCCGCAGCTTTGATCGTCATTGCCATCGTAATCGGGCTGGGGCTACAACTCTGGTACTGGACGCAATTGCCTGAACGAATTGCGACGCATTTCGATGCGCAGGGGAAACCAGACGGTTGGATGGACAAACGGTCAGCCACCTTGTTGTTCGCCGGTCTAGTCACATTCCTTCCGCTTTTTTTCGTCGGGATCGGGCTGATGATTCGATCGTTGCCCACATCGTCGATCAACTTGCCGAATCGCGAGTATTGGTTGTCGGCCGAGCGTCGAGATGAAACGTTGCGCTGGATGAACGGCTGGATGATGTGGTTCGCGGTGTCGATCACCATTTTCTTAGTGACGATCAACCACCTGACGTTCATCGCCAATCGAGATGCTCAGCCACTTTCAGCAATCTGGTTTTGGGGAATGCTCGCCACGTTTTTGGTCTCGACGGCTGGCCTGATTGTTCTCATGTGGCGTCGATTCGCCAAACCAACTTAGTCTTACACATTTTTTTGGGAGCATGGCTACTGTCATGGCTGCTACATCGGATACTCGTCCTCGATTCGCTGCCTTGGACGTTGCGCGCGGCATCGCGTTGTTGGGGATCTTCTTTGTCAACGCCTCGCTATTCGGCGAACCCTTTGCAGCGGTGCTCGATCCGAGTCGTCCCGCCGATGAGAGCTGGCTCAGCCAATCTGTGTACGGATTCACGTCCGTGTTTTGCACGGGCAAGTTTTATCCGCTGTTTTCGCTGCTGTTCGGAGCGGGCCTGGCGATCATGTTGGAGTCTGCCAAACGGGAGGGACGCAGTTTTGTCGCGATCTATCTTCGTCGTTTGCTGTTGTTGGCGACATTCGGCATACTACATATCGTACTGCTTTGGGCGGGCGATATCCTGCTACTTTACTCGCTTTATGGTTCGGCCATGTTGCTGCTGGGTTTCGCCTCCCCGCGAGTGTTGCTGTGGGTCGCCGCAATTGCCTATTCATTTGGGCTCTTGATCTTATTGGGTTTGAGTGGACTGGTGCTGGTCGCCGGATCCATGCCAGAGCCCAAAGTGAAAGAGATGCCGGCGCCCAATTCCATCCACTTGCAATACCTGGAAGTCCTGAAGGATTGGAATCAAACCGAACAATACGATTCGCGGCTGACCGCTTTGGAAACGCAGGTGATGTCGCAAGGACCGTTCGCGGCACAGATTTTCGTGCGGTTGTTCAATTATTTGTTTGCCACGGTTTTTGCGGTATTGGTCATGACCTGGGTGATCTTGCCCTGCTTTTGCGTGGGCGCCGCCCTGGTCAAATTGCAGTTTTTCAGCCAACCGTGGCCGTTGCTGCGACGGCGATTGGTGTGGGCCGGTCTAGTTGTGGGCCTGCCCTTGAA
>JAUXWY010000182.1 GCA_030681235.1 Pirellulaceae bacterium | reverse complement strand
ACAACGATCCTCGACCTCCTCGGCAAATTGATCCCACGATTGATCGGGAATTGCAGCGGATCTGTTTGAAGTGTTTGGAGAGGCAACAACGAGATCGTTATCCAACAGCCGACGACCTGGCGGAAGACTTGCTGCATTGGATTGCCAATCCCGCAACGGATCGTCCAATCGTGGGGCAGAAGTTTGTGTCGCGCGGGCTACGCGCGTTTACCGCCGAAGATGCCGATTTTTTCTTGGAATTGCTCCCTGGTGCTCGCGATCGAAATGGATTGCCAACGAGTGTCAAATTCTGGCTGAATCGCATTCTTATGCCGACATCCGTCGACTTAGTGACTCCCATTGGCGTGATCTTCGGCCCCAGTGGAAGCGGGAAGTCATCGTTTGTACGGGCTGGCCTGGTGCCGCTATTGACCCCCGATGTGATGGCAATTGTGGTCGATTGTTCGGCCAACGATCCCGAATCGAGACTGCTTCGGCTCCTCTCGGAGCGATTGTTGGATGTCCCGAGCGGGATTGGCTTGATCGATCTGTGTGCCGGGGTTTGCCAAGGGTTGTGGCGTCCAAAGGGCAAGAGCAAAGTATTGATCGTGCTGGATCAATTGGAACAGCGTTTGAACCGCGGCGATGATTTCATGAACGCCGAGTTGACGAAGGCGCTGCGATATTGTGACGGCCACTCTTTGCAGGCTCTGCTTCTTTGTCGCGATGATTTTCTCACCTACTTGTCGCGATTCACCGACAGTTTGGGATCGGATCTCCGCGAGGGCGAAAATTCGCAATCGATCGATTTGTTCGATCGCAAACATGCGCGAAGAATCTTGCTCAAGTTTGGGCAGGCGTTTGGACAGTTGCCAGACCAAACCGAGTTGACTGACGCCCACGAGGAATTCCTGCAAGCCGTGATCAGTGGGTTGGCCACGGCCGATTATGTGGTCTGTGTGCGTTTGGTGATGTTTGCCGAAATGTTCCGCGAACGACCATGGACCATTGCAGAGTTAAACGCGGTTGGTGGCGTCTCGGGTATCGGCGAGAAGTTTTTGGATTCGACCTTGGGGCCGGAAAGTCGCGACAAACGGTTGCGATCGCAAGGACCTGCGGCTCAGATCATTTTGGCCGCCTTGTTGCCGCCATCCGGCCTCGATATTCGCAGCGGTAGCAAGACAGAGCAGGAATTAAGGAATCTCGCCGGCTTGGAGGCCGCCCCTCAGTTATTCGAGGCCACGCTCAAATCTTTGGACAGTCAACTGAAACTGATTAGTCGCGTGGAAGCCACCGGTTCTGAATCAACTTCCGACTCGGTAGCCTTACCGGCAGTCGTGTTTCAACTAACTCACGACAGCTTGATCGGATCGATTTGCGGCTGGTTGGAGCGAACATCGAATCGCACTCGCGCCGGCCGCGCCAGCCTGCGTTTGCTGGAATTGGCATCGCAAGTCCTGCCGGGACGACCACCGCGTTACTTGCCGACCCACTTGGAGTGGTTGTCATGGCAGTGGCTATTGCGAAATCACAAATGTTCGAAGCCCGAGCAAGTCGTGTGGGCGGCGGGAAGGCAGCGGTTCGTTCGTGATTTTGTCCTGGGGTTCGCGGCTGTGTTGATCGTTGGTCTGATCGGTACCTGGTGGAATGCCCAAACGGTTCAGCGGAATCGCGAGGATGGTATCGCTCGGGCGGTCGATAATTTGTTGAGAAACGAAATTGCGACGGTGCCGGTCGTGCTCGCCCAGTTGGATGCGGAACCTGGGCTGGCGTTGCCACAATTGAGAACCATTTACGATGCTCAGCCGCCGGGTTCGCCGTCTCGGATTCGAGCCGCTTTGGGATTGGGACCCAACGATCCGCAAGCATGCGAGGATTTAATCGCCGCCGTATTAACGCCGGATACCCTGCCGGATCAGCTCGCGGTTATTGCCGATCGACTGGGATCGATTCCAGCGAGCGATCCCGCAGTTTGGTCGTCGATCTATAGTGACACGGAACAGGAGACTTACCGACGCTTTCGCGCTTTTGTCGCGGCAGTGTGTCAGTCAAAGGGGACAACCAAAGAAGAGTGGAAAACACACGGCCGATTTATGGCAGGTGCTTTGGTGGCCGAGCCTGTTTCCAGTGCCCCGCAGTGGCTGGAACTATTGCAACCGAGCAAAGCCGAGTTGCTACCGCATTTCCAAACCCTGTTTGCCGAAGCTCATCCGGCGACCGAACCTACTTCTTTAGCGTTAGGAATTGTCGCGTTGTCTACGTCCAAACCTGCGGCCGTTGAATACTTCGTGGATCATATGAAAGATTGGAAGACGCCTCAATTTCAGGCAGCGATGAACGCGGTCGCGTCGTTTGGATGTGCAGCTGAGTTAGCGGCGCTTGCGCAAGAGCGACTGGTCGAGGAAACCGATCCATGGTCGCGGTCCGCCCTCAGCCTGGCGTTAGCAAATGCTGGGCAACTGGATCCCTTGGTACAACATTATTCCCGACCAGCTGCTGACCCTGCGGCCATCTTGGCGATTCACGCGTCGGTACCTGGGCGCGTGCGTCCGAATGTTTTGCGCCAGATTTATCGGAAACACGAATTGGCGGCTTTTGAAAATGACGACTTGCGCCGGGCGGTGTTGTTGGCGTTTTGTCTGCAAGCATCGTCGCTGGTCGATGCGAACATCCGGTCCTGGCTGGAGGATTTGGCGTTTCACCATATCGTCAATGATCCGGATGCGGGCTGTTTTTCGGCGGCAGAGTTATTGATGCGGCGTTTGGGTCAAGATCCCAAATTGGCGGGCAGGCCCGAACGTCGAGCTAAATCGGACCATCACGGAATTTTGGGCCGTGTGATGATCGACCGCCATGGGCTTGCTTTTTCGATCATCGCCAAACCCGATCGTCCGCACGAAAGAATCGCGGTATGTACCAACGAACTAACCTACCAAGAAGTTTTGGATTATGCAGCCAAACATCCCAACATCATGGCCAAGTACGGCGCACCGACGCGGCCCAACGATGAGGATGCTTTCGCGATCCGATCTATGGGCTCGCTGCCTTTTATACATCGGCGACCCGGTAAGGATCTGGGCTTGATTTACGAATATTGCAATTGGCTGAGCGAAACCAATGGCATGGAGCCAGCTAACTGGAGTTACCCTGCCAGTTGGAATCCGTCTGAAATGAACACGGTGATCCCGGACCTAGACCAATCGGGCTTTCGTGTGCTGACTTCGCGTGAATGGCAACTTGCAAATCGGAGCTCCGAACCGTTGCTTTCGCTGGTTTCTCCGGATGGGCCCGTGATATTCGATTACGCTTGGTCCTTTGAAAATGCTCGGTTGCCGGATAGGACCGTTGGCAACCGCTTGCCGAATGCAGCGGGTCTATTCGACATGTTTGGAAATGTCGAAGAAGTCTGCCACGCGCCGGAGGTGTCGAATCAAGCAGAGGCAGGTTTTTATACACTCGGACAAACGGTTCGTGCCCAGATATCGGCCTTTAATAGCAAACCAAATGGCATCGGTGACGGGCCGCTGGCCTCCGGCGATATCTACACAGTCTACGTCGGCTTTCGAATCATGCGAATGATGCCGGACGCCACTCTAGCCGGAGACAGCCCGTGAACGTCAGCCGACGCAGTTTGGAACTTCAATCCACCATTATTCGGCTAAGGTAATCGTCACCTTGAGGTCACCAAGATCGTAAGCCACGCAGTTGGAGTTCATTTCATTATGTTGGTGCGTACGCGAGACGTTGTCACTCGTGGTTAACGTACTTGAGAGATCGAACGGAAATTCGAATGGCGTCGCCGCGCAGGCGATTGCCTGTTGCTTGTAAAAGACGGCGACTTGCCATTTTTTTCCATTGGCAGTCAGCTCATATTGAAAAGAATTCGGGTTATTGTTAGGCAGGCGAAATCGAAGAGTGTGAAACTCGCTTTGAGCTACTTGCAGTTGCAGCCGAAACTCAGTCTCGGACAATGCCGCCTTGGTGCAACTTGTGACAATCTTGACCCCACCAACACGTGTGACGGCGGGCAGGACACACTCACAACCGTTAATGCAGTTCTTGGCGTCGTAACGCCAAACCTGCGCTAGCTCGTCATAATGATAACTGCACGTTCCGCAAACATTATAGTTAGTGGTCACGTACATGGCTTGCCTGGCATAAGGGTCGCTTGCTGCGTGATTGACAACGCCCGAGTCGGGGCATGGACACGCGGCGGGAGGAGCCAACCTTTGCTTGAAACGTTCCCGAGGCAATTGGGCCTCGGCTGTGGGCGCGGTCCCAAAAAATAGTAGTGCGGCGCCTAGAAAAACAAACCAATGGCTAACGTTGCGGCGTAACATTAAAGAATCTCCCGTCGGGTCCTGCGTCATTCAATCAAGAGTTGCCGAAACCAAACATCAACACTGCAGGCCCTGTCGTGATCGGCTTCGACTTCAACTGATTCTAGTTGGTCAATATCGCGAGTCAATGAAAACTAGCGTTTGAATTCATGCATCCGAGTCTGCCCGACTCGACTGTTTTGTTGCCGTCCACGTCCAGTGTCGGTCGCTCGTGGCAAGCACGGATTGGGCCGGACAGCCAAATTCCGCGACCAATTCGCGGATTTCTTGCAATGATAAGGCGGCGTGCAGTGAATCGTCGAACATTTGTCGCTGGTGTTCGTTGCAACCGGCGGCGTAGGTATCGACCAACCATGCGAGTTGCTCCTCGGACTCAGGCCGTAGCAGATCGCGAAAGAAGAGACATCCACCGGCTCGGGTGACTCGCCAGGCCTCGCGGAGCACGAGGATCGGATCGGGGATATGATGAATGATGCTGTTGCTGATCACCCAATCGAACATGCCCGTCGCGTAGGGCATGGTCTTGGCATCGCAGTGCGAGAGTTGAATCGCGCGAGTCATGCCCGCGATTTCTAGATTCAACCGAGCCCGCTCCAGCATGGCGACCGCTGCGTCAGCGGCCATGATGCGGCACTCGAGCCCGCGTTTGACGATCTCCACCGGGATCAACGCCGTGCCCGTCCCGAGGTCCAGAACGTCACCACCCGCAAATCCGACTTGGACCAGATCGTCGACGAACACGGTGTTCACATGCGAGTGATCCATGTTGTTGTAGTCGCGGGCCACTTCGGTCGAGTCCATAACTTCCGGTTCGAGGACTCGCTGCAACATGGGCCGGCCTTATTTCTGGAAAGAGCCAGATCGGCTCCCGTAGAACGAGTAAAGTTGGACGTTAGCGAACGATTGCCAACAGGTCGTTTTCCGACAGGATCAGGACGGTGTGACCGTCGACGGTAATTTCGGTCCCCGCCCAAGCCGAAAAAATGACTCGGTCCCCATCGGCGACTTGCGGTCTGATGAACGTCCCGGATTTTGTTTGCCGACCGGGGCCGACCGATAAGACCTTGCCTTCGGTTGGCTTGTCCTGAGCCGACCCGGGCAGAAATAAGCCGCCGCTGGTCTTCTCAGCGGCTTCCAGACGCCGCACCAGGATTTTGTCACCGAGAGGTTCGACCTTCATGTTTTAATCTTTAAAATTGCAGGATGATGCGACCGGCCGACACGCCGAATGGCGTTGTGGCAGTGCCCGCCCAAGACTCGCCTATTTTCTCAAGAACCCAGCCACTTGCAAGTCGCTGCGGCGGCCCGTTTCCAATTTTACGCCCAAAATCCAGAAAACGCCGATCTAGCTAAATAAACTGGGCGAAGTTTTCCGATAGTTTCAGTTGTAGCGACCGAGTTCCGGCCGTTCCCTGCTGCGTGCTAGCGATACAAAGCGCCGGCTTGCTCCCGATTCCCAGGGCAAGGACGTTCCATGGCTGAGTCGAAGAATGCCTCGTTACCGCCGAAAACTGACAACAGCATCCCAATTGCTGAACGGCGAGACCGCGCCCACGGCAATCTAGGAAATCAGCCCCACGTCACGTTTGGCCAAAAAAGCACCAGATCCAGCGAAGTATCAAGAACCGATCCATTGCCGCCCAAGCTTCAGGCTCGGATGGAGCGGTTGATGGCTGATTTAGCGGCTCTGGAAGAACCGGACTTCTACGTTCCCCAACCCGGCGACCTCATGGAAGTCACGACCGAGCCCTCTGGAGCCGGGTACAGTCAAGAAATCGCGGCCAGGACGGACGGCCAGTATCTTCCAGAATCGGATCCCATCGCGGTCGCGAAATCAGATGCCATCGACCAACCCGCGACCGTACCTTTTCGGCAAACGGAAGTCGGGACCGAAGCAAGCCTGCACAATCAATCCCCGATCGAGCCGATGTTGGAATCACCCCTCGTCGGCTTGGACGACCTGCCGAGTTTGGCTGATGTTTCCACATCGTTCAGTCGTCAAGCTCGCGAGATCTTGGAGATACTCAAACGGCGTCAGGATGAGCTCTCGTTGCAAAAGAATGAACTTGAGCTGCGCGAGGCCGGAATGGAAAAGCGCATTCGCCAAGAACGTTTGGCCTTGGTCGAACGCGAACGCCAACTCGAACAATCGCTGGCGATTCACGAGCCTGTGGCACTGCCATCGGAAGTTGCTACCTGGCAGGACCTGCCTGCTCCCGAATCCGTTCGCACTCCCGAATCTGGTTCAGCGCTCATCGCCTCGGCTCCGGAGTCGTCCAACGATCCAACTCCGGTTCGAAAGATCACACCGGAATGGATTGCCGCCAACTCGCGACTTGAGGGTGGAAGCATGGCGAATCAGGACGGAAATTTCTACGCAGTCATCGAGGAGTTCGTCGCTCGGCAAGTCCGGCAAGAGAACGAACCCGTTTCGATTCTGTCACCGACTGCTGGATCGGTCGCTCCGATGGTCGAGGGGAATTCCGGCCCAACGGCGGCACAACATCAGCCACACGGCGCCAGGCACAAGCTTCCGGAATCGTCGGCCAGCGATGCGTTGCAGCACCAGGCTCAGCAACTACGCCAACAGCATGAAACTGCGATTCGTTCTTTGCGACAAACTCGTCGGCAATTGGAGCTGCTCAAAGACATCCTTACTCAGCAACAGACACAATGGGGCCAACAGGTGGCTGATGTGGAACTGTGTCGCGTCCAAGCTCACGAGGCCCACACGGCCCAGCAACAACACTGGCGGGCGGGCCTCGAAGACATCGAGCGACTACGCGTCATCGAACAAAATGAAACCGCCAAGCAAAAAACGTTCCTGAATCAGCGCGAGGCGTCTTTGAACGCGATGGAAGAGCGTTTGCAACAAGCCCAAGTCGAAATCCTGCGCGACCGGGTCGTCTTGAAGCAACTCGAGCGAACCGTGCGTCAGTCGATGTCGAACTCGGACTGGAATCAACGTTGGCAAGTGATCTCCGAAGAAACACAGTCCTATTTGAAGAAGGTTCATGAAGAGGCGGCCGCCATCCAAAGTGATACGAAGCGGAAACTGGAACGCATGGAATCGCGGAAATCAGAATTGTTGCTCTATCGCGAGTCGTTGCGGAACTGGATCGAACGGCAAATGAAACTCATTAGCCGCCGGGTCGCGCACAGCGAAGATCGTGAAACACTAGTTCAGCAATCGTCCGAGACCCTGCTAATCCACCGACGCGATCTAAAAGCCCAACAAGACGCGCTGAATGAACTGTTTGGACAAAGCCTGTTGGTAATCGACGGTCGATTGAATGCCGCAAGTCTGCCGAACCAAGACGCGGCTTAGGTTATTCATTTCGAAACCGCGTGCATCGAACGTATTCATCCGTGGTTCGGCATTGCCATCCGTAGGCAGTCCGCCTTCCATTCGACCCGCCAAAACCGCGGCGACGCGCGTTTTTGCTCTACGCGGTTAAAAAATGATTGATGAAAAATGGAAATTGAAAAATGATGACAGCCATTGCCTGCGCATGGCTAGATTGAAACTGGAGGCTTAGTATATTCTTCATTCTTCATTCTTCATTCTTCAATCTTCAATCTTCAATCTTCAATCTTCAATCTTCAATCTTCAATGATCATTTAACCGAGAGCTTCGACCGGGCGATTTGCAGTTAACTTAGGAATTGTCCCGAATTAAATTCCCGACTTGGGAGAGCGTCCGACTTTGAAAATCCGAGAGCCCGTAGCGATATTGGTTTAGCGAGCGCTGGTGTACCGGCTTTAGCCGGCGAGTAGCTGAAAGGAGCTCTTTGCTCCGACGCGCAAAAAAAGCCA
>JAUXWY010000178.1 GCA_030681235.1 Pirellulaceae bacterium | reverse complement strand
CACGTGGCGATGCCTTCGGTGCCAATGCTGATCCCCAAATCGTCTTTGATCTCCTGCAGAGTGAGTTCGACCGGATCGTTAGGCTGTTGCAGCAGGAAATCGTAAACCGTTCGAACGACCTCGCGGGTCGGGTAGTTGTTTTCAATAAAGAAGTCTTGGATGTAGCGATCTTGGTGACCAAAGAGCAATAAGCAGCGGCTCTCTTTGCCGTCTCGCCCAGCCCTGCCAACTTCTTGGTAATATGCTTCCAGCGAACCCGGCAACTGATAGTGCAAAACAAACCGCAAGTCCGGTTTGTCCACGCCCATACCAAACGCGTTGGTGGCGATGATGATGGGGATTTCGCCGGACATAAACTGTTCTTGAATCAGCCGTCGTTGAGCTTGATCCAAACCAGCGTGATAGAATCCTGTTGGACGTTTGAAGTTCTTCTGCAGGTACTCGACTATTTTTTCGCAATTCTTACGTGTGGCTGCGTAGATGATCCCGCAACCGGGCGTCTTCTCCAGGAATTCGAGCATCCGTTGATCTTTGCCCGCGTTCCCGTGCGGGGTTTCGACAAACAGACTGAGGTTCGAACGAGAGAATCCCGAAACAAACGTTGCTGGGTCGCGGAGTTCCAAGCACTTGGCGATGTCCTCGCGAACCAATTGCGTCGCGGTCGCCGTTAGTGCAATCGTTTGCGGATTCCCGAGTTTCTTGCGGAAACGCCCGAGTCGTTGATAGTCCGGGCGAAAGTCGTGTCCCCATTGACTGATGCAATGGGCTTCGTCGATCGCCAGCATTTGAATTTGGATCGAGGCCACCGCGTCGATGAATCGTTCGTTGCGGAGCCGTTCGGGAGCGACATAAACCAGGTCGTACTTGCCGCTTTGAATTTCTCGCAGCCGTTCGAATTGTTCGGTGGGACTCATGCTGCTGTTGATAAACGTCGCGGAAATTCCCTGACGGAGCATGCTGTCCACTTGATCCTTCATCAAGGCGATCAGCGGGGACACCACAAACGTAATGCCCTGTCGAGCGATCGAGGGCAATTGGTAACAGAGACTCTTGCCGCCGCCGGTGGGCATGATGCACAGGCAATCTCGGCCAGCAAAAACCGCGTCAATCACCGAACGTTGGCCGGACCGAAATTGGGTCAAGCCAAAACGATGGAGGAAATCTTGCGGGTCAATCTGCGTGGCCGTCATGCTGCTTACTCGTGCCCTGCCGTATTGAAAATTCGATCACCTGCATCGCCCAAGCCAGGCACGATAAAATTTCGCTCGTTGAGGCATTGATCGACCGCACAGACATAGACTTCCAAATCGGGACATTCGTGTTGCAGGCGATCGATTCCTTCCGGGGCCGAAATGATCGATAGGAGTTTGACTCGCGGGACGCCCCACCGCTTCAATGTATGATATGCCAACACGGCGGAGCCGCCGGTCGCGAGCATCGGGTCCAAGACCATCGCCACATCAACCGGCCGACCCGGTGGCAACTTGCTGTAATATTCCACCGGCCGAGACGTGGTCTCGTCGCGGTAGAGGCCCAAATGCCAAACCTCGGCGGTTGGCAAGAGGCTGAGCACCGGGTCGATCATCCCCAGCCCCGCCCGCAGGATCGGGACCAAGCCGATGGATTGGCTTAGCTCGCTTCCTTGATACGCCGTTAGCGGTGTTTGCACCAGTCGATCGCGAAGTTCGAGGTGTTCGGTGGCTCGGAATACCAACAAATTGGTCAAACGACCGACAATCGTGCGAAATTGTTCGGGAGACGTGGTACGGTCGCGCAATTGAGTCAGATGGTGGCGGACGACCGGGTGGTCGATGATCTGCAGCTTCATGATTCGCTCGTGGGGCAGAGTTTTGGGGGGCGGCGTGACTTTCTTCGCCCGGCATTTTAGCAAACGATGACGGTCGTTAGAATCCGATGCTCGGATTGCCGCGCGGCTTGGCTCCCAACGCCGGCTGAACAGACCAATGCCAGGATTGTGTCGACGAACCATGCCTCAACTATTTTCTCATTGTCCGATTGAAAAAATCATCTCGGGTGGGCAGACCGGAGTGGACCGCGCGGCGTTGGCAGTCGCGGTTTATCTGGACATTCCCCATGGCGGATGGTGTCCCCAGGGTCGGCGGGCCGAAGATGGAACGATCCCGGAATTCTACGACTTGCAGGAAACCGATTCGCCGAATTACGCGGTGCGGACGCTGCAGAATATCGTGGATAGTGATGGGACATTGGTCTTATCTAGGGGGATCATATCGGGCGGAACCGCTTTGACCATCAATCTGGCCAAACGGAACCAGCGTCCGTTGCTGGTCCTCAATTTGGCGGAGGAACATGACTACACAGCCCTTCGTCGTTGGTTGATCCAACACCAAATACGGATTCTGAATGTCGCGGGCCCGCGTGAGAGTTCGGAGCCCCAGATCACGCCCGAGGCCGAGCAATTCTTGACCAATGGGCTTTCCGACTTCGAAGTGTCGGCTTATTCGGATGGCGGATGATCCACTCGTTGCGCGTACGCCACGGTGGCAGCCAGGCACTCGGCAATCAGAACCACAAAACGATGCAAGAGGATCAATAACAGGACGGCCGGAAACTTCGGACGCAAGATCGGAAACAAGACAATCTCGCGCACGCCCAATCCGCCGGGCACAAACGAAAGAAATCCGATCACCGTCGATAATGTGACTCCGGCAGTCGTTCGCGGAAGTTCCGAAAGATCGGTCGCTTGTCCGGGCAACAGCATGGTCAACGACAAGAGTCCACCACCGAGCAGCAGCCACCCGCCGACAAAACTCACGCTGCCACCCACGAAAAGGTCCCACGTCCAACGGCTCGCCAGCCATTGCCGTTCGGCTCGCGACTTGAGCAACGGCAACCGCACGATCCAGATTCTCAGGATGGGCGGCAACATCATGAACAAGATGCCGCATCCGAACGCGGCTCCCAAACCGAGCACCCAAATTTGCTCGGTCAGCAATGATGCGCCGCAAACAAAGCCAACGCCACTGCCCACTGCGATAAACATCAGGGTCTCGATCACCGCCGCCGCCGACACAATTAGCCATGGTTGAAACGAATTCAAGTGGCCATTCGAAGCGGGGCGCGGCACCGTCGCGGCAATCGAGGCCCGGATCGCGACAACCATGACTTTTCCGGGGACATATTTTCCCAGTTGGCTGAGGTAAAACGCGCGAAAACTATGTCGCGTGGAGATGGGCAAACCGAAGCGATGCAATAGAGTGTGCCAGAACAACCAGCCCGGGACTGTCCCCAAGAACGATAGTCCCAACGCAGGCAAGAGCCAGCCCCAACGGAGGCCATCCCAAGCGACGTCTTGTTGTTGCAAGTCGCGCCACCCTTGCCAGACCGTCCAGCCAACGGCCACGCCGACAACCAGAATCGTCCCGAATTGAATCCAACGCCAAACAAGTGCTCGGTTCAATCGTTGATCCTGCGTTGTTGGTTCAAGAATCGCTCGAGGCGTGTTTCCACGGAACGCAATTCGAGCCGCAATTCTTCCAGCTCCGCGGCGACTTCCTCACGCTGGCCAAAATCTCGCGTCTGTTCCAACACGGCACAAATGGCCGCCAATTCGGACGCATGGAGCGCGAGGGCACTTCCTTTGAGCGAATGGGCGGCATGGGAAAGCTGCTCCCAGTCGCTGCGTTCCCACGCGGCGCTCATAACCAAGAGTAGTTCGGCCGACTCTTCTCGAAACGCATCGGCCATGATCCGCAGCAAGTCCGTGTCGTGATCGATGGCGTCCAAGGCCCCTGATAGTTCGCTATCGACGTCCAGCTCGATCGAATCCTCGTTCGCCGATTCACTGCTCGACTCGTCAATGACGCTGGCGACCTTTTCTTCGAGCTCCGCGATGCGGATTGGCTTGGATAAGTAATCGTCCATTCCGGCGTCCAGGCATCTTTGCCGATCGCCCGACATGGCATGTGCAGTCATGGCAATGATGGGCACGTGTCGACCAAGTAGTCGTTCGTTCGTGCGGATCGCTCGAGTCGCGTCCAGTCCATCGAGGCCCGGCATTTGGACATCCATCAAAACCAAATCAAACGAATCTCGTTGACACGCGTCGACGGCAGCTTGTCCCGATTCAACCACGGCGACACGGTGCCCCATCCTTTCGAGCAACCCAACCGCCAGTCGTTGATTGACTCGGTTGTCCTCGGCCAAGAGAATTCGCAGGCTGCGATTCTTGATCCCCGAGCGGCGACGGGTCGTGGACGCCGAACGCGGTGCGTTCGGTTGGCTTCGGGTCAACGCGTCGTCACCAACGGTGGGCACATGCGTTGGCAGGCCAACCTCCAATTCGAAATGAAACGTGCTACCTGAACCGAAATTGCTCTGGACCCAAATTCGACCGTGCATCAGAGCAATCAGTTTCGATGTAATCGCCAAGCCCAATCCCGTGCCGCCAAACTTCCGAGTGATCGACGAGTCGACCTGTTCGAATTCGTGAAAGATCGAATCCAATTTGTCGGCGGGGATACCGATTCCGGTATCTCGGACCATGCCATGCAATCGGGCCGTGGACTCGGATCGATCGAGCAAACCGAAGGCGACCACAATTTCACCCGTCGCAGTAAATTTGATGGAGTTACCAATCAAGTTGATCAATACTTGACGAATCCGTCCTAGGTCTGCAATCACGGTCGGCGGAACGTCGGGGTCGACCTCCAAGCGAACTTCTAAACTTTTAGCCTGAGCTCTCATCTGAAGGGGCCGCAAGGTGTCGTACAGGCTGGACCGGAATTCGAATTCGGTTGGGTCCAGACTTAGCTTGCCAGCTTCGATTTTCGAGAAGTCCAAAATATCGTTGATGATGGTCAGGAGCGCCTCGCCCGATTCATGGACCATTCGCAGGTAGTCGCGTTGGGTCGGGGCCAACGGTGTATCGAGAACCAATTCGGTCATGCCCAAGATCGCATTCATGGGCGTCCGAATTTCGTGGCTCATGTTCGCCAGGAAGTCGCTT
>JAUXWY010000167.1 GCA_030681235.1 Pirellulaceae bacterium | reverse complement strand
ACAACGGACCATTCGGTTTGGTTGTCCTCGGAGGCGTCGATCGTGTAAGATAGGAACTCCGCCGACCCGGGGCCGTCGCCGGTCGTAGCCCACCAACGCCCGTTCCCACCTTCCTGCCCAAGAATTCTCCAACCATGTACGGACTACCGGAACCGGATGACGAGCCCTGGGAACTGGATCCGCAGTTCTTGCAATGTCGCCGCGAGATGTTGGTCGTCTTTGCTCTGTTTATGGTGAGTTTTATTTGGACCGTCGCAGCGTCCTATCTCCTCGGATACCGAACTCCTACGTTGGAAGAAGCAAGCAACATCCCTCTGATTTGGGGCATGCCTGTTTGGGTTTTTTGGGCCGTTCTAGCTCCATGGATTTTGATCGACTTGGTCGCCGTCTGGTTTTGTTTCTTTTACATGCAAGATGAACCTGTGACACGGTCCCACTTCGAAACAACGGAACTGGCCAACGAGAATCAAGTCCACTAAAACGAGTGGCAGGAGTTCGATGCAATCATGATGCACTGCGTACCACTGCCGAGTACCCTGATCTTGCTGGCCGACGCCAAGGGTTCCAGTTCGGCGTTGGGCGTCTTTGTGATTTATATCATCGTGGTGCTGTTCATTGCCTGGTTGTCCAACCGAGCGATTCACTCACGTGATTTCTTGAGCGAGTACTTCCTGGGCAGTCGAGCATTGGGGCTCTGGGCATTTGCCTTGACCTTTGCCGCGACCAGTTCCTCGGGCGGCAGTTTCATCGGCTTCCCCGCGATGGTGTATTCGCACGGTTGGGTGGTTGCACTTTGGATCGGCGGCTACATGATCGTCCCGATTGTAGCGATGGCCTTGTTAGGCAAACGCCTGAATCAAATCGCGAGGCTGCGTGGCTCTATCACAATACCCGACGTGTTGCGGGATCGATTCAATAGCCCACACTTGGGAACCATCGCAACCGTGCTCATTGTGTTTTTCATGATTTTTAACCTGGTGGCTCAATTCAAAAGCGGCAGCATGATCCTGCAGTCCTTGATCCAAGACGAACCGCTGTTCCAACAACTTAGTCTCTGGGTTGGCAACGCCATCGGCGGTTATTCGTTTTTAGGCGATGCTGCCGGGAAACCGGGCTATTTGATCAGCTTGCTCGTATTCGCCGTGGTTGTGATTTTGTACACCGCCTATGGCGGCTTTCGCGCGGTTGTCTGGACCGACGTCATGCAGGGACTCGTGATGTTGTCTGGCGTCTTTGTCTTATTGCCTCTGGCTATTTGGTCTGTCGGTGGATTGGGCAACGCCACTCGCGAAATGGCCCGTATGACGCCGCCAAATCATGTGCTGTTGGGGCTGTCGGTGACTGAAGCTCCCGCCAACGAATCGTTGGTGATTCCGCACAACTCGTGGCTGGTACAGCAGAGTGGTAGCAAACGTCAGGTTTTTCGCACGAAGGTCCGCTGCGAGATTCCGGTTGGGCAAACGATCGCTCGGCTTGGCAGCAATGATGAAGCGGCCGAGTCAATTCCGGCGATCGAGTTGACGTACGCCGCTCACATCGACTCGCAAACGGCCCCGGCGCCGTTGTCGGCGGTTCAAGTCACCGTCTTGGAATCGAACCCGTATCAGTATGGTGCCGATCAGCCGGGTGTTTACGTGTTTGCCCCCGGTCCCGACGCAAAAAGGGACGCTGGTTTTCTACCCCTCAGTTTGGCGGTGTCTTTCTTTCTGATGTGGACGTTTTCCACAGCCGGTCAACCCAGCAATATGGTGCGATTGATGGCCTTCAACAATACTCAGACGTTGCGCAGGGCCATCTTTACAGTTTCAGTTTATTACACGTTGATCTATTTTCCGTTGGTGATCATTTTTTGTTGTGCACGCGTGTTGTTGCCCGGCTGGGAAACTGAACCGGACCGGATCATGCCTGAAATGGCTCGGGCAACATCGGCTTTGGCAAACATGCCCTGGCTGGCCGGACTATTGTTGGCCGCACCGTTCGCCGCTGTGATGTCGACCATGGACAGTTTCTTGCTGATGATTTCTTCAGCGGTCGTTCGCGATGTGTACCAAAACAACTACAACCCAAACGCATCGGAAACTACGATCAAACGGATCACGTACGCGACAACGTTTATTGTTGGCGTGATTGGCATGGTCGTGGCGATCAATCCACCGACACTACTGCAGGACATAATCATCTTTACCGGCACCGGACTGTCGACCAGTTTCCTGGTCGCGGTGTTCCTCATGTTATATTGGCCGCGATTCAATCTGCCCGGTGCGTTCAGTGCCATCGTTTCCGGGTTCGGAGCCCACGTTGCACTTTACATGATTGGTACGCTACAACATCCCAAGTTCGCGATGACAGCTTATGAGCCGCTGGGTTTCCATCCCTTTGTTTGCGGCACGTTGGTTTCGTTGATCGTCTCGGTCATCGTGACCGTCCTGACCAAGCGACCGCCCAGTCGATTGGTTCGCCAGTACTTCGGGCCTCAGAATGCCGAGAGATCCCATGTTGATCTTTGATGCTCATTTGGACCTGGCGTTGAACGGCGTCGACTGGAATCGCGACCTCTTGCTGACAGTGGATGAAATTCGCAGTCAAGAAATTGCCCTACAAATGACGGCGGCTGGGCGGCGCCACAATACACTTTCTTTGCCGGAACTGCGCGAGTCCGAAGTTGGAGTATGCCTTACCACGCTGTTGGCCCGACAAGAACCGCAGATCGACGATTCGTTTGGCTGGACTTCGCCACAGACTTGTTATGCGATGGCCCACGCCCATCTGGCGTATTACCGGGCACTTGAATTGACTGGGCACTTGAAGCTGCTCAAGACCGCTGCGGAATTGCGGCAACATTGGGACGCTTTTCGCCAGGAACCAAAGACAACACCCCTGGGGTTTGTGATGACCATGGAGGGAGCTGATCCGCTGTTGGAACCCGAAACCATCTTTGAGTTCCATGCCGCAGGCCTGCGAGCTTTAGGGCTGACCCACTATGGAGTGAATCGATACGGAGGGGGAACGAGTACCGACGCCCCGTTAGCAGCCGCCGCCTTTCCGCTTCTGAAGTATTGTGAAGAGTTGGGGATGACTATCGATGTGACCCATTTGTCGGACACCGCGTTTTGGCAAGTCGTCAATAACTTCAACGGGCGAATTCACGCGAGCCATCAAAATGCACGCGGGATTTGCAATTGGCAACGACAGTTTAGCGATGACCAAATTCGAGTCGTGATCGAACGGGACGGTGTCTTGGGTGTGGCTTTTGATGTCATCATGTTGCAACCCGAGTTCGTGCGGGGAATTTCCGTTCCCGAAGTGACGCTGGACCGAGCCGTCAAACAAATCGAATACGTGCAGGAATTAGCTGGCGGATCGTTGCGATACATTGGACTGGGAACGGATCTCGATGGTGCTTACGGGTACGAACAGACACCACTGGATCTGAATCGTTATCGTGACCTACAGTCTTTAGTGGAACGATTGCAGACTCGTGGCTTTTCGGTCGCCGAAATCGAGTCGCTTTTTCATGGAAATTGGTTGCGTTTTTTTAGCGAAGTATTACCCGACTAGTTGCCTTGTCACCACGAAATGTTTTTTCCGAAAAACACCGATTCATCAACTCGCCAATTGAAGCCCAATAACGCTTGGCGCGTCCGCTGAAACTCCTGGCGAGTTCCGCTACGGCACCTCAGAGAACCAGGACCTCTGAAATCTGAGCTATGAAATCTGAGCTTTGATCTCTTAAATTTGATCTCTTAAATTTGAAATTTGCCCTCCAAAATCTGAGATCAGGCTCCCGCTCGCCCAATCCGTGCCAATCCGT
>JAUXWY010000166.1 GCA_030681235.1 Pirellulaceae bacterium | reverse complement strand
TCAACGGATGATTCGCTGGCTGCCGGACCCTTCGCGCAGTCCCCTGACACTGATCCTGGCCCATGACCCGAAGACGTTCGAGCAATTGCAAACGGTTTTGGAACAGGCCGATGTCAAGTATCAAATCCACTTGGGCGCTATGAGCCCAGCCGTCGTCAATCAGATGTTTGATTTGCAACTGAGTTCCCAGGCCGCGTTTCCACAAATCGCGGCGAACCAAAACAACGACATCGTGCCGGCTCGCGTCTATCTGGCATTAACCCAACAATTATCGCTACCTCCGCGCGAAGACTCTCGTTCGCTCCCTCGCCGCCCCGCAAATTCTGGGCCGCGTTTGCCTGCGGATCGTTTGCCTGCGGATCGTCTGTCTGTAAATCCGGCCGATTTCACGATCGGCGTACTGGTTGCGGAACGGCACAGCCTACGAACCCAAGATGATCAAGTGCGCGATTTTTGCCGGGCGCTGCAACCGCGCTGCCAACTGGGTTTCTTTGTGGCCCTGGACGATTCGTTGCTGGCCGGGAAAGTCGACCCGGCCATGCAACAACTGTTGGAACATTACGGCATGAAAGCCGACGAGCCGTTGCAGAGCTTTCTCTTGGAGCGCCTCGTGCGTCGATCCCAACGAAACGCGTTGCGGTTACTCGAAAATGCCGAGTAGACTAGACCAGCGCCAATTGGCGCATCTTGGAAGCGAATCCGGCTTGCCCAAACGAGACCATTCGTTGAACACAGACCTTCTTCATGGCATCACGAGCTGGCTTCAAGTAATCACGCGGGTCAAACTTTTCGGGGCTTTCCATCAGCACTTTGCGAATGGCACCGGTGATGGCCAAGCGATTATCGGTGTCGACATTGATCTTCCGGACACCGGACTTGATTCCGCGTTGAATCTCTTCGACCGGAACGCCGTAAGTTTGGCGAATCTGCCCACCGTACTTGTTGATGATATCTTGCAATTCCTGCGGCACGCTGCTGCTGCCGTGCATGACCAAGTGGGTATTCGGCAAAAGTCGGTGAATTTCTTCGATTCGGCTCATGGCCAACACATCGCCGTCGGGCTTGCGCGTGAACTTGTAGGCTCCGTGGCTGGTTCCAATCGCCACGGCCAAGGCGTCAACATTGGTTTCGGCCACAAAGCGGGCCGCTTCCTCTGGATCGGTCAGTAACTGATCGTGTGACAGTTGCCCTTCCGCGCCGTGCCCATCTTCCGCTTCGCCTTCCCCTGACTCCAGAGAACCCAAGCAACCAAGTTCGCCTTCGACGCTCACGCCACGGGCATGAGCCAACTCCACCACTTCCCTCGTCACACGAACGTTGTAGTCGTAGTCGGCCGGTGTTTTCCCATCTTCTTTGAGCGAGCCGTCCATCATGACCGACGTAAAGCCATTTTCAATCGCACTGAGGCAAGTGGCCGGGCTGTTGCCATGATCTTGATGCATGACAATTGGAATCGCTGGGTATAGCTCTGCTGCCGCGAGCATCAAGTGGCGGAGATAGTTGTCTTGCGAATACGACCGAGCCCCGCGCGACGCCTGGACGATGACCGGCGAATCGGTTTCCTTGGCGGCCTCCATAATCGACTGGATTTGCTCCATATTGTTCACGTTGAAGGCCGCAACGCCGAAGTCGTTTTCAGCAGCAAAGTCCAAGAGCATGCGGAGAGGGACTAGAGGCATCGTCGCGTTCCTTAATCTAGGGAGAGTCATCCATTGCCGGTCCTGATCCAGATCGATCCGCAATCAGATCGACCATATCCCAGACGGACCAACAACCAAGGGTGGGAGAGGGGACTCGAACCCCCGACATCCAGAATCACAATCTGGCGCTCTAACCAACTGAGCTACACCCACCATCTAAACCGAACCGCCCTGCCTTCGTTGTCCGCCCTCAAGTGTATCGAGTTTTCCCCGAGTTGGAAGGCGCCCAGCGTTAGAAATCAAGCTCGCGCGCGGGTCGGATTAAACTGTTGCAACAAGGTTCGCCCTAGCCAAAAATACCACACTAACACGGCATCTAGGTTTTTGAATCCACCATTGTCCGGCAACCAGATTGGCCCGTCCGGGCCCGCCACGACCCAACCAATGTCTTCGCCGCGCTGCCCTCGGCCAACCAAAATCCACTCGTCGAAAAAGTGACCTAAGAGCTGCGGCTCCACGTCTTCCACCCCATGGTCGGTGAGGCGACGTTTTAATCGAGCCAGCGTTCCGGCCTGTTGCGGTCCGAACTGAGCCGACTCGATCGCGTAAATTTCCGGGTGCGAAACGTGCCATCCCGCGAAGATCGCATAGAGATCCTCCACGGACAGCTCGGAAAGAACCGCGGAAAAACTGTGCGTCACCGGGCCGACGATCCCGACGTTGCGGTATGGATGGTCGGAAAAAGGATACTCGAACTCGAAAAGAAAGCACTCGATCGGATTTTCGTAACCTGGCCAACACTGCGTGCGTTGATCCAGCAGCCTGGTCGAATAAGGGGCCAAGCCCATGTTCTGTGGATGGGCCAAACTCAACACCAATTCGCTTTCCGCCATGGCAGCTTTGGTTTGATATTCGGCCGGCACTTCAGACAATAGCCCCAAGGGCTGACAATATGCTAAGACACGACGACGGACCAATGGCTCCTCAGCCAAAGCCACCAACCGTTCTCGACCGTCTTTCTCGCCCAAGGTTGCGAGAGCATAAGCGGCTTCAACCTGAACTCGTCGATGTCGAAGTTCCAAACAGGGATACAACTTTCCGACCATGGAAACGTCGCCCTGCAACGCCAAAAAGTCGCACAGCGCGCTAATGAGTCCTACCGAATCGTTGATCACGCGGCTCACTTGCTCCGGCGGTATTCCCGCTGCCAATGGCGCGGCTTCCAATCGCAACAATTGTTGCGTGACGTTCGCCAACAACTGCGACAAGGGCAACAACCGCGAACTCGCCGGATGGGGACGCGTTTGTTTTTGTCGGTACAGGAAATTCGCCAAATCCAATATCGCCGTCGCGAGTCCGAGTTCGGAGATCGCCTCCAACAAACTGGGAAACAAAACCGCAACCGGTGGGTCAGGCCGGCGAAACAACGGCTCGAAGACTTCGCGAATCCCAATCTCGTGTCGCGGCGGATCGTGCTTCAACAACTGACACCAGACGCGCAAACACGTCTCATCACCCCAAGCCAACCAGGCCAACAACTGGCAACGCTCGCCATCGTCGACCGGCAGTCGTCCGTATCGCTCTTCGATACGCCTCAAAATCGTCGCCAACTCCGCTGCTGGCTCCTTCGCCAAACAAACGGAGTTGTTTTCTGCCGAGCGAACCCAGGCCGCCAGCAAACTCCTTCGCTTGCGGGTTTGCCAATTGCCTGAGGCATCGATCGGCTCCGGAACTTCCAAACTCGAAGCGAAAGGAATCGCTGAATCCGAGCCGGTCGCAATCGGCTGGTCCATCAAATCCAGAACCACAGCGGCCACCGCGACGGCAGGAAGCTGGGTCATCACGGGCTCGACCAGACGCAGTGCGGGCGTATCAGCACCCAAAAATTGGGGCGGTGTTCGCCACCAGACCTCCAGGGTCTGATGGAATTGTTCCAGGTTCAAAAGAGAATTCCAGCGTGTTTCCTACAAAACTTCGGAGCGGATGATGCGAGGTTCCCGCAACCCGCGCGCTCGGGAAAGATGCTATTATGCCCGGACTGACCGGACTCCGTCTAGGACCGGAGTATGAGGACGCTTGTAGTGCCCACACAACCGCAGCAAACAACACAGGAACCAGCGATGGCCAATCACTCGGACAGCGAACACTCGCACAGCGAACACTCGCACAAAGGACTGGCCAAGTTCTTGTCGGGCGAACTGCCACTGCAGAATGAAACCACTTGGTTCATCCTGGCCAATTGCCTGGACGTGTTCGTCACTTACATTTTGATTCGGTTCGGGGCCATCGAGTCCAATCCGGTCGCCAATTACTTCTTACAGAATTATGGCTTTGCCGTCATGATTTACTACAAAATGGGCATCGTGGCTTTCGTATGCGTGGTCACGCAACTCATCGCCTGGAAGAACCTCCACAAGGCCCGTTGGTTGCTGCGCGTCGGCATCTTGATCGTCGGGGCCGTCGTCGTGTACAGTTCCGTTCTGTTCGTGAGGCATTTTCTGTAGGACTTGTGATGGCCGGCGTACCCCTTACTCAACTCAGCAGCGCGGGAGTTCGATTCCGCCAAGCCCTCGCGGAAGAGCAACCGTTGCAGGTCGTGGGAACGATCAACGCTTACTGTGCCATGATGGCCACACAGGCCGGATTTCGGGCAATTTATCTCTCGGGAGCAGGCGTTGCGAACGCGTGTTTCGGGCTGCCAGATTTAGGAATGACTTCGGCTACGGAAGTCGCCGAGGAAATCCGGCGGATCACTGCCGTCACGGAAGTGCCATTGTTGGTCGATGCGGATACGGGCTGGGGGCACGCCTTTTCGATTGGTCGCACCGTGCAACAGTTTATCCGTGCCGGTGCCGCTGGGATGCACTTGGAAGATCAGTCCGGCGCCAAACGTTGTGGCCATCGTCCGAACAAGGCCCTGGCGTCCACCGCAGAGATGTGCGATCGACTCAAATCAGCTCTGGACGCCAGAACCGATCCCCATTTTGTAATCATGGCCCGCACCGATGCCCTGGCGGAATTGGGAATCGACCACGCGATCGATCGGGCCCGGCAATATGCGGCCACGGGCGCGGACATGATCTTTGCCGAAGCCCTGCAAACGATCGACGACGCGGCTCGGTTCGCGCGCGAGGTCCCCGTACCGGTCCTCGCTAACATCACCGAATTTGGCAGGACCCCACTCTGGACCGTGGACGAATTGCGTGCGGCCGGGATTCGAGTGGCGCTGTATCCGTTGTCGGCGTTTCGAGCCATGAATCTGGCTGCGGCCAACGTGTTCGCGACGATTCGTCAATCGAGCACGCAGAAGTCGTTGCTCGATCGGATGCAAACTCGTGAACAACTTTATCAGCACTTGGGCTATCACGCGTTCGAACAAAAACTGGATCAACTGTTCGCGAAGGAAAACCAATGAGCGATGTTAAAAAGAAGACGGGCGGCTTGGCCGGCATAACCGCGGGCGAAACCGCCATCGCCACGGTGGGCAAAGAGGGAGCCGGACTCAACTATCGCGGCTACTCGATCTTCGACTTGGCCGAACAAGCAACCTTCGAGGAAGTGGCCTACCTGTTATTGGAAGGGCAACTGCCCAACGCCGCTCAATTGTCTGTGTTTACCGACAAGTTGGTGGCTCAACGAGATCTGCCAGCCGAACTCAAGGCCACATTGAGAAGCATTCCGGCGAACACACACCCGATGGACGTACTGCGGACCGGATGTTCCATGCTGGGTTGCCTCGAACCCGAACCACAACGGCCCGCACCGGAGCAAGGCAAAGCCGCCGCGGTTCGACTGTTGGCATGTTTCCCGTCCATGTTGCTGTATTGGCATCGCTTCCACAAAGAAGGAAGGGTTATCGAGCTACGCGGTCAGCAACGCAGCTTGGCCGGTTACTTCCTCGAACTGCTGCATGGCCATCAACCCAGCCGGACTCACGAACGAGCCATGGATGTGTCACTAACTCTCTACGCCGAGCACGAATTCAACGCGTCAACCTTCGCGGCTCGTGTCTGTACGGCCACTTTGTCGGACATGCATTCGGCAATCACCGCAGCGATCGGCACTTTGCGCGGCCCGTTGCACGGCGGGGCCAATGAAGCGGCCATGGAATTGATCGAGCGGTTCGCAACGCCAGAAGAGGCCGAAGCGGGGATCATGAAAGCCCTGCGTGACAAGGAACTGATCATGGGTTTCGGTCATCGCGTCTATCGAGAATCCGATCCACGAAACGAAGTGATCAAACTTTGGGCCAAGAAGTTGTCCGGTGACTCGGGTGATCGCGTGCTCTATCCCGTGTCGGAACGCATCGAGTCGGTGATGTGGCGCGAGAAGAAACTGTTTCCCAATTTGGATTTCTACAGCGCGTCGGCCTATCACTTCATGGGCATTCCCACACCGATGTTCACGCCCATTTTCGTTTGTTCTCGGATCACCGGCTGGGCGGCCCATGTCTTGGAACAACGGGCCAATAATCGCTTGATACGTCCCGCGGCCGATTACATTGGACCCGACCAACTGACGTTTGTGCCACTGGCCGACCGTGGTTGATCGGTTCCAAACTCCCATCGCTGGCCCCTGGCTTCGGTTTTCCAGGATTTGAACGCTCGCCCCATCCCCCTTTCCAGTTAGAACTTCATGAGTGCCTCCATCGACGTTGCTCCGTCACAGACCGATCCGTTGTTGACCGAGATCATCGACTATGTTTACGGCCCGCCGATTCAAAGCGAATTGGCTTGGGACACGGCCCGTTGGTGTTTGATGGACTCGTTGGGCTGCGCGATGATGGCGCTGAAGTTCCCTGCGTGCACCAAGTTGTTAGGACCAATTGTCCCCGGCGCGTCTTTGGATCCAGGGGCTCGGGTGCCCGGAACCGGCTACAGTCTCGAGCCGGTCATGGCCGCTTTCAACATCGGAGCGATGGTCCGCTGGTTGGACTACAACGATACTTGGTTGGCCGCCGAATGGGGCCACCCGTCGGATAATCTGGGCGCGATCTTGGCTTGTGCTGATTATCAAGCCGGGAACGGACAATCGCAGCTAACGGTCGCAGCCGTTTTGGAGGCCATGATCCAAGCTCACGAGATCCAAGGCATCCTGGCGATCAACAATGGCTTCAACCGCGTTGGCTTGGACCACGTGTTGTTGGTGCGAATCGCGTCGACGGCGGTCGCATCCAAACTGTTGGGCTGCACTCGGCAACAAGCGTTGAATGCGGTTAGCTTGGCCTGGATCGATGGCGGAGCGCTGCGCACGTATCGACATGCCCCGAGCACCGGGTCGCGCAAGAGTTGGGCGGCCGGCGATGCCACCAGCCGCGCCGTGCGCTTGGCTTTGATCGCTCGGGCTGGCGAAATGGGCTATCCCCTGGCACTGACTTCGCCAAAGTGGGGCTTCCAAGATGTGCTGTTCCGCAGCCAACCGGTCACCCTGGCCCGACCGCTAGGATCGTACGTCATGGAACATGTCTTGTTCAAGATTTCGTTCCCCGCCGAGTTTCACGCGCAAACGGCGGTCGAAGCCGCGTTGACGTTGCACCCGCAAGTCGCCGGTCGCTTGGATCAGATTGCCCGCATCGAAATCGAAACTCAAGAGCCCGGCGTGCGAATCATCGATAAACGCGGACCGCTCAACAATCCCGCCGATCGGGACCACTGTTTGCAGTACATGATCGCGGTGCCTTTGATTTTCGGTCGACTGGTCGCGGAAGACTACGAGGACTCCGTGGCGGCCGATCCGCAAATCGACGCCCTCCGCGCGAAGATGGTGGTTCGTGAAAACGAATCTTTTTCACGCGATTATTACGACTTGAACCTGCGTTCGATCCCCAATAGCATTCAAGTCTTTTTCGCAGATGGAACCGCGACCGAAAAAGTCGAGGTCCACTTCCCGGTGGGGCATCGGCGACGACGTGCCGAAGGCCTGCCTTTGATGCGACAGAAGTATCAAACCGCCATCGAGCGCCACTTTTCAGCGTCTCAGGCCGCCGCACTAGCACCGCAGTTTGATGACCTGGAACAATTGAAAAAAACTCCCGTGCGTCAGTTCATCGACCGATGGGTTCGGCAATCGTAAGCCGAAGCGCCCACTCGTACAAAGCCACTTTAGCAAGCGCTGGTGTACCGGCTTTAGCCGGCGTTTAGCTGAAAAGAGCTTTTTCATGCCCCCCGCCGGCTAAAGCCGGTACACCAGCGCGTGCTAAATCGAATTGTTTTGGAATTCCAGGATCGTTCGAAGCCGGGCGCTCTCTAAAGCTGCGATTTGTCGATCTCTGATGGCGGATCGGGTTTGGCCTCAACATCGTCGTACAACATCCGCTGGGGCGGCGTTTCCAGATCGTCGAATTGGCCACCGCGAGCCGCCAAGATAAAAGCCACGACAGCGGCCGCTCCCAACAACAAAGCGACCGGCAACGCAACGAACAGGACTTCCATGGCTTAAATCGCTCGCCGTCGAACGGCCCCCATTCCTGCCAAGATCATGCCTACGAACAGTAGCGAAGAAGGCTCTGGGACAGCGGTCATCGCACCAAACGATGTTCCGACCCGCAGGTTATCAAAGGACCAAGTGTGACTCGAAAAATTCATTCCACCGTGATGCCCCGCCAGCCTGATGCCATTGAAGCTGATGTCCAGATTCGAAAGTACAGCGGTCGCACCATTTAGATTCGACTCCGAAGAAATATCGGTTGGATTGACCCATATTTTTACCTCGTCGTTTCCAGCAAGATGATTGATTCGCACCCAGATGTCGCTGTCAATATTGACCGCGACCGTCGTACTGGACCCGGTACCAATCGACCACGTCGTATCTCCACTCAATTTTCCGATTTGTAAACTTTCGCTGCCGCCATTCATTAGCCGCAGTCCACCAAATGGAAGAAGCGGTGGATTAATAAAGTTCGGGTTGTTGACATATCGCCCATTGAATCGCACCCAAGTTGTTGTGCCGTCGGCGCCATAAGTCGTGCCCAGACTCCGACTAATGTGACTTTCAATTAGCCCATCCGTAAACGCCAGCTTCGCCACCCCACCGACCACCGTCGGCGCCGTACCGCCCACACTTCCCCAGGCCGTCGACCAACCAATTCCGCCGCTGCCGCCGCTGAGAGGGTTGTTGTCCGGATAGCTGTCAAAGCTTTCGTAAGCCACCAATCCTGCGTGGCTGGACGCGAGGCTTCCGGTCCACCAGCAAACGCCGATTAACATGATGCCGAGAGTATTGAAAAACGACTTGGACAAGACGAGCATCGGGGCGGCTTTCTGTACGGACAGACGGGATAAGGCTGCCCCATCCGGTGGATTCTAGTTCGAACTGCCGTCGGTGTCGATATTCAATTAGCGGTTCAAATATGATAATCCCAACTGACCGGTTGTGACGTTTCTTTGGATTTGATCTTCAACCTCGGCTTTTCCATCACGACGCTGCTTTCAGCGCTGACGGAGGCCGTGATCCAGACGCTTGAGCCGATCACGGCTTTCCGGCCCAGCACGGTACTGCCTCCCAAGACCGTGGCATTGGCATAGATCACGACATAGTCCTCGAGCGTGGGGTGGCGTTTCTGGTCGCGAACCAAATTACCCTCGGAATCGGTCGGGAAACTCAGGGCCCCCAATGTCACGCCCTGATAGATCTTGCAGTGGTTGCCAATCTCGCAAGTCTCGCCGATCACCACACCTGTACCATGATCGATAAAGAAATGGTGTCCGATCTGAGCTCCCGGGTGAATGTCGATTCCCGTCCGACGATGCGCCAGTTCACTGAACATCCGCGGAATGAACGGTACGCCCATGCGATAAAGTTCGTGGCTCAAGCGATGAATGGTGACAGCTTCAAAGCCGGGATAACAAAAAATCACTTCATCCCGCGACCGACAGGCGGGGTCGCCTAAAAACGCAGCCTCCACATCGGTCTCCAAAATCGCGCGGATCTGTGGAATCTGCTCCAAGAATTCTTGAGTCAATTGCCGAGCCGACTTCGAAGGTGGCTGCTTGTCGGAATCGCAGGGTTGCCCGGCCACGGGATGTTTGAGTGCGCGATCGATCTGATCGGACAGCGCGTGAAAGACCTGATCCACCGCCGCACCAATCCGATACTCGACGTTGTCGGCCGTTGCGCCTTCCAACCGAAAACCAGGAAACAGAATGTCCTTCAACAAGCTGATGATGTGTTGGACGGTTTCAATCTTGGGCATCCAACACCCCATGTGATTGATATGCTTCTCAGCAGGTTGATAAGACTGGACTAGTCCGCGAACCAGTGACTTCAAATCAGCAGCGTGGGCAGGGTTCGTGTCCATTTTCTACTTTCGCAAGGCTTTTCACCCAGGGCAATTCCGTTTCAAGACTGAGCGGACTCCGCCGCAGCCAACGCCTCTTCGAGCGTCATTTGTCCCTCGTACAGGGTCCGTCCCACAATACAACCTGCGACGCCCGCTTCGGCCAAACGCCGGACATCTTCCGGCCGAGTCACTCCGCCGGAGGCAATGATCGGAACCGATACGGCCGCCGCCATTTCTGCCATCGCAGACACGTTGGGGCCTTGCAACATGCCATCGGTCGCAATGTCGGTGTACACAATCGCTGCCAACGGTTGCCGTTCTATCGACTTGGCCATCGCCACCGGAGTTTGACCACTGGCCTGAGTCCAACCATCTGTGGCGACTTGTCCCGCATGCGCGTCGATCCCGGCCACCAACCGCTGTGGAAACCGGTGCGTCATCTCTGCGAACCATTCCGGTTGGCGAACGGCTTGAGTCCCGACCACCAATTGTCGAACTCCCAGGTCCAAGTACCGTTGGATTATCGCTTCGTCGCGAATTCCACCACCGACTTGCAGATCCAACGAGACCCGTTGGCGAATGCGTTCGATCGTGGCAAAATTGGTCGGTTGGCCGCTTTTCGCGGCGTCCAGATCCACAAGATGCAAGACTCGAGCGCCGGCTGCCTGCCAACGCTCGGCAACGTCGGCCGGGTCGTCCCCGTAGACCAGCTCGCGCGAGTAGTCGCCTTTGATGAGCCGCACACATTTGCCGGCGCGAATGTCGATTGCTGGATAAACGATCAAAATCTACGACTCCCGAAACTCTGAAGCTCTGAATTTGGCGACGCATTTCGCGAGCCTAACTTATAGCGGAAGTAGGCCATGAGGCAAGCGGCGTGGTACTCGGTGTATAATGTGGGTGTGATCAAACCGAGCATGGACGGAGGTTTCCTGTGGGAATCGAAGCATTAAGAGTGCGGCAAGAAGTGATTCAGACGCCCGAAGGTGAGGCGCTGGGCTGCAGCTATCAATGGCCGGGTGGGCAGTATTGCGCCATACACACCGACCGAGGCATCTTGGGCTGCGGCATCTACGATTGCCAGATCGCCAGTCACTTCAAGATGGCGGTCGCGGTCTGTCGCGGCACTCCGGAACGTCCACTTTGTGAGCCGGAAGACCTATTGGAGGCCAAAGTGGCGGCGGTCAGCCAAGAGGCAATCAAGCTAGGAATCCAGCCCGGGATGTCCGGTCGGCGAGCCCTGCAATGTTTTTTTGAGAATGGTTTTGCCGGGGAAAGCTAACGGACACGTGGACCAGCGAAAGATCCCCCTTCAGCCACGCCGTTTCGGCGTCGGGCAGGGCTCCCCAAGAATTTGAGCGTCGGGCTAGACCACGAGAGACAAGAGGGGTTGGGCTGGTGATTTCGCGGAATCTGCGTAAGATGGTCGGGCCGAGCCAAGGCTCGTTGGCCGCCGCTCTCGGGGCTCTTGTGAGTTCCGTTACCACACCCCATTTTCTGGTAGGAAACTTTCTATGCCGCTGACACATTCAATTATTTCTCCGCAAGAGCGTTTCACTTCGTATGGTTCGGCACGGCGACTTCGCCGACGGATCGTGAGTCGCATGGCCTGCGTGTATGTGGCGCTAATCGGTTGTTTGGGGACTGAAGGCTTCGCTCACGATGGAGCCAATGGTCGCGACAATGGTCGGGTTGCCGAGAATTCCGCGCTTGAGCGATTCACCAACGACGTGACGTACTTGGCCAGCGACGAACTAGGGGGCCGCGACACGTTTTCGCCTGGTGCGGAAAAGGCGGCTCAATACATCATTCAAGATTTTCAAAAGCACGGTTTGAAATCGGCGGTTTCCGACGGCTCATTTCGCCAACCGTTTCAAATCGACTTGGGGCGCAGTTTGAATTCCGCGACCACGTTCTTGGGATTCTTCGGTGGCGACCAACAGCTGACCATGAAGTTGGACGAACACTACAAGCCGCAATTGGTGGGCGGTTCCGGATCGGTTGCCGGCGATTTGGTGTTTGTCGGCTATGGCATTGATGACCCGGACCATAACTTTCAAGAGTATGAAGGTATCGACGTCAGCGGAAAAGTCTTGTTGATGTTGCGTCGGCAACCGGTTTTTGAGATCGAAGACTCGCCGTACAGTGGTGATGAAGTTGTCGAACAAGCCTATATTCGCAGCAAGGTCGCCGCCGCCATGGACCGGGGCGCTGTGGGGATTGTGTTTGTCAACGACATTCGCACGGCACCAAGCGGCACTGAAACGACTCTCGAAAATTCAGCCGCGTTTGGCGATCGCGAACTCGGGCTGCCGCTGGTGATGATTTCGCAGGCGGCCTGCAATCAACTGTTGCAAGTCTTTCCTTTGAAGGACAAGGCTGGCAACTCGGTTACCGATCTTTTGACGGCCTCCATGTTGATTGATTCTTCGGCTGCTCCCTTGTCGCAAGCCATGACGGCTTCGGCCAAGTATTCGGCGGCGTTCGAAGACAAAAAGGGCTGGGGTTACAACATCGTTGGTGTCGTCGAAGGTGAAGGTCCTTTGGCGAACGAGACGATTGTGGTCGGGGGTCATTACGATCACATCGGGATCGGAAGTTTCGGATCGCGAGCCCCCGGTCGATTCGGTGAAATTCACAATGGTGCGGACGACAACGCCACGGGAACGGCGGCGGTGATGGAACTGGCTCGGCGATATGCACAGGCTGAGAAAAAGCCGGCGCGACGCATGGTGTTCATCGCGTTCAGCGCCGAAGAACGCGGCTTGTTGGGCGCTTATCATTACTGCGAAAATCCGATTTACCCGCTGTCCTCGACGGTGGCCATGATCAATTTCGACATGATTGGTTGGTTGCGGAACGACAAGTTGGTGATCTACGGAACGGGGACGAGCAGCGTTTTCGATGCGGTTGCAGATCAAGCGAACGACGTGGCCAAGTTGCAGCTGGACAAGATTGCGGCCGGGTTTGCGGGCAGTGATCATTTGCCGTTCCAGCAAAAAGGAATTCCGGCGGTCTTCTTTCATACGGGTCTGACGCCCGTGTATCACACGCCGGATGACAAGACCGAAGCTTTGGACATGGCGGGCGGAGTCCGCGTGATCGACTACACCGAGAAGTTTCTGGATCAGCTGTTGACGATCGAAAAGATCGAGTACCAAAGTGGCGGTGGAGCTCAGCGTCGGACTAGACCGGCTTATTTGGGTGCGCAGATGGATTTTGAAAACATCACCGAACAGGGGTTGACGATCCGTGAGGTAACCGCTGGCTCGCCTGCTCAAGAAGCAGGTTTCCAGGCTGGCGATATCATCACTCAGATCGACGACAAGCCAATGCGTTCGCGCGACGATCTGACGAGCTTTTTGAGTGCGAAGCAACCGGCTGACAAAATCGTGATCAAATTTCTCCGCGATGGTGGCGAACAGGTCTTGGAAGTGATTTTGGGTCAAGGCGGTCGTCGTCGTCAACCAGCGAATAATTGACAGCGAGCCGAAGACATTTTCGGCGGAGTTCGTAGCGGGAACGCGTCGAACTCGGAATACTCCTCTCCGAACAGCCTTGGTGGGCTGTTCGGAGTCGTTTTAGGATGGATGTGACGGCATGAATGTTTTAGTGATTGGCAATGGCGGGCGCGAACATGCGTTGGCTTGGAAATTGAAACAAAGCCCCGATGTGGACCGCCTGTTTGTCGCGCCTGGCAATGCCGGGACGGCGCTGGATGCGGAGAACGTGCCGCTGTCGATGTTGGATTTTCCGGCATTGATCAAGTTCGCCAAAGACCATGACGTGGGCCTGACGGTCGTGGGTCCGGAAGTGCCATTGTGCCAGGGTTTGTCCGACGCATTTCGCAAAGCCGGGTTGCTGGTGTTTGGGCCTTCAGCGGACGCGGCTCAGTTGGAAGGCAGCAAGCTCTTTTGCAAAAAAATCCTCCGCGCGGGCAATATCGATACCGCCAGGCATTGGCGGTTTACCTCCGGCGAGCAGGCCATCGAAGAGTTGCGATTGCTGCACGCCGACAAGCCCGAGGATGTGCCGTTGGTCGTGAAGGCCGACGGCCTAGCGGCAGGTAAAGGGGTTATTGTCTGCAACGATTTGGCGGAAGTTGAAGAAGCGATCAACGCGATCTCGATTCGCCGCGAGTTAGGTGAGGCCGGCGATTCGTTTCTATTGGAAGAGAAGCTCGTGGGTATCGAAGTCAGTGTGTTGGCGATTACCGACGGGAAAGCAATCCTGCCGCTGCCTCCGGCCCAAGATCACAAAGCCGCCTACGACAACGACCAAGGGCCGAACACAGGTGGTATGGGCGCCTATTGTCCGAGCGTCGATATTGATTCAACGATGCTGGATCGGATCACGGAAGAGATCTTGGTGCCGACCGTTCATGCGATGAAGCGGCAGGATAGTGCGTTTTCCGGGGTCTTGTACGCGGGTTTGATGCTCTGCGCCAAAGGTCCGAAGGTCATCGAATTCAACGTGCGGTTTGGCGATCCCGAATGCCAACCGGTTCTGATGCGATTGCAAAGCGACTTGTTGGAAATCCTGTTGGCGACCGCTGAAGGTCGGTTGGGCCAGATTGATCCACCGGTTTGGGATTCTCGTCCAGCCGTGTGTGTGGTCATCGCCAGTGACGGGTACCCCGGAACCTATGAGACTGGGCACGTCATTACCGGCTTGGATGCGGCTGCAAAATTGCCGGACGTCAAGGTCTTCCATGCCGGTACGAAGTTGAACGAGCAGGGTGAAGTCGTTACCGCCGGTGGTCGCGTTTTGGGTGTGACGGCGATGGGCGACAATATTGCGCAAGCGAAACAACGAGCCTACGAGGCGGTCAAGCTGATTCGTTGGAAGGGGGCCTGGTGTCGCAAAGACATCGCCGACAAAGCCATCCATTTGCCGCATTGGAACGAAGTCTAATCTCTTGTCGTTGGTTCGTTTACGGCGCGTCGTCCATTCGTTCGACGGTGACTCGATCGGCGTGAATCGCCAAGATTCGCCAACCGCCCTCCAAGCGGTCTTTTTCGTAATACAACTGTTGACCAATCATGACCGCCGGTCGGGGCCCGCCGTGCAAGATCGCACTGACTTGCAGCGTGGGTGATTCCGAACGGACGGTGTCCAACTGGGCGGTTGCGTCCAAACCGGCGTCGGAATCGGAGGATGAAAGAGACGTCGCATTTGGATCGGTTGAGTCGGTCCCCGCCAACAACTGAAATGGATCATGGGCCAGAATTTGTTCCAGATCCACTTTCGGCAAACGCTGGACTAGGGCCGTCAAGGCCGCTGAACCAGTCAGAGGGCCAGTGGGCGGGGCCACGACCAAAGTGGACGGCGCCGCTGTATCTTCACCGTCCGAGCTCTTGGGACTCAGACTCTGCCATCCGACGACCAGAAGCAGGCCGGCCAACAACACGATCACGACGACCTTTTTCTTTTTATCGTTAGGTTTCGAGTTAGGTTTCATGGTTACGCCTTGTTAGGGAAAACATCGCTGGTGTTGGCGGCTGTTTTGGGGGAACGAGTGAATAAGACGACCCGCAGGTTCATCAAAAACGACGTCCGTTGGCTACCCTCCGGGTTGATGTCGATGCTCGTGATTCGATTCATCCGCGGGCATTGACGCATCGCTTCTAAAAACTGACAAATGCTTTCGAAGGAACCGGATGTGGACAACATCAACCCTCGGCCCTCGTATTCCCCCGCGACTTCTCGTCCTGACGGTCGAAAGTCTTTGATGTTGAGTCCGGTGGTCTTCGCTTGTTCGTTGATCCAGTCCAGGAAGTCGATGTCGTCCTGGGCGGGCAACGAGCGTTCCTGCAATTCGGCCACCTGCTGTTTCCAGGATTCGGACCTGGTTTTTGTCGTCTCCAAAGCGGCCAGCAGAACCGGTTGTTGCAACTGCAAGCTTTCCACTTCAATCCGCTCTTGATCCAATGCTTGATGCGAGTCGTTTAAGGGAGCTACCAAAAAGAACCACCACAGACCCACCAAGACCACGATGCCTCCCAACCCGAGCGTGCGGGCGAGGATTCGCGAGAGGAAGAGTGGGTCGTCAGATGCAGGCGTAAACATCGAGTGTCTCTTATTGTTTTTGTTCACAACGAATGGAAAACGATCGTTCGGGACGATCCTCGGAGCCCGTGATGCTGAGCAACTCTACGACTGCGAATTGGCCACTGGCTTGCAAACTGTTGACGAAGCTGGTGGCACGAGGATCGGACTCGGCCACACCGTTAAACAGCAGTTGCTTGCGCGCGGGCGTCACGACGTTCTCTTTAATCGTGCTGGGTGCGATTTCATCCAGCCGAATCGAATCGATCTGGATCCCTCGGACTTGCAGCTGACAACATTCGACCAGCGTCTGCAACAAAGCCAACGGCACATCCGTTAGTTCCAGCAACTGAGCATTCTCGACGAGTGTTTTCGACTGTGTCGATTGAACGGTCAACTGTTGAATTTGGCTGGTCGCTTCCGAAACTCTGGATACAAAAGTTTGATCGGTAACCAATTGTTGCTTGGCAGCCGCATGTCGTTGCTCGAAGATCGTGTAGGTGATCCACAGGAAGATCGCAATGATTGACCACGCGAGAGCCCAAGTGATGGCCTGCGATTGCCATTCCCAACGTTGTCGCAACTTCAGTGGGATTAGGTTGACGGATTTCATAGCATCACTCCGTGTCGGCTATTAGCCAGTGCCAGAGCGTACGTGCCGCGATAGGGTTCGGCGGACAACCACTTTCCGCGTTCGGGCAGCGTGGCGACCGATACTCCGAGCTTCAGATGCGAACTCAGCCAGTCTGTCAAGCCTCGGATGTCTGCGGAGCAGCCACAGAGCACAACCCCCGGGGCGGTGGCCGGCGGCATTCCGCCATGAATGAATTGCATCGTGCGATGGATCTCGTAACTCAATCGCTCCAGCCAATCGTTCAAACAGGCTTCGTGTAATTCCGCCAAGGGTGGCATTGTGTGGCGATCCACACCCCAACGCGACAGCGAGGTCTCGGCCGTGGCTACCGAAATGCGACGGCGCGCGGCCACGATGGCGGTCGGCGATTGATTTCCCAACGAGATTCGTGTTCGCAGGTAGCGGGGCTCTCCGTGGCTGGACCACACAAAATTGGCTTCTTTTGAATTCAATTCCACGATCAATTGCGATTCGGGAGCGTTGCTGAATTGAGCGAGGCGGGCCAACGCCACGATTGGAAGGTCAAACGCCGAGATTCTCCATCCGCACCGGCTCAATCCTTCGGCCACCTGCACCAGAACCGCACGAGTCGCCCATGCCAAGTGCAATTTGGGTCCCATGGGCGATTGGCTCACCCAATAGTCGTAGCTGGCTTGCTCCAGCTCGTCGCCCAACAGTTCCGTCATCAACTGGTGGGCCGTCGTCGCGGACTGTTGACCCTCCACTTCGGCGGCGGAGACCGGCGCCGACTCGTACTCGAATAACGACGTCGGCAGGGTCGCCACCAAGTTGCCGGGCTGCGCACCGCCTTCCCGGCGCAGCCATTGGGCGATCGCCGCAGTCGCTTCACTCGGCGCTTCCTCAAACGGAGCCGGTAAGGCCAAGCGGCCAGCGCGCAAGACCTCCCAGCCCGACGCACGTTCCCGACAAACGACCATATGAGCTTCATGATCGCCAATCTCCAAGCCGAGTTTGGTCGAGCTGCGCCACGAAAAACTCGAGCGGGGTGTCCGGGATTCGGGGGCAATGATTGTTCGCATGGCGGTTGTTTCCTTACATTCCCTTCGCGGTCGTGATATCGAGCATTGGCAGCATGACCGAGAGGACGATCCCGCCGACGACGATCCCCAACCCGATAATGATCACAGGCTCGGCAATCTTCACCGCATCGCGCAGCTTCTCTTCGCCTTCGGATTCGTAAAACTCGCCCACCGTTTGCAGAACCGGGCCCAGTTGTCCGTTGGCTTCACCGGTGGAGACCATGTCCGCCGCAGCTCCAGGTATTAGCGGGTTATCGCGCAGGACGTCGGAAAAGCCATTGCCGTTGACGACCGACTCTTCGATTTCGTCGATCATCTTGGTGTAGCAAGCATTGCCGCAGGACGCTTTGCTCAACTCCAAGACATCCATCATCGTGACGCCACTATCGAGCATCGCGCCTTGCAAGCGAAACAAACGCCCGGCGAACAGCGCTGCACAAACGCCTTTGATGTAAGGGAGCTTCATCAAGAGTCGATCCAACTGCGAACGTCCGGTTTTGCTTCTGGAGTAAGCGAACAGCCCATAAGCGCTGCCGGCGCCGGTCCCCAAGATCGCCCACCAGTAACTGCGAGCAAATTCGCCACCATCCAGCATGATTTTGGTGATAAAAGGAACTTGCGCGTTCGAAGATTTGAAGATCCCGGCAAACTGTGGCAAGACAAAGAACACCATGCCTGCCAAAACAACCATCGTGACCAACAGCAACACGGCCGGATAACCCAGCGCGGAGCGAATCGAGCTCATCATCCGCATTTCATCGCGAATCATGGTGCTCATGCGAGCGAGCACATCGGTCAAACGCCCGGAGGCTTCACCGGCTGCGACCAAAGCCACCATCACCGTTCCAAAGCTCTTGTGTTCCGATTCGAGCGCGACCGATAGCCGCTGCCCTTGTTCCAATTGCGCGTAGACGCGTGTCATGACATCGCGAACGCGCTCGCTCTTGGCCCGCAGCGAAATGCTGCGAACCGCATCTGCTAAATCGACGCCCGAACGCAGCATGATCGACAACTGAGTGACGACCATCAACAGTTCGCGCTTCGACAGGCTCTTGCCACCACCGCCGGTTGCTCCGCTGCTGTTGGCCGCGAGGCTTGGAGTGCGTTTGGACTTGCCGCGAGTCGCCGGATTGCTGGAAGACGTTGCCGAGGCGCGACGAGCCAGCGGCGCGCGGAGCGAGCCGGCCGTATTTCGGGCCAACGCGGTCGTCTTGTTCGTTTGTCCAGCTAATGAACTCATCTCGTAATTGCCTTTTCTGTCGTAACCTGGTTGCTCGCAATCCGTTACTCAAACACCGCCACGCGGAGAATTTCGTCCAACGAGGTTGCCCCTTGTTCGACCAACTCGATCGCTTGCGCACCAAGTGTGCGAAAACCATTCGCCACGGCAGCATTACGCAGTTGTTCGATAGGTGCGTTCTGAGCAATCAAGTCGCGCAGATCGCGGGTCACTTCCAACAATTCGTAAATGCCAACGCGACCTTTGTAGCCCGTGTCGAAGCATTTTTCACAACCACTGCCGCGCACGAATTGACGATTTCGATCACCGGTGTAACGTATGGAGTCCAACACGGTTGGATTCGGATAATAGGTCGTTTTGCAGTTCTGACAGATCCGGCGAGTCAGTCGTTGAGCGATCACGCCGACGAGGGCCGCGGCGATCTTGAAGGGAGCGACCCCCATGTCGGTCAAACGCGGAATGGCGCCTGGGCTATCATTGGTGTGCAGGGTGCTCAAAACCAAGTGGCCGGTGAGTGCCGCTTGCACCGCGATTTCAGCCGTTTCCAAATCGCGAATTTCACCGATCATGATGATATCGGGGTCTTGCCGCAGGATTGCCCGCAAGGCTCGGGCGAAAGTCATTTGGGCCGCGGAGTTCACATGAACCTGATTGATCAAGTCCAAACGATACTCGACCGGGTCTTCCACGGTGATGATGTTGGTTTCCACCGACTTGAGGAGTTCGATGATCGAATAGAGGGTTGTGGTCTTGCCGCTTCCGGTTGGCCCGGTGACCAAGAACAGTCCATTGGGCCGGTGGATCAGTTCGTTCATGGATTTCATCTGGTGCTCGGGAATCCCCAGGTCTGCCAAACGAAACGTCACACTGGAACGATCGAGGATACGCAGCACCGCCTTCTCGCCCAACACGGTTGGCAAAGTTGAAATCCGCAGATCGATAGGTCGTTGATCGATCACGACATGGATCCGGCCGTCCTGTGGGAGCCGATGTTCGGCGATGTCCATCTTGGCCATCACCTTCAAGCGGGAGATCATGGCGGGGTGATGTTCTTTTTTCGGGCGAATGATCTCGCGGAGCATGCCATCGACGCGAAACCGAACGGTCGAATGTTGGGTTCCTGCTTCGATGTGAATATCGCTGGCTCGTTGTCGAATCGATTGCAACAACACGTAGTTGACCAAATTGATGATCGGACTGCTGTCGCTATCAGCTCCCAGCGACTCGAAGTCGATCTGAACGGCCTCGTCGCCAACGGAGACCGCGTCCTGTTCCATGTCCGCCGTGATCGAATCAACTTGGAAACCGTCGCCATAAACACGCCCGATAAGTTCGTCGATCGAGCTGTGCAAAGCCAGGACTGGCCGAACTCGAAGTCCGGTGGCTCGTTCCAAGCGATCGATGGTTGCCAAGTTCTGCGGCTCGGCCATGGCGACCGTCAGCAAGTCATGGACTTTGAACAAGGCCAACGCTTCGCAGGCTTCTGCCACTTGGCGTGAAATCAAGTTGGCGACCAACGGATCAACCAAACCTTCGCGGAGCAAAACGTGAGGAACGCCGAATTGATCCGCGAGATAGGGCAGCAGGTCCGACTCGGCCAACAAGCCCAAGTCGACCAAGATCTCACCCAACTTCTGTCCGGTGGACTGTTGCTGTAGGGCACCGTCCAACTGATCGCGCGTGATCACACCTTCGGCAATCAGACGTTCGCCCAAGCGTGGCTTGTTCTTTGCTTGGTGGTCTTTGCGAGTGCGACTGAGGGACAGCGGCATTGAAAAACTAGTCTGGTTCATAAGGCAAACGCTCCCGCTGCCGCGACCACGTCGGGATATTGCGTGAATTCTTGCGCCAAGCCGGTGATCCGAAGCACATCCTGTACCAGCGCCCCGGCGGATGCCAGGCGAATGGTCCCGCCGCGTTCCAAACAACTCTGTTGGGCGTCAAACAATAGTTCGAGTCCCGCGCTATCGATCACGCGGACTCGGCGGAGGTCGGCGACGACTTGCGGCAATCGTTCGTTGATGGCGGCTTCCAAAAGCGCCCGAACTTGTGGCAATTCCTGCGACGTCAGCTTTTCATCCAACTGAATGACGTCGACGCAGCCTTGTTGATATCGTCGTGGCATGGGCTTACTCCATTTAGACGCTATACCGCGGTCGAATTGAGAGGAATCGTAATCGAGAACGTGCTGCCCTCGTTTATTTTGCTTTGCACCGCAACTTCGCCACCGTGCAATCGAGCTACTTCTTGCGTGAGCGCCAATCCCAGGCCGCTGCCCGTGATTTCTCGCACGCGATCATCGTTGCACCGATAGAAGCGTTCGAAGACCCTTGGTAGATCTTCCTCGGAGATGCCGATTCCGGTGTCCGTGACGGCAAACTCGACGCGATGATTGTTGACATCCACACGGAACGTGACCCGTCCGCCTTCCGGAGTGTATTTGGCGGCATTGCCCAACAAGTTGACAATCGCAGCGGCCAACTTGCCTTTGTCCAATTGAAGCTTGGGGTACTTTGGCGGCAGTTCGCAGCGATAATCGAGATTCTTCTCGCGCATTTCGCCTTCCACCTTTTGTGAGATTTCTTCGACCAAGCGGCCCAAGTCGGTGTCGCGACATTCGAGAGCCATCGCACCGGCTTGCATCCGGCTGATGTCCAACAAGTCGTCAACCAGTTGCGACAGACGCAGCGATTCGCTTTGAATCACGTTGTAGAAGCGTTTCCGCGACTCGGGATCCAAATCATCGCTCATGTCCAGTGATTCGGCATAGGCGCGAATGTTGGCCAACGGGGTGCGGAATTCGTGAGTGGCCGTCGCGAGGAATTTGTCGCGCATCGAGTCGGCTAACTTTTGTTGAGTGATGTCGCGAATGGTCCAAACAAACGAAATGGCACCGCCATCGTTCTTGCGACCAGGACGGCGATGGCCCCGGAAAATCCGTTCGACCGCACCGCTCTGAACGCCCCACTCCTGAGTGGTTTGCGGAGAATCGGTGTCGGCAATTAGTTTCTCAGCCGTTGCGGCATCCACACCAAAGGCCTCGGCCAAGGGCTTGCCTTGCAGAGCCTCGCCATTGGTTTGACCACACATGGCGGCCAGGGCCATGTTGGCGTACGTGATTTTGCCGTCCGAATCAACCGTTGCGACCCCTTCCGAAAGCGAATCGAGCAATTGCGGCCCGGTGCCCCGGCGTCGGTCCGTCATGCTGGCAAGCAAGGTTTTTTGCAGCTCATCAACGGCCTGCCAAACGCGCCCCGCGTCGACCAGACGGTTCCAACCAAAATCGGCCGAATTGTTTCCGGTCGCCGGTTCAAGCACCAGTGACGAGGCATCGCTGGTGTTCGTCGAAGAGGCCCCTAATTGCGACAAACGCGATTCGATACTCAGGACCGAGAACAGGCTGCGGTACATTGCGAAGCCACTGCCCACGGCGATGAGCAATGCGACCAACACGCCGCTGAGCATAGGCAACTGCCAGGGAGGAAGTCCCGCAAACCCCAAGATGGCCGCCACGACGAGAACCGTGGAAACGCCTTGGACCACCAAGACCTGCCGCAGGGTGCGGTTCGAATTCGAGTTCTTGGTCGGCATGATACTACCCACAGTCTTGTGTTGGTCGACTCGGCCTGACACAAGTTTGCTCAGGCCAACGCCGCAGTTTGGTGTGATTTGATGGTGCTGACGAGTTCACCCAAACTAAATGGTTTGAAAAAAACCGCTGACAATCGGAGCTCTCGTTTGATTCGTTCCGAGTCCAGTTCGAATGATTTCGCGGAGCAGAGGAAAAGAAGGGCCTCTTGCGAAGCCCCTTCGGCTCGGATGCCACTCAATAGCTGCTCGCCGTTGAGCATTGGCATCTGATAGTCGCTGACGACCACATCGAATTTCGAATGGGTCGCCAGCGTCAGAGCCTTCTTGCCATCGTGCGCCACCGTCACCTGGTAACCCCCTCGGGTCAGTGCCAAGCGAATGATGTCGGCCAAAGCGCGATCATCTTCGGCCACAAGTGCTTTGGAGACGGTTTCCATCGGACGAACTTTCGACAAAGGACTACCAGTTGATAAACGTGGCCGAATTCACAACGAACTGCCCACTCGTGCTGTCGTAAGCCCACCCTTGAGCGCCACTGGCGCTAAGCGGGGTTCCCGCAGTGGCGATTCGAATATCGGTGTTTTGGTTCGCCGTTGGCCCGACTTCGCACTTGGGGAACGGTCCTTGCAGCAGGTTCGCCAAGGCGGCTTTGAGCGCCGTTTGGTCCGCAGCCGGTGGCAGAACGCCGTTTTGGGCGCGGTACAATTCGATGGCATTTCGCACGACGGTCAAAGATCGGCGCGTGCCGTTTTCTTTGGCCGAAGTGGCTGTATCGAACATCCGCGGAGCTGCGACAGCGGCCAGGATGCCCAAGATCAAAATAACGATAACAAGTTCGACGAGGCTGAATCCGCGACGAGCGGACAATTTGAATGACCGATTCATAACGTGCTCCTTTGAGAACATTTTTGGCAATTGGAGGAACTTGGCCCAACACGTCCAGTTTTTGGGTATCGAGCCAGAGGACAGGCAAAGGTAGGATGAACTTCACGACAGTCCATGAAAAAAATGAACTCGAATCACGAAATGGTCGCATCGGCCGGTAAACTCGTCCCAGTCGCTACCAACGGACCGGGTCGCCGTCAAAACCCGGCAGAAATCGGGTAACCGTTCACGTCCAGAGTGAGCAGAGTGGTTAACCGCGTGGTCAGAGCAAGTTTTTAAATCATTGCAAAAAATGAGATCGCCAAGCCTTTTCTAAACCACATCGGACTTATTTGTAACCTAGATAGATGCGGATTCTGCTCCCATTGGATGCAGTTGAGCTTGCTTGTTTCACAATAAGTAACCAGAACATGAACAACATGACGCCCCCTACCGCCGTTGATCAGCCTTCTCGTCGCACGTTGGCTGTGCGTGGTCAATTGGAAACCGCTTTCGGAAGTTCGTTGGGTATTTGGCAGAACCCGGGCAGAGCTCCAGGAGGTTGGATTTGGATCGAGACTCATCGTCCGGGCCAACAAAGTTTCGGGCAG
>JAUXWY010000136.1 GCA_030681235.1 Pirellulaceae bacterium | reverse complement strand
AAGTCGCGGACGCCTTGCCCGTGAACCGGTACAATCCAAGTCTCCCGATCAAAATCCGCGAATCGCGATTCGTTGGTGCCTTTGATGTCCACGGCGACATCCGAGTTGTCGGAACAGCCACCAAACGTCACCAACGCCGCGATCCCCAAGAACATGCAACACCCGTTCCAGAGCACCGCCAATGGGTTTCGGTCGAATTGACCTGATTTGGTCAAGGCAGCTGTATCGGATTTGGCAGTATTTGATTTGGCTTTATTGGAGCTCGTCGCATTGGAAAAGGTCGGCATGTCGGGCTCGCGTCGTGGGTACATGGGACTGCAAATGGTTGGGGAACCTAGGGTATTCTAAGGACTCGCGAAAATATTGGTAAGTTCCCTGCTCGAAGTGTTGTTTAGAGCGTTCATTGTTCAACAGCGGCACATAGAACCCGTGTGTCAGCATCGAATCACCGTGGATTTAAGATCGGTTCATGGTCCATTCGATTCGGGAAATCACGGCTCGGCGAGCCGGTCGACCCTCTCAGCCCCCTGTTTAGATCCTATCGAATTTCCCACAATGGTTCGCATGCGAAAAAAGAACGGTCGGACTCGCGAATCTCAGCTGGAGTATGGCTCATGACGAAAAAATTTGATCCAGTCGCTGCCATGGCAGATTCTCGGCACGAATTCGGCGAACATGGTGGCGTGAACCTGTCGATCGAAGCCAGCACCACGTTTACGGTTATGGCCGCGGACGAAATGCCCAAGATTTTTCGTGGCGAGCGTGGCCCTTTCTCCATGCAGGCTCGGAACGCGACCGGTGGATGTTACCTTTACGGCCGTAATTTCAACCCAACGGTGTACACGTTTGGACGAATGTTGGCGTCCATGGAGGGCACCGAAGCTGGCTACGCGACCGCGTCGGGGTTGAGTGCCATTGCCGCAGTCCTGATGCAATATTGCAACTCGGGCGATCACATTGTCGCCTCGAACACCATTTACGGCGGCACGTTTGCCCTGCTGAAAGAATTTTTCCCCCTCAAGACGGGCGTGACGACCCAATTTGTCGACTTGAGCGACATAGCCGCGGTTGATTTGGCTTTAAAACAAACGCAAGCCAAGGTCCTGTACATCGAATCGATCGCCAATCCCACCTTGGAAGTTGCCGACATTCCGACATTGGCCCGCATCGCGCATCTCCATGGTGCGGCATTGGTCGTCGACAACACGTTTGCTCCGATGATCCTTTCGCCCGTGCCTCTGGGAGCGGATGTCGTTATTCACAGCGTGACGAAATACATCAGCGGAGCTTCGGATGTGATTGCCGGAGCGGTATGTGGTTCCGAAGCGTTCATTTATTCACTGATGGACCTGCACGTTGGGACATTGATGCTCTTGGGCCCCACCATGGACCCCAAGATTGCCCACGAGTTGACATTGCGACTGCCGCATCTCGGTTTGCGAATGCGCGAACACAGTGCGCGAGCCTTGGCGTTTGCCCAGCGTCTAGAAGAACGCGGCGACAAGGTCTGTTATCCGGGGCTCGTGTCGCACCCGCAGCACGAACTACTCGCCCGGCAAATGAACGACGGGTTCGGCTTCGGTGGGCTATTCACTCTAGATTTAGGAACTGTCGAACGAGCCAACCGCTTGATGGAAATTTTGCAGAACGAGCATTCGTTCGGTTTCATGGCCGTGAGTTTGGGGTATTTCGAAACCTTGATGAGTTGCTCCGGGAGTTCCACTTCCAGCGAGTTGACGACCGAAGAGCAACAATCTGCCGGGATTTCGCCCGGATTGATTCGCGTCAGCATCGGCCTGACCGGCAGCTTGGAACAACGCTGGGCACAATTGGTTGATGCCCTACAACGAGTTGAACGTCCGTTGGGAAGTTAGATTGATTTAATGGATAACGCACCTGTAATCAGCCAGACCTTCGGCGATCTGGTTCTCGAAGGGTATTCGCGCGCCGCCGTGCAGTCGTATTGGCGAATCGATCAACTGCACCTGGGCTTTGATTTGGGAGCCCATCCGTGGGACTTCATGGGCGTGCCAAATTGGTTCATCTCGCACACGCACTTGGATCATGTCGCGGCCCTGCCAGTCTATATCGCTCGTCGACGCATGATGAAAATGGAACCACCGACGATCTATCTGCCGGAGGTCGCTGTGGAATCGGTGCATCACATGTTGCGCTCATTTGTGCCTTTGGACCGTGGCCGTCTACCATGCCAATTGAAAGGCGTGGTCGATGGCGACGAAATCGAACTGAGTCGCGAAACGGTCGTGACCGTGCATAAGACCAAGCACACGATCCCCAGCGTCGGATACGTCGTGTGGGAACGCCGCAAGAAACTCAAACCGGAATTCGCACACTTGACCGGCGATCAGATTCGCGATATCCGGTTGGCGGGAACGGAAGTGTCCGCCGAAATCCGAGTCCCCAAGATTGGCTACACCGGCGACACCACGCCGTGGGGCTTGGACAATAACCCCGTGTTTTACGAAGCGGAAATCTTGATTTCCGAAATGACGTTTATCTCGCCGGATCACCAGAGTCATTTGACTCACAAGCACGGCCACATGCATTTGGACGATTACGTCGCCCGAAAAGATTTGTTCAAGAACAAGGCCATTGTCGTTGGTCACTTGAGCACTCGTTACAACGACCACGAAGCCATGAACTTTATCGAACGCAAGTTCCCCGACTTTATGGACGGAAAGCTGTGGGTTTGGTTGTAGTTCTTTCCACGACGCGACTGTCTGTAATGCCAACAGACCGCCGCCGGACCGATAGATCCGCTCCTTAACGTACCGCGGAGAGTGTCGTTCTAGCTGACAAACTTTCGCACCAACGTGACGAGCAAGTTGGGGGCGGCTCTTGTTCGCGGTTTGAACTTGAGAACCGCACCGCCGCCACTTGGCTTTATGCCAGTGGGGCGAGGATTCATCACGAAGCGTAAGGGAAAACCCGCCGATTCGTCAGGGAAATCCCGCCGATTTACTCGGCGGATTGTTTCGGTTTCTCGCTACATCAGCGGGGCGGGTTTTCTAGGCCGTAGGACCGAGCCTGCTTCAGACAAGTCTGCAAGTAGGCCGATCGGGTTTGATCTTGGGTACGGACCGTGCGGGCTTGCGGGGTGGAACTGTTGCGGTCTCGAATGAGTTCGCTTGCTAAACGAGTCTGTCGCTCGACCGCTTCCCTTACGGCTGCCGAGTGCGTCTTGGGATTTGTCCTGAATTAAATTCCCGACTTGGGGGAGCGCCCGAATTCGAAAATCCGATACCCC
>JAUXWY010000117.1 GCA_030681235.1 Pirellulaceae bacterium | reverse complement strand
TGGGTCACGGCAGCTTCCTTGCTTGGTGATGGAATTAGAGACTCTAAATCCTCGCAGGAAAGCTGCTTTTTTGAAACACTAACTTAGCGGTATTGGGCTGAAGCCGGTACACCAGCGCTTGCTAAATTGCCTTTGTACAGTCCCGAATCCGAGAACCCATCGTAGGATCGATTTAGCGAGCGCTGGTGTACCGGCTTTAGCCGGCGTTTAGCTGACAAGAGCGTTTTCACGGCGCCCGCCGGCTGAAGCCGGTACACCAGCGCTTGCTACAATACGTTTGTTTTGCGACGTTCCAAACCGAGAAGTTATTTTGGGACAAATCCCAAGCGAGCATCGATTGTCCGAATCCCATCCTCTGCCGATCGAACCGGGCCTGACAGAGTCCCTGACCCGGACCACGGCTGTCCAAGTTTTTCGTTGGGGGGCGGAACAGGAGCCGGCCGAATCTGGCTGCCCGACGTTTATTCCGACGGCGACGACTGACTTGGTGGCGATCGAGGAACCGCTGGAGATCCGTTTGCAATACGGCCCGACTCACCAACGAATCAGCCGCAGCCTGTCGATCACCATGCGGACGCCGGGCGACGATTATGAATTGGCGGTCGGTTTTTTGTTGAGCGAAGGAATCATCAATCGAGCAAGTGACGTGCTGAACTTTGAGGACTCGATCCTGCTCGCGGAACCAACGGCCAACATCGTTCGCGTCGCCGTATCGCCCGATGTTTCGGTCGACATCGAGAAGCTGCAGCGGCATTTTTACACGACGTCCAGTTGTGGGTTGTGTGGAAAAACATCCTTGGAAGCCTTGGAGCGGCAAGGCTTGAGCCCGGTTCCGTGTGCGGACTGGCGGCTTTCACCAGCGTGGATCGCTGGTTTGCCTGCCGCGCTGCGAATGGGGCAAAGGACGTTCGCGGCGACAGGCGGGCTCCATGCGTCGGGGCTGTTTGTCGCAAATGGGCCCTTGGTGTTTCTCCGCGAGGATGTGGGGCGGCACAATGCGTTGGACAAGGTGCTTGGGCGACTGCTTCTAGAAGATCGGCTGCCACTTCAGGGGCATGTCTTGTTGGTGAGTGGCCGCACCAGTTTGGAGTTGATGCAAAAGGCGGTGGTGGCCGGAATTCCAGTCCTAGCCGCGATTGGGGCTCCCTCCAGTTTGGCGATCAACTGTGCCGAGCGGTTCGGAGTCACTTTGCTCGGGTTCGTCTCCGAAAACCGCTTCAATTGCTACGCCAATCCCCAAAGAATCGAGCCGCTGGGTTCAAACCCAAGCTTGATTTCCTCGCTAGGGGTTTTACCAACCGACGGCGGGGCGACATAATACGCCCGCGAAAGTGGCTGAAGGCCGAACTGTTGGAGATTGAATTGAGTCCGTTGTTGTTGCTGTTGTTCTATTGCGTGGTCTTGGTCATCTTGGCCTGGTTCGGCGGATCGTTGCCAACCAAGTGGAATTGGACCCACATCCGGATGCAGTTGGTCATGAGCTTCATTGCGGGGTTCATGTTGGCCGTGGCTTTGATACAGCTCCTGCCGCATGCGTACGGAATTCTCAACGACGGGCGAACCATCGGCTTGACGATCTTGGGGGGGTTGTTGGTCATGTTCTTGTTGATACGAGCGTTTGACTACCACCATCATCATTTTTCCGACGCGCCGCAAGAGTCGCTTAGCTGTGCTCACGACCATGATCATACGGCCGAGGCCCATGCGGCTTGGGGCGGTCGCAAGAATAGCTTTGCCTGGGTCGGTCTGATTTTTGGACTCGGTTTGCATTCGATCATCGAGGCCATTGCGCTGGCGGCTGCGTTGCAAGCGGGTGCCATGAACGAGGCCGCATTGACGACGAGTATCGGGATCTTCTTGGCGATCGCCTTGCACAAACCTTTGGATGCCATGAGTATCGCTTCGGTGATGGCGGTTAGTCATTGGCCCGTTCGCGAGCGACTGATGGTCATTGCGATCTACGCCGTATTGGGACCTGTCGCGGCCTGTTTGGCGTTCTTTGGGTTTTATTGGATACCCGCCGATACAACGGTCGCTTTGGGCTTTGCCCTGGCTTTCTCCTGTGGCACGTTCTTATGCATTTCGTTGAGCGACTTGTTGCCGGAACTGCAATTTCACTCGCACGATCGTGGTAAACTATCGGCGTGTCTGCTGGGCGGAGTCGGGCTGGTGATCGTGTTGGAGCTGCTTCCGTTCCTCAATCACAGTGCGAGTCGTTGAACGAGCGGCAATCTACTGGGCCATGGCGGTTGGAGTTTTTGATGTTCCTTATGCAACGTCCGAAAGTTTTCCTGTCTGTGTTATGGATGGCTGCGATTCTGGGGAGTCCTCTGCTGATGTTTGCTCAAGAAAAACAGACCTCAATCAATCTGACCGACGAGCAAGCTTCGCAGTTGGCTGGCTTGGCACTTAAAGGCTTGGACCAAGAATATCCGAACAAACCAGCGAACGTCTTGGCCGGACCTCAGGATGTTCGTTCACCCCGCGAATTTTCTCCCGCGTTTTATGGCTGCTTCGACTGGCACTCCAGCGTGCATGGCCATTGGATGTTGGTGCGATTGCTCAAAGTGCAACCGAATTTCTCGCGCGCCCAAGAGATTCGCGATCGCTTGGAGCAACACTTGACGTTGGAAAACATCCAAGTCGAGACGAAACATTTTCAGCAACCTGAACACAAGTCCTTTGAGCGACTGTACGGTTGGGCATGGTACTTGAGATTGGTGGAAGAGTTGCACACTTGGGACGACCCACAAGGCCGACGTTGGCGAGAGAATTTGAAGCCCTTGGAAGATCACTTGGTGATAGCGACCCTGGATTTCTTGCCAAAACAAGCTTACCCGATTCGTACCGGTGTCCATCCGAATACCGCTTTTGGCTTGGCTCAGATTCGCGATTATGCGATGGCTGTGGGGCACCAGCCATTGATCGAGTTGATCGATCAACGAGCTCGCGACTATTTTTTGGCCGACCGCAATTATCCTATCGAATACGAACCGTCGGGCGAGGACTTTTTTTCCGCCGCGTTGAACGAAGCGGATTTGATGCGCCGCGTTCTGCCGCCGGCGAAGTTCACGACTTGGTTCGCGGGATTTATTCCAGAGCTCGATCGTCCGGTCGTAGATCGGTTTTTGACTCCGGTTTCGGTGACGGACATCACCGATGGAAAACTGGTTCATTTGGCGGGTTTGAACTTCAATCGCGCTTGGACGCTTCGCGGGATTCTGCGACACATGCCGGAGTCCAGTCCCGCGCGGGCTCGCTTGGAGCGGGCGGCCGAGGCCCATACCAACACCGGCATGGAGTACGTCTTCACCGGCGATTACGCAGGCGAACATTGGCTGGGTACGTTTGCAATCTACGTGCTGACGAATGTTGGCTCGTAGCCCATCGTTCGCAGTAGGGGCTTACATTCGCTCCAAGCGCCGTCGGATCTGTCAAAAACCGTC
>JAUXWY010000180.1 GCA_030681235.1 Pirellulaceae bacterium | reverse complement strand
CCGGTACACCAGCGCTTGCTAAACCGATCTCATTACGAGTTCTCGGATTTTCCTTAGCGGCGTTGGAACGTATTGGGGCTTTCCTCGGCGGCCGTCTTGAGCTGGTTTGTGTCCAAGAAGTAAACTCGCGAATCGTCCACGATGACTGGGATGGACCAAGTTTTCCCATCGTCGCCGTTGATGACGTTGAAGAAAAACGTCTTGAAGTGTTCGGCTCGGTAGTTGTAGGGAAACTGTGAAATGATATGGTCGTCCAGCGTGAGTGATTCAACGCCGGGTCGAGCGTAATAGTGGACCTGTCCATTGGGAGTGACACTGATACCCAGAGTCCACCACCCAGCTTCAGTGATCGGTTTCCCTGGGAAGTCGTAGCCCCGTGCATCGCTGCGCACACGCCAGACATACTCGTTTTGACCGGATTTCGCTTTGCTCGCCGGGACCAGATCGGCGAACAGTCCTGGCCAATACGTTTCATTCTCGCGAGTGGGGCTAGAGAAACGCCCGCGAGAGCTCGATGTGGTGCTTAGCTTCGTTGTCGCCAGGGACAGGCGGAAGCCAAAGTGAGCGCCGGCTCGATTCCCCCACTCCGAAAAAGGTGGCAAATAAACGCGAGTGACCGCGCTGGGACATTGGCTAACGGGAAGGCGACCTCCTAAGCGAGATTCCACATCACAGACAAAGTCATCCTGTTGGTTCTGGTAAGACAAACGGTTCGGCACACCGGTTTGCAAACTTCGCAAGAGCAACGCCCCTTGGCTTCCCGCAAGTCCTCCGGCGGGCGTTGCGACGCGTTCCACAACGTCGGGGACGCCGCGTTTGACACCTTCGTACCAGCGTCCGTTCTTGACCTTTGCCCCGGGCGAACGAACTTGGCCATCAATTTCCTCCGAGCTTTTTGGCAAATTCAATTGGCATGACCAATCCAACTCCTCGAAGTCATCGCCCACTTTCTCGACCATGATTCCGCTACCAGGCACAATACCTTTCGCAGGGTCAATCACGACAAAAACATCTGCCGGAACGTTTGTCACCAGTGTTGGGGGAGGTTGGATCGGGTCCAGATCGTCGGAAATGGTCTGAGCTTGGACACTTTGGAAAAAGGTCCCCAATCCGCAGAGAGCTAGAATCGCGACGAGCTTGGGAGCAACGATATTGCAACGCATTGAATTCAACTCCAGGTTTCCACCGTCAGACCATCCGCCCGTCCAGATCCGAAAAATCGCAGGATCGTTGTTGGCGGCATGATGCTATCGACGCCTTTCATCGCTGAAATCGACAGAACCACTTCTATTAGCAGCCAAATGCCGGCTCGAACAACCTTCTAAACCGGTTTTGAGGATTTGGCAATTTGGCAAAGAGATAACGAATGTTGCGAAGTCGCCAATCGGTCGGATTGTAGGTTCGGATCTAACCCAAAATCCCGGTAGCTCCGGTTGTTTTGATCAGCACGATTGCAGCTATCGTCCGAATAGTGTTGGGAAGTCCTAGGCTGACGATCGATCCGAAAACGCCAATTCTGCGATCGCGTGGCTTGACAACTTGACCACTTCACGCTCACCCGAGCGTCCAATAAACCGCACGAGCAATTCCCATGTCTCGAATCAACACCAACGTCAGCTCCCTAATTGCTCAGCAAACGTTGCGAAAGACGGGCACACAGCTGCACACGGCCCTCTCGCGACTGAGCACTGGCATGCGGATCAATTCGGGCAAAGATGACCCCGCCGGATTGATCGCCAGCGAAAACTTGCGGCGGGACATCACCAGCGCGAAACGAGCGATTGCGAACAGCGAGCGAGCGGGGCAACTGATTGCGACCGCCGATAGTGCATTGGGTCAAGTTTCGAATCTCTTGAACGATATTCGAGGGTTGGTGGTCGAGGCGGCCAATCGTGGCGTAATTAGTAACGAACAGGTAGCAGCCAATCAGTTGCAGATTGATTCATCGTTAGAGGCAATCGATCGAATCTCCCAAACAACGACCTTCCAAGGTCGCTCTCTCTTGAACGGCTCGCTGGATTTTCAATACACCGCTGCCGGAGCGAATGGCGCTGGGCTGGACACGGTCACGGACCTGCGGATTCATAAGGCGACGATGAACACGACAGGCACCGTGGACATTGAAGCGGTGATCAATAACCCAGCCACCCAAGCGCTTTTAACGGTGGGCTCGAACGGCTTCAACAATGGAGCATTAAACGACAACGTCGTATTCAAGATTGCCGGTCGTGACGGTTCCGAAGTATTTTCCTTTCAATCGGGAGCGAGCGTCAATGATATTGTGGCAGCGGTCAATTTGGTGACAGACGTGACCGGTGTCACGGCCATAAATAACAACGGCACGCTGGAATTGAACACGGCTGACTATGGAGCACGGTCGTTTGTGGATTTGGAGGTCATTACTGAAGGCTCGGCCGGGACCTTCAAATCCAACGCCTCAGCCCGCCGAACGGCTGGCACCGACGTCGACGCCACCGTCAATGGTGTGCACGCTCGAGGCGATGGCAACTCATTGTATATCAATTCATCCAATCTCAACTTGGAAATCACCATCCAGGCAGGATCTTCGACAACGGTCGAGTTTCAAATCGAAGGCGGTGGCGCCATTTTTCAATTGGGGCCATCGGTGGTTAGCAACCAACAGGTTCGAATCGGAATTCAAAGTTTGAATACCGGGCAAATGGGCGGCGCAACCGGACGTTTGTACGAATTGCGATCCGGCAACCTCCGTGAACTATCTCAAGATATCTCCGGTGCCGCAAAAATTGTGGACGAGGTCATTCAAGAAGTGGCCCAACTTCGCGGCCGGTTAGGTGCCTTGCAGCGAGCGACGATTGACTCCAATATCGAGTCGCTCTCCGAATTGCTCACCAACCTCACGGAAGCCGAAAGCAGCATCCGCGACGCCGACTTTGCGGCCGAGACCGCCGCACTGACGCGGGCTCAAGTGTTGACCCAATCGGGAACAGCGGTTTTGGGCATCGCCAATCAATCTCCGCAAAACGTTCTGGCCCTACTTCAATAGCGATCCCAGTTGGCAATGACTCCGCCAGCGTATAAGACTCATGATCGACAAATATTTCCTAAGTTAACGAACGCATTTGATACAACTGGATCAACTTAACAGCTTGGCCCTGCCGCGCTATTTCCTGGCGTTAAAATCGACTTTGTTGTTGTTTTGTGAAACTTCAAAACAACTAGCGGCCCTCTTGGCCACAACTGCGCGAACTACAGTAATTTGCGAGAAGTCATTCAATTTCCTTGGACGATAGCACTTTTCGACTGAACGGATTATCAGTCCGCGGTTCGCAGGCAGGGGATGCTGTACGAACCATGAATCGAAGGGACTCGAAGCGACCCGATCTTTGTATTCAAAGGTTGGGGACAATGTCAATTGAATCTCTGGTGGCGGAGTAATATTTCGCGGGCTAGTCCAAGTCAACGAAATTTGTCGCAAGGACAAAAGAACAACTCGAGGGTCTCGGTATGAGTCGGATCAATACAAACGTCAGTTCAATGATTGCCCAGAATGCCTTGGGCCGTTCCAACGGACAGTTGCAAACTGCATTGAACCGACTGAGTACGGGCCTGCGAATCAACGCGGGCAAAGATGATCCAGCGGGTTTGATTGGCAGCGAAAACCTCCGCCGCGACATCACGGCAACCCGCCGCGCGATTGGCAATAGCGAACGAGCTTCGCACATGATTGCGACCGCCGACAGTGCCTTGGGACAAGTCTCAAACTTGCTAAACGACATTCGTGGCCTCATTGTCGAAGCCGCCAATAGCGGGGTACTGAGCAATGAACAGGTCGCGGCCAATCAATTACAGGTCGACTCCTCTCTGGAAGCGATCGACCGCATTGCCAAGACCACAACGTTTCAAGGCCGTTCGCTGCTAGATGGTAGTCTCGATTTCCAAACGACCGCCGGTGGCGTCAACGGTGTGGGTCTCGACACGGTGCGAGATCTGCGAGTCAACGTGGCCAACCTCGGTTCTCTGGGCTCTTTGGACGTCCAAATCAACATCGCCAACCAGGCCGAAAAAGCAGCGTTGTCCGTGGGTGCCAATGCCTTCACGAATAATGCTATAAATGACGACCTCGTCATCAAACTGGCCGGCCGAGACGGAGCGGAAGTCTTTACGTTCCAAGCCGGCGCCACTCGCAACGATCTGATCAATGCGATCAACTTAGTCAAAGACGCGACCGGTGTCGAAGCTGTAAATAACAATGGCGTCGTCGAACTGAGTTCCATTTCCTACGGCAGGAAGGCGTTCATCGACGTCGAAGTGATTAGTGAAGGTGGTTCGGGAACGTTTGTGGCCAACTTGTCGGCCAACCGCGACACGGGGGCTGACATCAATGCGACTGTCAACGGCGTACGGGCCAATGGGGATGGCAATCGCTTATCGATCAACACTTCGACGCTCAGCTTGGAAGCGACCGTGGATCCAGGTAGCAACACCACCGTCGACTTCACGATCGCCGGTGGTGGTGCAATCATCCAACTGGGCCCGAATGTGGTTTCTAACCAACAAGCCCGCATGGGAATTCAGAGCCTCAACACCGGTAGTTTGGGTGGCGAGTCCGGTCGGCTCTACGAACTACGGGCTGGCAATGGAAAGGACCTATTCGTCGATCCGACAAACGCCGCCAAGATCGTCGACGAAGTGATCACCAAGGTGGTGGAACTTCGCGGTCGCTTGGGCGCATTCCAGAAAACGACCATCGATTCGAACATCGTCTCGTTGTCGGACTTGCTTAACAACTTGACCGAGGCCGAAAGCTCCATTCGCGATGCTGACTTCGCTTCAGAATCCGCCATGCTGACACGAGCCCAAGTCTTGGTCCAATCGGGTACCTCGGTCTTGGCGATCGCGAACCAGAATCCTCAGAACGTCCTATCATTGCTGCGGTAAGCGATCGTTGACGAAAGGCTCGATTGAGATGAAGGCTACGGCGTTCTCTGGATCGAGCCTTTAGCCTTTACTCGATATCCTCTTCCCAGACGGTGTGGTAAGCCTGAATGTCGCTGATGTATTGGAGAAATGCTTGATAAAAGGGTTCAATCCCCAAAGTGGCACTGTCTCCGATCACCATCAGTTTGCGCCGTGCCCGTGTCAAAGCAACGTTCATCCGACGTCGATCTGCTAGAAATCCGATCTCGTTCTGAGGGTTGCTCCGCACCAGCGAAATAATAATCGCTTCCTTTTCCCGACCCTGAAAACCGTCGACGGTATCGATCTCCACATTCCGCCAGAGATCTCTCGGAGATTGCTGACTCGCGGAATCTCGCAACAAACGAACTTGAGCGGCGTACGGTGCAATCACTCCAATCGCATGCGGGTCAACACCTGCGGCCATCAGTTCTCGGACTTTCTTGAGCACTAACTTCGCCTCGTTTCGGTTGCGTTTGCTCAAACCCGATGGCTCTAGCTCCTCGTCCCAATTGGCGCCCGCCGAGTCGTAAAACTCGACCGGCACCATGGTAATCGGTTTCTCGATTACTCCTGGCAAGTCGCACAGCCGATGATCGCGGACCGACCGATCGGCAATCAATCTTCCTTCGTAGAGCTGTTCCGAGGAAAACTCCATGATCTGTTGATGCATACGGTATTGAACATCTAGCAAGCGACTAATACCCGGACCGTGCAATTCCATGACTCTTTGCATCAGGCTACGATCAAATCCTTCGGCCGCGGCTTCGAGCGACAAAACGGTGGGCGGCAACTGTTGCGGGTCACCGGCCAAGACAATTTTGTCAACGAACGGCAAGGGGCACCAAGATCCCGGTTCCGTACTTTGACACGCTTCATCAATGACGCCCAAATCAAAATGACGATTCCCGAGAAAGTCGTCATTAAAGGTCGTGGTCGCGCACACAATGTCCGCACCATCCAAGATCGACCGAGCCATGTATCGTTCCAGGTTCTTGGCTTCTTGCTCCAGATCACGCGCGGCTCGGCGCATTTGATGTCGGTCGCCGGAAGCGCGCGGAGCCCGAGTCCACTTCTCGGCTTGGCGGAGCAAGTCCTCCGCTTGCCGACGCATCGCCTTGACGACCACCTGACTTTCGTGTTGCTCCATGAGCCCATCCAGACAGTGATGCTGCAAACGCGGTGTCACCCGCGCTGGATGACCGATGCGGACAACTCGTTGGCCGGCATCCACCAACTCCTCCAAGAGATGATCCACAGCCGTATTGCTCGGGGCGCATGCAAAGACCTTTTCTCCCGCTACGACGGCTTGAACGATCAACGCCACCAACGTCGTCGTCTTGCCAGTGCCGGGCGGACCGTGGATCACCGCCAGATCGTACGCCGAACGAGCGACTCGGATCGCGTCCTGTTGCGACGCGTTCAAGTAGTCGGGGAGGTCCAATTCTTCGATTGGCCCAAACTCGGGAACACGTTGGCCCAATAACACTTTTCTCAAATGAGCCAATCGGCCGGTGGCTGACTGGGCTCGGCGGAGGGCTTGCGATTGTCGCTGACGAGTGACTTCGTCGGCGGCCATGTCGATTCGCAAGCGGCGTTCGTCCGGAATTCGAGACATCGCCACTTGCAGCGTCTCACTGGTGCGTTCGCTCACGACCCCCGAGACACCGGCAGACGTTAGATCGCTATCCATGGGCGAGACAACAACCGGAGCCCCCACTCGCAACCGGTGCCATGGCATCGGAGGAGCCTTGGGCTGGCGACCCAACGTCACCAATTGAAAGCCGCCTAACCCTGCGACTTGATCCAACACGATCATGTTGAGTAGCGTTTCGCCGCCCTTCTCGGCATTTCCTTCGCCTTGCGCTTTCTTGCGCTCTGAAAGTCGTTCGATTTCTGCATGCGACTCCATACGTAACCACCGGGCCATACGTGCAAAGTGCAATTCAACTTCGTGGTCCGAAGGAGCATGTAAAGGGCGAACGGACATCTAGCAATATTTCTTGGCTCAAGCGACGAAATCAAACGTGATGAAATCCGGCGAGTCGTCAATGGACGTGCATCTGCTCCCAAAACGCGAAGTACGGATTGCCGTTATACCCTCTTACGGAGAAACGCCAAGCCCAAGTATAATCTGGCGCCTTGTTTCCAGCCAAAACGGTGGGGTCGCATGCTCCTCAGAAGAGCGGTGGCTTGAAGTCCAATTGGCTTCGGTGTTCCTGTTTTTTTGTGAGTAATCGATGACCACGATACCGCCCTCCGTCGCCGAAGCCATCGCCAACCAGCGTGAGAGCTATCTGAGTCGCTTGTTTGAGCTGCTGCGAATTCCTAGTGTCAGTGCCGATCCTGGATTTTCGCAAGATGTCTATCGGGCCGCAAAATGGGTCGCCGCAACTTTTGAAGGCATGGGACTGAAGACCCAAACGATCAAAACCGCAACTCACCCAATCGTCTTGGCCGAATCGCCACACATTCCCGAATCGCCCACCGTCCTCGTGTATGGCCATTTTGATGTGCAACCCGCCGACCCGTTAGAAGAATGGATCTCGCCCCCATACGATCCCACTGTCCGCGACGGCAATATCTATGCCCGCGGCGCAACCGACGACAAAGGCCAAATGCTTACCCATGTTTTCAGTGCGGAGGCGTGGTTGAAGTCACATGGGAAGCTGCCACTGAATATCAAGTTCTTGATCGAAGGCGAAGAGGAAAGCGGCTCCGTAGCATTGGCTCAGCTCATGGCGGGCAAATACAACGAGGTATTGGGTTGCACGATCGAGGAAAAGCTGGCCTGCGACGTCGTCGTGATCAGTGACAGCTCGCAGTTTGGCCCAGAGATCCCGGCGATCACCTACGGACTTCGCGGGATTGTCTCGTTTGAATTGACATTGTTTGGGCCCAAACAGGATCTGCATTCCGGAACCTTTGGCGGTGCGGTCGCCAACCCCGTCAATGCGTTGATGCGGGTGATGGCCGCTTTCCAAGATGATTATGGCAAAGTCCTGATCCCTGGCTTTTACGATCATGTGGAAGCCTTGAGCGAATCCGAGCGGCAACAGTGGCAAAACCTTCCGTTCTCCGAAGACGACTTCATGAATCAGGTCGGCGTGCGGGCGACCTTTGGCGAGCCGGGGTACTCGACCATCGAGCGATGTTGGAGCCGACCGTCGATGGATATCAATGGCATCACCGGTGGTTACCAAGGTGAAGGCGGCAAGACGATCGTTCCAGCCAAAGCCTCCGCCAAGTTCACTTGTCGCTTGGTACCAAATCAAGATCCGGTAAAGATAGCCAACGCCGTCAAGCAGTTGGTGCAAGTGCGAGTCCCGCAAATGTTCACGTACAAATTGAAGGTCGGTCATGCAGCGTCCGGGATTGTCGTCCCCTTGGACAGCCCGCACATGGCCGCTGCGGCCGATGCGATCACGGCAGGTTTCGGGAAGCCACCAGTCTTGATTCGATCGGGAGGTTCGATTCCGATCGTCTCCCAGTTCAAAGAACGCTTGGGTGTCGATACATTGCTGCTGGGGTGGGGACAAAACGACGATAACACGCACAGCCCGAACGAAAAATTCTCGGCCGATGATTTCCAGCGCGGAATTGTCGCCAGCGCTCACCTGTGGCAAGCCATGGCCGATCACGCCCAACTTTCCCGTTCATCCGCATCCGAGGACCTGAAGTAATGCTCGATCGAAAATTTATCTTGCAAAATCTCGATGCCGTTCGCCAGAACTGCGCGGAACGAGGTGTGCCGTGCGATCTGCAACAACTGGTCGATTTGGACCAACGCCGCAAAGACGCCGATACGGCGGCTCAAGAGTACAATCGACAAGCCAACGAAATCGCCAAGTCGATGGGGTCTCTCAAAGATCCACTACAACGAGCGAAAGCCGTCGAAGCCGGACGCCAATTGCGGGCGCACAAAGATGCAGCCCAGAAATTAGTCGATCAATTGGAAGCGGAAATCTTTGTCATTCAGCGGACGTTTCCCAATATGGCCCACCCCGCCGCACCACGCGGCGCGAATGATCAAGCAAACCTGGAAGTCGGTCGAGGCCAGTCTCAACCGCGCGTGTTCGATTTTAAGGTCAAAGATCATTTATTGCTTGGGTCGGAGAAAGGTTGGATCGACTTCGAAGGCGGAGCACGAACGACGGGGCAAGGATTCTACTTCTTGGCTGGTGAATTGGTGTTGTTGGATTTGGCAATTCAACAAATGGCCGTCGAACACTTGATGCAACGTGGCTTTACTCCAACCATCACGCCAGACCTAGCGAAAGTTGAAATCCTGGAAGGCATTGGCTTCATGCCTCGTGGTCCCGAAACCCAAGTCTACAGCGTAGAAAACACCGACCTGTGTTTGGTCGGGACGGCCGAGATCACTCTGGGTGGCTTGTACGCCGGGCAAACATTGGAAGCCGAGAGTCTCCCGTTGCGGTTGTGTGGCATCAGCCATTGTTATCGCACAGAAGCCGGAGCCGCCGGGAGGGCCTCACGGGGCTTGTATCGAGTCCATCAGTTTACAAAAGTGGAAATGTTTGTGTTCTGCTTGCCGGAACAAAGCGACTCGATGCACGAAGAATTGAGACAAATCGAGTGCGACTTGTTCGACCTCTTGGAAGTTCCCTACCGAGTTGTCGATACTGCCACCGGCGACTTGGGTGGCCCAGCCTACCGGAAATACGACCTGGAGGCTTGGATGCCAGGGCGCGGTGAACATGGCGAGTGGGGCGAAGTTACGAGTACTTCGAACTGCACGGACTACCAATCCCGTCGCTTGAATGTGCGGTACAAAGAAAAGGACAAAAAGGGAACCAACTACGTACACACCCTCAACGGCACAGCGTTTGCCTTGAGTCGCGCTTTGATCGCAGTGCTGGAGAATCATCAACAGCCCGATGGATCGGTTCGCATTCCGTCGGCTCTGCAACCTTTCCTCCGCCGGACACAAATTGGATAGGCCCTTTACCGATCAACGGAAATTTGTGAAATCGTGCTTGAGGCAACGCTGTCAGTTGTTTTCCCAACCGTGAAGGTTTAGAATTTGACGAGATCGTCGACCGCAATGGATTTGGATGATGAACATTTTGAAAAGGAGACGCGGCCATGATAGAAGTGCGTGAAGCGAACGTGCACGACCGAGCAGATTTGCTGGCCGTTGTTCAAGTTGTTGACGCGTATTCAGCGGATCCGATTGCCCTGGGACGACCCTTGACCGATGAAGTGAAAGCGGCCCTCCCTGAGCAATTGGCCAAACTGCCGAATTGCAAGATTTTTGTCGCCACGGTCGACGACCGAGTCGTTGGAGCAGCCATTTGTTTTGTCGGCTTCTCCACGTTTAACGCCAAGGAATTGGTCAATATCCACGACTTGGCCGTCTTGCCGGAGTTCCGCAATCGCGGCGTCGGATCCGTACTATTAAACGCCGTCGACGATTTCGCTCGCAAGCTCGGCGCGTGCAAGATCACCTTGGAAGTTCGCGAGAACAACAAGGCCGCCGAAAGACTCTACCTGCGAAAAGGATTCATCAACCCTTTTGGCGACGTCGAACGCAGCTATTTTATGGAACGACGAATTGTCGTCGGCGAAACACTGGACATGAACTAAAGAATTGTCCCGAGACAGCCGTGGCATAAGCTATAGGATCTGTAGCGATAATCACACAAAGTCTTGGCCCAACGGTATGGGCGCGTGCCGAAAATGCGAAGTTGGAGCCCCGTTCTTCCGAATCTTCTGATTAGGCATGCACAGCAGGAAGTCGTGGTCGGTCCGTGGGCACTGGGATTGGGGCTCGCAGCGAAAAATCTTTACATTTCTTGGAACCCGGATGCCATGCAAATATTCAAAATTCTGATTGCTCTAACGAGCCTAGCAGTTGCCGCGGGGTGCTCCTCAGTTCACGAACACCTAACGAACAAACCCATCGCGTGGCCAACGGTTGCGGCGACCTTGGATGGGGCCCGCCGTGAAACAACCCCGATTTCGTCGATCCAAAAAACTAGTTTCGCTGCACCAAACGAATTGGATGGACCGGAAGTCCTGGCGGACAGTTCGGACGTCGTCGCAAGTTATACCTCTACAAGCTTGACTTTGGCCGAAGTCGAAGCGATCGCGATGGCCAATAACCCGGCGATCCAAGCGGCCATTGCAAACACGGACAAAGCGGCTGGAATTCGTGATCAAGTGGGAACGCGACCCAATCCAACGATTGGGTTTACGGGACAACAACTGGCCGACCGCAACACCGACCAATACGGGCTCTTTGTCGAACAAGAATTTGTACGAGGAAACAAGTTAACGCTGAATCGCGAGGTCCTGGGTCACACCCAACAAGCTCAAGTCGCTGAAGGTGAATCGCAGCGTCTCCGTGTCTTGACCGATGTTCGTGTCCGTTTCTATGAGGCGGCCGCAACCCAACAGCAACTTGCGGCCATCCTTTCATTCCTAGAAGTTGCTAAACAAGGCGTCCAAGTAGCCGAAGCGCGGCAACGGGCCGCCGAAGGCTCGCTGATCGAAACGTTGCAAGCGCGAACGCTTGTCAGTGAAGTGACCTTAGCTGCGGAACAGGCTGAGATCACCTATCGCGGTGCGTGGCAAGACTTGGCGGCGATTGCGGGCCTGACGATGGCAATGCCGTCGAGCCTACAGGCCGACCTGACTGGGGCCGTCCGAACGATCGATTGGGAAAACGCGCTAAACGATACTCTCGTCCAAAGTCCAGAATTGCTAGCCGCTGAAGCCATCGTTTGCGAAAAGCGGGCGATGTTGCAACGGGAACGAGTTCAAATGACACCCAACGTGACCGCGCAAATTGGGGCCGGGTACGACCGCTCGACAGACCATGGCATGGTTAACGTTCAGTTATCAGCGCCCCTGCCCGTTGCGAATCGAAACGCGGGCAATATCTCTGCGGCACACTCGGATGTCGTACGCGCCACTCGAGAGGTCGAACGCCTCCGACAGTCCATCCGCTCCCGTCTGGCACGCGTGCGGCAGGAATATGAGTTGGCGTTGACCTCGGTTCGCAAGTACGAGAATGAAATCATTCCGCAGGCGAAGGAGAGTCTAGAACTTTCTGAACTGGCTTACCGCTCCGGTGAATTGGATTTCTTACAGGTCCTGATCGTGCGCCGAAGCTACTACGAAGCAGCCGTTCGATTGATCAACGCTCAAGGACAATTGGCCCAAGCCGCTTCGAAAGTTGACGGGTTACTCTTGACGGGTGGACTCGATTCGCCCACCGACTATACCTCCGGAGATCGCTTACGCGGCGCTTCGTTTGGCGGCCAATAAGGTCGACGTACCCATGAGCCACGAAAACCATGATCAGGCGGCATTCCACGCGGCGGTTCAAGCCGAGGTGGCTAAACAGTCCTTGCGGCGCGACCTAGTCTGGATGCACCTTCAAGCGGGCCGAAAGGTGGAGGACATTTGCCTCTGGCTCGGTGTAAAACGGGACTACGTAGAGGAATTGATCACGATCTTCGACCGCAAAGCCGACTTTCGCAGAGAGCAACGCAAGAAAAGCCGTATTCAATGCGGCTCCCAGCGCGGGCTATGAGATTGGGGATGGCGTGATTACAATTTTTGTGTAACGAGAACCGATGTCAAGACAATCAGCCCAATCGAACATGAGCTTCAAGTTATGAAACAGATTGATTTGAATTCGACGGCGATTCTTGGCGGTACGAACAAAGAACCGATCCGACCGACAGCAGCGGAATTTGCAGTGGAGCGACGACTGTTCCCGCTGCATTTGACTCCGTTCGAGAACTACATGCTGCACGATGATTCGCCGCAATTCCCGATGACGTTTATTTTGCAGTTCGAGTTCACCGGTTGTATCGATCGCGATACCTTTCAAAACGCCGTGGATCGCGCGTTGGTGCGGCAGCCAATGTTGCGCAGCCATATCCGGCCGGCCAAAGGTGGAAGAAACTGTTGGGTAGCGACGGAAGCCTACAACAGCGAAGTTCTATGGGATGATTGGGCGGCGCCAATCAACCAACCTGTCGACACAGATTTCATCGATCTGAAGAATGAAATTGGCTTTCGCTGTTGGGGGCGGCATGACGAGAAGCGAGCACGTTGCGTTTTCTTGTTTCATCACGCTGCCGTGGATGGTCTGGCGGCTTACCAATTTGTCGGTGACATTCTTTGGTTCTACGCCACCGATATCGGTGACGAATTGGAGCCACTGCCCGAAGTAAATCCGGCCGAGTTACGAAATCGATTGCGCAATAACTTGAGCCCCGAAATTCTTCAGCCCAGTTCCGCAGAGCAACGAAAGCTGGCAATTGATCGGATCGAGCAACCCGTTCAGGTTCTCGCCAGCCCGGCCGCTAGTTTTGCCGCCATTGGCGAGGGAAATTTCCCAGACATCTTTACGCTAGATTTTGACAAAGAACAATTTCGGCAATTGCGACTGGTCGCTCAAGATCGCGGTCAAAGCGTGAACGATGCCTTGTTGGAAAGCTTGTTCGTAGCGTTGGTACAGTGGAACCAAGTTTTTTCCGACGATACGCAAGCCGGCAAGATCTGCATCAATATGCCGCTGGACCTCCGCAATGATGCCCAACCACAGTACTTGGCTGCGAACTATGTCAGCTATGCGCTGGTTCATCGCGCGAGCGAAGAAATTGCTGAGCCAACCTTTGCGGGCCAATTGCGAATGGAATTGGCTCACTTGAAACACACTCGCTTCAATTCGGACTTCATGCGGTTCTTGGTTGAAACGCCAGTCGACAACAATGATCATATTTCGGTCTTGCGGGTCAACACGGATTGTTTGGCTACCGTGGTTTTCTCGAATACCGGCGACCCAACGCGACGATTCTGGGTCAAACTGCCTCGCTGCGGCGATGGCTTGAAGTGCGGCAACCTCGTGTTGGCGGACGTGTTGGGCTCTCCACCTCTGCGCAAAGGCACTCGCGCGGCGGTTGGCGTCCTCACCTACCAGCGCAAACTTCGGCTATGCATCCGCAGTGATCGCAACTTCATGAACGCCGCTCAATCCAAGCTGTTCCTCGATCATTTCGCCGAGCTGTTCGTCACGAACGAGTACCACGAGATGTCCAGCGTACTTCTGAACGTCATGAAAACGAACCGAAAAACCTTGTCGTAAATAGCAAGCGAGCGGCGGATCATGGGTCGACGATTTGTCGACCAAGAACTTGCTCCGCATCGGCCACCTGTCGCAAGTCAGCGCGAGCGTCGAGTCGCTTTCAAGGAATTCACGACGTGCCCGCGAATTCGGCGGTAATGGGTCAGGATCCCAGTGAACGCCAACGTCAGCGCGGGGCTGACGTTCGTTTCCACCACCCGCTGCATTTGCTTGGAACGCAGTTCATTAATCCGAGCAATAATCGCACGACTCTGGGGCTTGCCCAGTCCCGAATCTCGGCCCGACCTTTGTTCGTATCCCTTGACCACCTTGGACAGAAACTCGAAGATTTCGTCATGCAATCCTCGCAATTCGTCCAATTGTTCAGCGGAAAATTCCAATCCCTGCGTCTGCAATCGCTCGAAGTCTTTGGCAATGTTCGCCAAATGGTCCCCGATCGATTCTAGTTCATGGGCTAAAGTGAGTTGACATTGACCTTCAACGACCACATCGCTCGAAACCGTGCTTTGGAGGGTTCGATTCAAGAAGACCACAATTTCATGCTCGATCTTATCGAGGATCTCCTCGTCGTTACGAATTTGCAGCAGCAATTCGTCATTCATTTGGCCGGCAAAACCGTAGTCCCGTAATCGCTGCATCAATTTGACCACTCGCTGAAACATAATCACCATTTCACGGCGGCTTTGTTCAATACCAATGGAAGGACTTTCGACACTGCCCGCCGTTAAGTATATCAGTCGTGGGACTTCGGGCTTGCTGCGATCCGGGATGAGCCATTCTAAGAGCCGCGCAAACTGCGGCACGAACCCAAGAAACAAAGTGGTGTTCGTCAAGTTGAAGCTGGTATGAACCGTAGCGATCGCAGCAGTGATGACCAACCCGTACTTGACCTTGTCCGCGAAGCCGTCATAAGTCATCGTCATCGGATCGACTCCGTGAACGGATTGAATCGACCAGGCGATCAACAAAATTCCGAACGGAAACACGAGGACCGCCCACGCGACTCCGATGATATTGAACAAGACATGCGCCAGCGCTGCCCGCCGCGCATTTGTGGTGGCTCCAATCGAAGCGATCACCACCGTGATCGTCGTGCCAATATTCTCGCCAAGGATAAAAGCTGCTGCCGCAGGGAAAGAAATCAGCCCTTCAGACGCCGCTGCTATCAGGATACCTAGGGCAGCGCTACTGCTTTGTACTAAGAAGGTCAGTAGGCACCCCAGCATGACGCAGAACAAAATGCCGAAGTACGTGTCCGCTTGCAAGGTGTTCAAGATTTCGTTGATGCCCTCCATCTTCTTCAGCGGGGCCACTCCGTCCTTCATCAATTGCAGGCCAAAAAAGACCATCCCCAGCCCCATCACCGCCATGGCGATAAATCGCACTCGATCCCGCGACGAAAACACGTAAACAAGAGCCGCCACCCCCAGCACCGGCAGACCATATTCGCCAACTTTGAACATTAAGATCCAACCGGTGATGGTCGTGCCAATATTGGCCCCCATGATAAACCCAACCGCTTGACGCAGCTGCAGTACCCCGGCGTTGATCAAACCCACCATGATTACTGTGGCTATCGATGAGCTTTGCACCAACAACGTAAATAGCGTTCCAGTCCCTGTGGCTAGAAACCGATTGTCGGTCACCTGCCCAATCATCCGCCGCAGCCCTGGACCCGCCACCGACTGAACGCCCTCCGAGAGATATTTCATGCCCAACATGAAAACTCCCAGACCGGCAACGACCTTTATCAAAATCAAAAAAACTTGATACGATAAAATGAACACAAGAATTTCCACTCAAAGACTTCGATCGTTCCAACATTCGCCACTTCGTTGCTCGGAAGACGCCAATTATCTGCTGAAGACGGCCCACAATTCGAGGGGGGGCTCTTCATGAATTCTGAATAATTTTCGCAAATAACTTTGCGGAGCAAGGAAAAGGCCTGACTTGAACAATAACGAAGGGAATCTATCGATCGCTGCGGCTTGCGCGATACGATCGGTGCTCTTTTTCAGCCAACCCCGCGAGATCCGGGGGCAGCGATTTGATCGCTTGTTGATAGTACATATCGGCCGCCAAATGGTTGCCTTCCGCCGCGAACTTACGTGCCCAACGAACATCTTCTTTGGCTAAAGCGACCTTTTCGTCAGCCTGTTGTTGTCGTAGCTGCCGAAATTTGGCTTGATCAGCGGCCAATTGTCGTTCGACCCGCTGTTCGGCCGCCGCAGATTCAACTGCCAATTGTTCGCGATATTCCGGGCTCAACTGCCCCATCAACTGGGCCTCCATGTCGCGAAGGCTAAATACCTCGACCGAAGTCACGACCACCGCATTGTCGAAATTTCCGCCAGTCGACCGATTGGCGAAAGGACGGATTGGCAAAGCTCCGTATTGGCGACTCCCTATCCCCGAACCGCTAACCCCACCCATAAAAGCCGAGCCACGGTCCGGAACCATGATCGAACCATTGACTTGGAACCGACGAAACTGTGGCAATTGCACCGTCATCTGCCCGTTGGCGTCGGTAGCAAACCAAAACGGAGCCAGCATCAAAAACGCAACCGGCAGCACCAGACGTCGGAAATTACCAATTTTTTGAGCTGAATGCCGCTTCATAGACTTCCCTACCACCGTACTCCGGCTGCCAGACCGTTCGGATTCCGAACAATCATATTCTTTCGAAACGCCTCGACCGCGCCAGTGATCGGATAAATCGCTGGTTGGATTCCCGGCAGTTGATGAGCTCGAACCCGGCCAACGGCCGCATTTTGCCACCCACGATCAAATGCAACGACCGACTCGTCCCAGTTCTTGGTCAGTTCTTGCAATTCGGAAACCGCCAGTTGCGTTTTTTCACGCTCCGCGACTTTCGCCGCATTCGAACCGTTGACTTGGCCTTGCGACTTTTCGGCGAAATCGGCTGGTCCGTCCGGCTTGGCATTCCAGCCCCAGTACGAGAAGGTTCCAATCGACAGAACCAAACAGGCACCGAGCGCCAATGCGGAAAAGAGTGTCACACGACGCGCCGAATTCGATCGGTCGCCCGTCCTTGGTGCCCGCTTCGCCAGTGGCGGCGCGATCACTTCCGATTTGGATACCATAGCCACCGGTACCGCGTCGGAATTGAACCCCAGAAGGTCCTCATTCAAACAACGCTGTACCAAATCCGCGACCAATCGATCTTCAGAATTCTTCCACAGACCATTGGCCGCAGCGTCGATTCGCGAACCAACCACGCCGTCCAAGTCGTGGAAGAAAGCGTAATCACTGCGACAATCGTCGCACGCGGCTTGATGCTCCGATGCGGCGTCGTTCAGATCCAACGGAAGCCGCCGATCTAGCAGTTCGTTGATAAAGGCCTCAAAATCGCGACAATCCATGGCGTTGCTCGGGTCCAAAAAATCCGCGTGGGGTCAATTCCAGCAAAGTCTACCCGCCCCAACAGGGTTCCGATTCAATCTTATCCAATTTCTTCCACCAAATTACCGCGTCGGGCTAGGATATCCGCCAGTTCCTTCCGAGCTCGATGGCACCACGTTTTCACGGTCGCATAGGGCATCTTTAGCTCATCGGCGATCTCTTCAAAGGAACGGTGTTCCAAGTGAAACTTGACGAAAACTGCCCGGTATTCATCCCGTAAATGCTGCAATCCAGCCCAAACCTCTTCGAAAATCAGTCCCGATTCCAAACGCGGCGCTGCGACACTTCCGCATTCCTCGATCACAAGATGGACTTGTCGTTGTCGCCTCGCCATTTTTGTGCGACAACGATTCCCGGCGATGGTTAGCAACCACGGCTCAAATCGACGAGTCGAGTCCCATTGGGCCAAACTCCTGAGCACTCGAGAAAATGTCTCCTGAGTTGCATCTTCGGCGTCTTGACGTTGCCCAAGCATCCTGAAGCACAGACTAAATACTAACCCATGATATCGACGGACAAGGGCCCCAATCGAAGGTTCGCGGCCGGCCAAACATCCGGCAACCACTCCGTTAATGTCGAAAGGGGCGTCTTCAATCATGCAAAAAAAACCACAATACGGACCCCGAACCGCCAAACTCCTAGAGCACTCGCGGTCCATTCGATCATATTGCACGATTCTTGGCAATAAAAATTGGGAGCGCCAATGCCAACATCTTAGCGACGATTAAAAAATCGCTGCAAGACGTCGGTCGCGGCGTCTTTGCTATTGTCCGTCGTTTGTCGCGCTTTATCAGGCAATTTGCCGACAATCTTCTTTTTGGCCTTGGCTTCCGCTTCGCGATCGTTGGCTTCTTTTGCCTGCTTCAACAGTTCGTCCTTGTCGGCGACCATCGTCGAATCCAGACCCGAATTGATCGTCTCCGCAGAAAGCTGCAACTTGGCATCGTCCAAGCTAAACTGCTTGGTCTGTTCAACCGCATGAGCCGATTGATCGACCGTCGAAAGCCAACCTGAAATCGAATCGTCGTCGAACTGCTCGGTCGCTTCCGTCGCTCTTTGCGCCGCATCGGCGACGCCGTCGACTTTCGGTCGCTTCACGCTTGGCTGGCCAATATCAATCACGAGTTCGAAGACCAATCGCCCAACTCGCAAACGATCGCCGGGCTTCAAGTCCACTTGACCCTTGATTTGGTCTCCGTTCAAGAACGTGCCATTGCGACTTTCATGATCGATCAGAACAGCCTTGCCCTGCTGTGTCACAATAGAACAATGTTTGCGGCTTACCAAATCACTCGCGGGCCTTAAGTGAGCTGTTTCGCCACGACCAACAACAAACTCGGCCACTTGAACCGGGATTTCTCTCCCGTCATTCTTACCACCGATGACCTTAAGACGAATCTCCATAATCCCTCTTCTCTGGCCCCAAAATATGTGCCCGTGGCAGTGTGTGGAAAAGTAACGAACCCGTATCAGTGTACCCGACACGCTTCCCTAATGGAAGTATGGTTTGTGAAAAGCCCGCCCGAATGCCGCCATAGTTCCCGTAACTGTCCTGGCGTTCCAATTCTACTTCGGGCCCAAGCCGAGGTCCACATCGACCGAATCCGTTCAATATCGTTAATTCATCAAAAAAGTTGATATTTGACG
>JAUXWY010000179.1 GCA_030681235.1 Pirellulaceae bacterium | reverse complement strand
ATTTTGTCGCGCGATCCGCGCGGTTTAGCGAGAAGCCTAAGGATCCGCTGGACAAGCCAAGCGGGATTTTGTCGCGCGATCCGCGCGGTTTAGCGAGAAGCCTAAGGATCCGCTGGACAAGCCAAGCGGGATTTTGTCGCGCGATCCGCGCGGTTTAGCGAGAAGCCTAACGATCCGCTGGACAAGCCAAGCGGGATTTCCCGCAAGTCCGGTCGTTCCGTACCCAAGATGATAACCGATCGGCCTACTTGCAGACGTGTCTGAAGCAAGATCGGTTCTACGGCCTCTAAAATCAGCCATGCTGATGTAGCGAAAAGCCGAAAAAATCCGCCGAGTGTAAATGGAATTCATTCTCAAAAACCAAGTGTCCAATGTGAAATTCCAAAAAATAGTACGAATTAGCTACGCCTCGCTACGGCAATTAAAGCACCTCTAATTGCATGAAAAGCGTGATTAAAGGTGGTTAATATTCCAATAAGCCAATAAGCCAATAAGCCAATAACCTCCGGATGCTAAAGCAGTTAGGATTGTCGCAGAGTGTTTGCCGCCAATCGACGGACGGTTCAACAAACGACCTGAGCAATTTTTTAACATTTATATTTAGGAAAAGAGGGTGGAAATGGGATATCGAGGATTTTTTGAAATTCGAAGCAACTGCAATATGGCAACCACGTCGAATCGAATGCTGATCGTGTTATTGTCACCTCCGCTCTTTGTGCTACTAATTTCTGCTTCTTTTGTCTTCGGACAAGTTGTGGAAAAGTCAGGGGAAGCGATAGATAGTGACGTCGTGGTTCTCGAATGTGAATCCATCTTGCAACACGGTGTCAGTGAAGACAACGAAGTCATATACGTAGCGCCTATTTCGTTGGAACCGCTCGAAGCAGGCCGAGAATACGTTCTAAGGATTACTGTTTATAACCGAACTACTGAAGATGTACCGTTCTCTAGGATTCGTGTTGACTGTGCATGTGCCAAGCTTGAAGCCAATCGTGATCGGATACCGGCGAACGGCGAGGCGAAATTCAAAATGCACTTAACCGCACCAAACTCAATATCGAAAAATACAATTGTCACGCGCGCGAAATTTGTCGATCACGAGGCTGGAAAACTCAAATTTCAAATCAACGTTCAGTATTCGTTGTCTGGCGTTTTTTCGTTTTCAGAACAGCGTTTCTCAATCGACATTCCAGAAGGTGAAAATCTTGCAGTTGCCCGACTACCGGTTGTGATTACCGCACCACTATCGATTCAACAACTTGAGCTAAGTCTATCTGAAAATCTACGTGACGTATCCGCTAAACTGTTGAAAGATCCGGACAACGAAGAGTTGGCATTTGTCGAGGTGATAGCGACCGAAAAATGTATATCGCAAGGTTCGCTTTTGGGAACAATCGATTTGATACATAAAACAAGAAGTGGAGTATCTCAGAAAACTTCGACTTTTATTACGATTCAGCAGAAACCTAGTATTGCTATTTCGCCAGAGTCTGTTCGATTGATTCGTGATAACCACACCAAGCCGTTTTCCGGTTCGGCGATTTTACGTGTGAATGCGACGATTCCACCCGCAGAAGGAGATGGCCTGTCTCGCGAAAAAACTCAACTTGTGCCGCGTATTGAATTGAGCATCAACGGCGTTCCGGCCAAGTTGACAACGAAACCAATGGGAGGGTCTGGGATTTATCGCGTAGCCATCGAGTACGAAGGTCCGACGGAATTGGATGAGAACGGAGCGATTGCTGCGACTTGGGTGCTTTCATTTAATGGAAACGAACGGGTCGTTAAGACCCATGCGTTCTTTCCAACACTTAACCATGAGCGAAAAGGAGAACGGTAATGAAGCGTTTGTTTGTGATAGTTTTGGCATTGTGTCCAACGTGGTGCCATGGGCAAGAAGAACCTGGAAATCCTTGGATTGGAAATTGGTCGATTTGCTCGGAACCGGAAGACCTTGACTGTTTAGCTGCTTCGCAGATCACGGGGCGCTGTGAAGATACAACGAATGAGTGCAATAAACCTATTGAAGTTGGCGAAGGCGGAGAAGGCCCTGTTGCGGCGGAGTTTCAATGCCAAAAGAAATATGGGATTCGCGTGGACCCCAATGATCCTGAATCAACACGAACATATCGGTGGCCGAAGGTCGTTCAAACTGGTGACCCTGGTTACAACTACTGGTATTACCGGCGAGATGAAGAGGCACCGCCCTGCGCATTCAAAGAGACTTGTGAGTGCATCGAAGAGGGGCAAAATAACTTTGGGAAATGCCGGGTCATATCAGGACAAGGGAATCAGCCATTTTGGCCCATCGAATGGAAGTTCCATTCGGGGCATCCCTGTGTAGGGTTTTAATTACTTATTCATTGGACGAATGCTGCCGTACCTGGCATGACAGACGCATGCGGGGTCGGCAGTTTGTTCAGCTAACTCAAATTGCAGGAATGGTAAGATGTGTATTCGCCCAATGTGGTTATTTTTGTGCGTGTTTATTTGGCTGAAAGTTATTGTTGTCAATGGCCAGGATGATCATGCGAAATCCGACGACAATACCTACATTTTGGGAGTGATGGATGCGCACATGGCGACCCTCGAAGGGTGGGAGGCGTTTGATGTACTGATTCGATATAAGACGGTAGGTAACGGTCGTCGAGTGGAAGAGGAAGGGCTCATTAAGGGGCCTGATGCAAAAAGCGTTATCGCGAATCAAAAAGGTCTTGTACGACTCCTTGTCGATTTACCAGGGAAGCGTGTCTTGATTATCAATCGGATCGAAAATGAAACACAAATGTTCGATAGTTTGGATCAAGAAATTAGGAAACCAAGTCGAATTGCTGATGACCGGCGTTTGCTATTTGACGAAGCTCGAAATATCCGACTGGGCCAGAGGGTTTCCGGAGTGCCGCTCCAGCTTGTAACATTGCCACCTATTGAGGCATTGCTAAAAGAATTTGGAGTCCCAAATCTAAAGGCGTTTGGCACAGCCGGGTCCGCTGACTCGTGGCACACCGAGACGCTGATCGACACGCTACGTTATAACCAGCAAATCTTGAAGTCTGTTTCCCATGTAGGGAAAGATCGCTATCAAACAGTACTTCAAGATCGAAAGGAAATCGGGGCTTTGACTCGAGGGTTCAAAATCTACGTCGATTGGGATGTGAATGACAAAGTCCCCGTAAAGTTTGTCAGTTACAGCGAAACTCCTGACGGAGAGTTCTTTTCGCGTCCGAAAACGACCGAGAACGTCAGGTGGGCTCGAATAGACGGACATCCTGTTCCCGTATCGTCGCGCCGGGTGTTTAGCAAGGTCCGATATTTGGTCGATGAACTTCGCTTTTATATTGAATACGATCAAAGCACCGATTTACACTGGTTTTCATTCAATCAAAAGCTGGAAGATACTCTATTTTCGGAAGAAATTTTGAACGACCCAAAGCGAGTCGATGAACTCATGAGTGAACAGGTTTTCCAGACAAGCGATCGATGAGCAAGTACGGCAGATCGATGATCGTTGAAAATCGCACGCACGAGTTGACTCCGAAGGGCTTGGATCCAAAACGATCACTCGTTGAACCCATCGAACAGTTGAAACGCGACATTCTTTGATGGTGTCTTCGCTCCACGCTTCGCAACAACGAAAAAACCCGCAGCGTTTGCTGCGGGTTTTTTGTTCCAGTCGGTTGCGAACGTCGAGCTGACTGACGACGACAGTCGCCTTATTCGGCCACTTCTACCGGGACTTCCGCGGATGCGGGAACTTCTTCCTCGTTCGCTAGGCCAGCGAACTTCAAGTGCTTGACCTTGCCGTCAGCATTGCGAACGACATCGACGTAGATCCGACTCTTGCCTTCGAACGTGCCTTGCAGCAATTCTTCGCTGAGCGGATCTTCGATGTAGTTCTCCAACGCGCGACGCATCGGACGAGCACCCATGTCCAAATTCGTGCCCTTCTTGATCAAGAACTCGACGGCGGGTTCGCTTAAGACCAACTCGAAGCCGCGTTCGGTCAAACGTTCGCGAACCTTCGTTAGTTCCAGTTGAACAATCGAAACCAAGTCCTTCCTCTCCAAGTGACGGAAGATGGTGGGTTCGTTGGTCAAACGGTTGATGAACTCTGGTCGGAACGCTTTGCCAATTTCATCCAACACTCGTTCTTTCATGCCTTCGAAGGACGCGTCGTCACGGGTTCCCGGCAATCCAAACTGCGATTCGTTTTTGATCGCATGAGCACCCACGTTGGTGGTCATGATCACGATGGTGTTGCGGAAGTCGATGTTGCGGCCATAACTGTCCGTCAAACGACCTTCTTCCATGACTTGCAACAACATGTTGAACACGTCCGGATGAGCTTTTTCGATTTCGTCCAACAAAACCACCGCGTAAGGACGGCGGCGGATTTTTTCTGTCAGCTGGCCACCTTCCTCGTAACCGACGTAGCCCGGAGGGGCGCCGATCAAGCGGCTGACGTTATGCTTCTCCATGTATTCGCTCATGTCGAACGTGATCAAGGCGTCTTGATTGCCAAACATGAACTCGGCCAAGGCTTTGGCCAGCAACGTTTTACCGACACCCGTGGGCCCCGCAAACATGAAGCAACCAATCGGACGCCGAGGGTCTTTCAAACCGGAACGACTGCGGCGAACCGCTTTGCACACAGTTTTGACAGCCGCATCTTGCGAGACGACCTTCCCGTGCAATTCGTCTTCCATTTTGAGCAAACGGAGCGAATCCTCGCTGCTCATGCGAGTCAGTGGGATGCCGGTCATCTTCGAAACGACTTCAGCAACCACTTCTTCGTCGACCAAGCCTTCGCTGATCTGGCTCTTGTCGCGCCATTCGCGTTTGATTTGTTCCTTCTTCGCGCGCAGCTTGTCCGCCTGATCGCGGAGGGCAGCGGCCTTTTCAAAGTCTTGTTCGGCGACTGCTTCTTCTTTCTCTTTGTTGAGCCGCTCGATGTCTTCGTCGATCTCTTGCAAATCAGGCGGCTTGACCAAGGAACGAATCCGCACGCGAGCGCCCGCTTCGTCGATCACGTCGATCGCTTTGTCCGGCAAGCACCGGGCCGTGATGTAGCGGCTCGATAATTCCACAGCCGCTTCGATCGCATTGTCGGTGATTTGCACCCGATGATGCTCTTCGTATCGAGGCTTCAAGCCGTGTAAAATCTTCACGGTTTGTTCCGGAGTCGTGGGGTCGACCATGATTTCTTGGAACCGGCGAGCCAACGCACTGTCTTTTTCGATGTGCTTGCGGTATTCGTCCAGGGTCGTCGCGCCAATGCATTGGATCTCGCCACGGGCCAAGGCCGGTTTGAGCACGTTGGCCGCATCGATGGCGCCTTCAGCACCGCCGGCTCCGACCAAAGTGTGCAATTCGTCGATGAACAGGATCGTGTTCTTGGCTCGGCGGACTTCGTTCATCACGGCCTTGATGCGCTCTTCGAACTGGCCGCGATACTTGGTTCCGGCGACCATCATGGCCAAGTCCAACACGACGATCCGCTTGTCGGCCAAGATCTCGGGAACATCGCCATTGATGCAGCGTTGGGCAAAGCCCTCGACGATGGCCGTCTTGCCGACGCCGGCTTCACCCAACAGAACCGGATTGTTCTTGGTACGGCGGCAGAGCACTTGAATCGCGCGTTCGATTTCGCGTTCCCGGCCAATGACCGGGTCTAGATCGCCGTTGCGAGCCAATTCGGTTAGATCGCGTCCAAAGGAATCCAGGGCGGGAGTCTTCGACTTGCCCCCTTTCCGTTCTGCGGAGCCACCACCCTCCGCCGGCGGGGTACCACCACTCGACGAGCTGACTTCGCGGCCGCCTCGTTCCGAGCTTTCGCCACCCTCCAAGCCATGGCCCAACAGATTGAGAACCTCCTCGCGGACGTCGTCCAACTTCATGCTGAGGTTCATCAGCACTTGGGCGGCGACACCTTCTTGTTCGCGGAGCAAACCCAGAAGCACATGTTCCGTGCCCACGTAGTTGTGATTCAGGTTCCGAGCCTCCTCCATCGAGTACTCGAGGACCTTTTTCGCGCGCGGCGTGTGCGGCAGCCGGCCCAAAGTCACCATGTCCGGCCCGCTTTGGACCAATTTCTCGACTTCGTTACGAATTCGACGCAGGTCGATGTCCAGATTCCGCAACACGTTCGCGGCCACGCCGCTGCCTTCTTTGACCAAACCCAGCAAAATATGTTCCGTGCCAATGTACTCGTGGTTGAAGCGGTGAGCCTCTTGATTGGCCAATTGCATGACCTTGCGAGCGCGGTCAGTGAATCGTTCGTACATTTTCGGTTTCTCCCTATATCTCGTTTTGCGTCACGATCCCATCCATGCGTTGGTAATCGTGCCGCAAAAACCGCAAAGGTCAAGGTGGGGCGGTTGTCGCCGCTTCGCTGGGGGCCAGCGGCAGCGCACCGTTCGTCGCTTCCGTCGCCAAACGGTGGAAGAGCAGGGTCCCCACCGTTCGGCGACGGAAGCTACGGCATTTCGTGCCGCTGTGCACCTAGTGCAAATCTTTGGCCAAATCGTCCGAATCTTCCGGCTGCCAGTCTTCGATGGCCGTGGATTCTCGTTGGATTTCAAAGTCCCACCACTGGGCAGCGTCCCAGCGCCGGACCTCGTTGAGCTGTTGTCGGGCTTCTGCTAGCTTCCCCTGGTGCCGGAACATGGTTGCTAGCATCAGTCCAGCTGCAATGTCGTCCGGATATTGTCGGAGTTGACGACGCAGCAGGAGTTCGGCTTCTTCCCAGTGTCCCCGCAGGTAAGCGGCCTGAGCGTCTGCCAAATAGTCGGGTTGACCGGTTGCCGGGTGAGCGCCCGTGGGTACGAGCAACAAATCCGGAATCTGCCGCCAACCGAACCAACAAGCCGTCGTCCAGACCAAGAACAGGATCGGCCACAGCCAGAGCGGACTGGGGAGCGGCACCCAAAGAGGCCATAAAAAAGTGTGAATCAGAGTCAGATTTAACGCCCCTGCGAATAAAACCGCACAGGCCAAGGCATTCCAATCCCCTCGCAGCCACAATCTAGGCAGCCCCGGCCACAAACACAGCCATTGGTCAGACAAGTTCAAAGCTCGGACCTCCACTGCCACTTAGAGCCTATCCCCAAAGGGGTCTGACCCTCCAAAGCCAAAGAGTCAGACCCCTTTGGGGATAGACTCTTAAACACCCTGGCCGGATTCTACCGATCACAACGATTTTGGCAAAGATGAATCGAGGTTCAATCGCGATTGCCAATTTAGCGGTTTCAAAAACCGGGGCGACTCCCGTTCGGCTGGACAGGGCGTGAACGGATGCATTTTTTCCGCCACGGATGAACACTGATTTTCACGGATGGTCGTTCTTGGTGCTTGGTGGTTCGACATAAAGATAGTGATCGTGGGCCCTAAGACACTAAGATTCTAAAACGCAAAGCCGCCGCGGAACATGATGGCGGTGCCTAGGTAGCTGTCGGCGGGGGCGAGGGAGCGATAGATCAGTTGACGCTCGAAGACGTAGCCGGCTTCGCCAAAACCCGTGACGCCGCGAACGCCGATCCATTCCAAGCCAGCCATGGCCCGCATGTCGTTCAGATCCACTTGGTCGGGAAAATTCGCCTCGCGTTTGATGGTCCAACTGCCGCCGCCGTATTCGCCGGAGACGTAACCCCACACTTCCACGTTGCCGAAATTGGGAAATCGCTTGGCGAACTTCGGACGAGGAAAGTAAAAACTCAACCGCGTGTTCGGGTCCGGCGTCCAAAACAGTCCGCCCGCTGGCAACAGTTTGATCTCGACCCGATCCAAATACTCGACGCCCAACTTCACCGTACTGACCGGGGACAGACGCATCCACAACAGGCCGACCCCGGTGAACCGCAGACTGTGCTGGTTGAAGGTGGAAAAATCGGTGTACACGCCCGTCGTGAAGTTCAGTTCGCCACCAAACTGTTGGTCCAACGGGGTCGAGTGATCAAAGCTCAAGTAGGCGCTATAAGCGCTGCCTGGCAAATCGTTGCCAGTGATCGAATGGGGTCCTTCCCAATTGTGGACCGCAAATCCCGGCGAAATCGTCAGCGGCATCTCCGAACCAAGAAAGTTCGGCAAGCTCAGACTCGTGGCAATCTCCGAGTCATTGATCTGCACCCGGTCGATCGTACCGCCCCGAATGTAGGTATGGCGAACCCGGAAGGCATGCCACAGCTTATGCCAATCGCTTTGCTGCCAGAATCTTTGCCAAGACTGGGCCGACCATGTCTGCGTGCCGTTGGCGTTGGGGTTGTTCAGCAAACCACCGGACCAAAAGCCATCGGATTGCGGGGAAGCAAAGATCGAGGCCGAGTCGTTGGCCGGGGTCGCGAATGGGTTGCGAAAAATGCTCGCCTGGGGCGGCGGCAGATTGGGATACCCAAGTGGAACTTGTGGCGCGAATGGATCGAGGCCACCAGCCCCCTTCGGTACGGATCCCGGTGCCGCGACGCCCGGTTGGGCACCCGAATAAACGCCCGGTGCCAGTCCACCCGGTGCGGTGACTGTCCCCAGTGTTGGGTTCGATGGGGCCATAAATGGGTTGATTGTCCCCGTACCCGGTTGGACCACTCCAGTCTGGGGGGCGTAGGCACTGTACGGTGACGGATAAACTTGGGATGGCGGCGTAGATAGCGCTGGCAGTGAAGGCTGGCCAAGCCCAGTTCCCGGCTGTCCGAACCCAGGCAAGAACGGATTGGGCTGCGCGGGTGTCTGTCCCCACGCAATCGCAGTCGCTTGAAGAACGAAGATGCTGGCCACCCAAAACGAGGCCCGGGCCACTCTTCGAGGGACGACGGCGGAGTTTCGTGGGGATCGGCAAGTGTGGATTTGGCGGCTGTGCATGGCGTCGTCGCTTCTACCAAAGCCGCCTTATCCGAGCAATCTCAGTTGATCGGGCTTTTCCCGACGATTGGTTGTTCTGCCGCCGGTTTGTGAGGATAATCGGGTGGCTCCGGGTCAAATACAAATTCGTCACGACTGACCACTTCCACGAAGGCATCACCAACCGCTGACCATTATCGATTTCAGTTGAGATTGGGGTCTGCGGGTTTGACCTTGGCCAAACGAGGATCGCTTTGCATGACTTGCCAACTGACTTGTCCGCAGGCGGCCGACCACATTTCATAGGGATTCGCAAAGATCAACTCGGGTGTGGCCGAAACGGAGTGCCAACCACCCAGTTGGCACTCGCCTTCCAATTGCTGCTTGCCCCAGCCGGAATAGCCCAGATAAAAGAGGTACGGTCGGCTGTCCAGTCGCAACAATTCCAAGATCCGGTCGCGCTGCGTCGAGATGCACACGCCTGGCATCACCGTCAAATCGGCCAGATCATCCAGTGTGTGCATGACGACCAACGGGCCTTGGACCGGTCCACCCCAACAAACTGGGACGCCATCCGTCACTTCAAGTTCGTCGGACACGCTGGAAAAAATTTCAGCAGGCGAAATGCCGATGGGTCGGTTAAGTACCAAACCCATCGCGCCTTCTTCTGGGCTGTGTCGGATCAAGAGGACGACCGTCCGAGCAAATTGCGGATCTTCCATGTCGGCCGCGGCCACCAAAAGATGCCCAGTGAGATCCTGCATTGGCATCGTTTCCTAAGAGCGGGTTCGGTTTCCGAGCACGTCGCGCCACGCACACGCGGCCCACGACCATCCCACTCCAAATCCAATCATCATCGTTAATTGGTCGGCGGTCAGTTGCCCCTTCTGTCGCAAGTCGTCGATAAGAATTGGCAGCGTGGATGAAACCGTGTTGCCGACGTTCCGCATGCAGAGCGGCATCTTTTCAAACGTCAGGCCCAATCGCTCCCGCAATTGATCCAACATTTTGAACGTCGCTTGATGCATCAGGAATAGATCCACATCATCCATCGAGATCCCCTCGCTGCGGAGGACGTCATCGATCACACCAGGGATCGCACCGATCGCAAAGTTGATCAGGCTCGGGCCATCCATGTACAAGTCACTGCCCCAGCGCGCCCGATGACGCGGCCGAAGCGCTTTTTCCTTGGGGCGAATACCTTGATTGACCAACAAGGTATTCGCACCGCTGCCGTCCGTCCCAAATTGCATGCTACTGATCGAGGGTTCGTCGTGTGCCTCGAGCAGTGTTGCCGCCGCCGCATCACCAAAAATCGGACGCAGGCTGCGATCGGCCGGATTGATGTACTTCGAGTACGTTTCGGCAGTGATCAACAACACTCGCTTGACGGCTCCGGTCCGAATCAATCCGTCCGCCAAGCTCAACCCGTAGACGTAACCGCTACAGCCCAAGTTGAAGTCCAACGCACCGCACTTGGTCGTCAACCCCAATCGTTCCTGCATCATGCAGCTGGTGGTCGGCAGCGGACAATCAGGCGTCTGCGTGCACAGCAACAAGAAATCGATCGATTGGCGATCGATGTTGTGCTCTTGAATCAGCTTCTCAGCCGCAGCCACCCCCAAGTCGGAAGCCGTTTCCGCCGGCGCCGCGATATGCCGACTGTAGATGCCGGTCTTTTCACCGATCAAATCCATATCCCAGGTGGGGTTGGCTGCCGCCAGAAATTCGTTGGTTTCGATTAGTTCCGGATAATGGATCGCGATGTGACCAATTGCTGCGTATTTCACAAAATATCCGTTATCTAATCAAATGACCCAAACACCGAAAAGCCGCTGACCTGACACATGGCCAAACGGGAAATCGCCGCGAACAGGGCTCACCAGTTTAACGGATTTCTGCTGGGGGAAAACGGCACCGGGGACCTAAATCTTCGATTGCCCCATGTCGCGACAGGTGCCAAAGTGTGGCAGACCCAGTGATTTTCCACGTTTCGGCAAATCTGGCTACCCTAGACTCGGTGAAGACAACCACTTCGAAAAAAGCCGCTACTTCTGTTGGAAGTAGTAGGTGCCTTTCTTGTTGCCGACCACAATGTCCGGCTTTTTGTCACCGTTGACGTCCCCGACGGTGACCTGGGTTCCCACGCCGGAATTGGCGTCGATCAAGTGGGGAACAAATCGAGCTTTGCCGTTTTCTCGCACGGTCTTGAACCAATACAACACCGCCGGATCGGTTTCGCCCGGATCGGCCCCGTTATGAGCCCAGAATCGCTTTCCAGTAATGACGTCTCGAATGCCGTCGCCGTCCATGTCGACCAATTCCATCGCATGCGGCTGGGTGAAGACCACTTGATGATCGGTTTGGTCGGGTGTCACTCCCACGATCCAATTCAATTCGAAGTCGATCTTGCCTTGTGCGTCTCGGATCTGCCGATGCCATACCACGCCCCATTGATGAGCATGAACCGCACACAAAATGTCGTTGAGGCCATCTCCATCAAAGTCGTAGGCGTACATCTGCGAAGCCGCCGGGGCAAAAGCCACTTGGTGGTACTTCCATAACTCGCCCTTCGTCCAATCCTCAGGCTGTTGCAACCAACCACCCGGAGTCAAGAAATCAATCCGACCATCCCCGTCCACATCACCCACTCCGATACCATGCGAGAACCGTCCACCCGCAATCTGTTCGGAAACTTTGTGAAATGTCCACTTGGCGTAAGGGTCGTTGAGGTCCGGCGTCGCAAATCCGAAATACCCATCCGTCTGAAAGACAAATTCTGGTGAGTCGTCTCCCACGATGTTCCACAGACCCGGGCTCTCGTTGTCTGTGATGTCGAAGATGATGTGCTGCTTCCAGTGCTCCTTTTGATGAACGGTTGTTGGGCCAGGGTTCTGATACCAAGCCGTCTCGGCCCCAGGAAACCCGACGCGCATCACATCCACATGCCCGTCATGATTGAAGTCATGCGTGAACATCAGAAAGTTCTGCGAATAACTGCCAATGGGAAATTCTTCCGCAGGATAAACTTCGAAGCGTTCCGAGAACTGAGGCCCCTTGTACCAATACGGTCCCGAAACGATGTCGTTGTGGCCGTCGCCATCAAAGTCCGCAAACGAAGCTCCTTCCGCAAAAAACTTTTCTGTGAGCACCTGTTTGCTGAAGTCGTTCGAGAAAACAAACTTGTCGGGATGCGGATGATTGGTCAAAGGTGGATCTTGAGCCCAAATAGCCGTGGCGTGCAGAAACCCTCCCAAGGCGAGCAGGCCACAGATGGGCAACCGAGAACCGAGACTCTTCCAGGTAACAACATTCATAATACGTCGTGCGTTCATTGCAGCGTCCATCTTTTAGGGGCAGGCCCGCAATCCCAGGGCGAGATCACGACCTTCAGTTTACTTGATTTGACTTGGGTCGGAAATCACTTGACCACCGATTTGGACTCGGACATGGCCTCGCGGAGGCCACGGACTTTGGGCAACAGCCACAAAGCTTCCGCAAACATCCATAACTGCAATGCCATCGTCGCAACCCCGATACTTCCCAATATCCAGTTTTGATTTTTGCCCGCGACCAAGAAGCCACTTGGCCCAAACAACTGGTAGCCCAGAGCCCACAGCGGCATCACCGCCATCAACACCAATGGCAGAACGAGAAAATGAACGGGAATCCCTCGGCGCCACAAATAAAACAAAATCACTAGAAAAGCCATTCCCGCCAATAATTGATTGGTCGCGCCGAACAACGGCCAGAGAACAGTTCCCCCGGTCCCGGGGCCTCCGCTGCTGCTGGGCATCAAGGCAATCATCGCCGCCAGTCCCACCGCTACGCCCGTCGCCACGTGCTTGTTTTCCAGCGGCTTCAGCTTCAGGTTTGTTCCCAACTCCTGGATCACGTAACGCTGCAAGCGCGTCGCGGAATCCAAGGTCGTCGCGGCAAAACAGGCCACCAACACCGCCAGAACGGCTTGCCCCAACACCAGAGGAAGTCTGAAGACCGTCAGAAAACTGGCCCCACCATCCACAAACGCACCGACGGTCTCCGCCATGCGATAGTCATTCCACGAACGAGAGGAATCATAGCGCTCACGCCACGCTGCGAACTCCGAGGGCCCTTTGATTTCTTCAACCGTCAACGGTCGGTCAGCCGAATCAATGTTATCCCGCGCGACAAATTGGTATCGAGTCTTCCCTGCCGCATCCGTTTTTTCCGTTCGTTGGAACAAGCCCATGCCGATCCCTGCACAACACGCCAGAATCACCGTTACCGCGAGCCCACTCTCCAACAACATCGAGCCAAATCCAATGGCTTGCGAGTCGGATTCTTTGGCGACTTGTTTGCTGGTCGTACCGCTCGAAACCAAACAATGAAATCCGCTGACCGCGCCACACGCAATGGTGATGAACAAGAAGGGAAACATCGGCGGGGCTCCAGCCGGCATCTCGTTCGCCGCGACCATCGCCGGCGCACTGGCGACCAAGTCCGCTTGATTGATGATTCCCGCATAACAGATCGCTACGACCAAAACACTCAGCGCAATGATCAACTGCCAACTGTTCAAGTAGTCTCGAGGTTGCAACAGCAAACTGACAGGCATGACACTAGCGAAATAACAATACACCAACAGAATGATCGTCCACAACACGACCGAGTTCACCCAACTGGGAACTGTCTCTCCACCGATTGCCGCCCACCAAATCTCGGGTTCCAACCGGATTTGCAAGTAATAGGCTCCCAACCATACCGAGCCATAAATCACGAGCATTGTTGCCATTAATAAGAACCACGAAGCCGTCTTGCCTTTCCGAGCCAACCAACCAAACAACACGGCCAATGGCAGGGAGATCCAAGTCCCTAAAACACTCGACGGATAAAGCTGAAAGACCTGGGCCACCACCAGTCCAAAAATTCCTAACACCACGGTCAACGCGAAAAACAAAATCAATAGAAACAAGAGTCGAGTGCGCTTGCTGATCAGCCGACCCGCGACTTGTCCAATCGTCTCACCGCGATTCCGCAGCGACACGACCAAGGATCCGAAGTCGTGGACGGCTCCCACAAAAATGCCGCCCAAAATCACCCACAACAGCGCCGGCAGCCAACCCCAAAACACCGCCAAGGCCGGGCCCACGATCGGACCCGTCCCCGCAATGCTCGTGAAGTGATGCCCAAAGACGACGCTCTTCCGCGTGGGCACGAAGTCGATGCGATCCTCCAACTCCCGCGATGGAACCAATCGCCCGTCATTTAACTGGAAGATCTTTTCGGCGAGATACGAGCCGTAAATGCGATAGGCACTTACCAGCGCCACCACAGTGATCAACACGACTATCAAGGTGCTCATCGCGTGCCACGAATTTCCACGGAGTAGGATCAAAACCCGCCCGCGTCCAACATCTTACACCAAGTCGACGCAGCGAGTCGAGCGACGGGTCAGGGAATAAATAAAAACTCGTTCGAGTTGAGCAAGACGCGGCACAAGGCAGGCAAGCCCTGGTCGGCGACAAACGCTTGAAGCTCCGCCAACTCGTCCGCCTCTGGCACTCGAGAATACACCAACTCAACCGCCGCCTGAATCTGCATTTTCGAATCCGTATGAACTTGTTCCAACCGTCGGGCCATGGTCTCCGCTTGTTGCTGCACAAATCCACTGTTGAACAAGTTCATGGCTTGTAGCGGCGTTGTCGAACGACTGCGTTGGGGGGCGATCTGCGTCCCGTCCGGACAATCAAACGCCCCAAAAACCGCGTCTTGCTCTTGACGAACTTTGGTTTGATAAACCATTCGCCGAAAATGCTCCGCTTCGTAGGTATCGAGGGGAAAATAATGGCGGACGTTTTCCAAATCCACAATAAACGCACTGAAGCCCGGTCCACCTCCGCTAAGTTGCAATGTTCCGCTGACCGCCAAAATCTGATCGCGAATGATCTCCGCTTCCAACCGACGCGGCGGAAACCGCCATAACAAGCGACTGCTCGCATCTGTTTGCAGGCCGGTTTCGTGAGGCAAACTGCTTTGTTGCCAAGTCCGCGACAACAAGATCTCGCGATGCAGCTGTTTCAGGGACCACCCGTGCTCGCGAAGCCGAACCGCCAACCAATCCAACAACTCGGGATGAGACGGTCGCGCCGCGTTCTTGCCAAAGTCGCTCGCGGTCTCGACGATCCCCGTTCCAAAATGGTACTGCCACATGCGATTGACGATCACCCGCGAGAGCAACGAATTGTCTTCTCGAACCAGAGCGTTCGCCAACGCCAAACGTCGTTCTTGATCCGAAGCGTTGGGAGGCAAGTCCAATTGCCCCATGATTTCCAATATCTGCGGTGCGACTTCTTCCCGAGGGCTCAGCGGATCACCCCGAAATAGTTTGTGCGTGCTCCCCGGTTGAGTAAACGTTCCACAAAACGCCCTGGGCGGTCCGGTCAGCTGTTGGTAGCGTTGGCGTATATCCCGCAAACGTTGACCGAAGCTTCCCTGATCCGCGGCGGAGGCCTCACCGACGAGCGACTGATCGTAAACATTCGGTTCGCGACTGCCCAACGGCAAACGACGCTGTGAACCGGCGACAGTGGTCCAAGTCGCACCATCGGACGACACTTCAACCGTGTAATTGGTCGGCAATCGGTCCCCAAATTCCGCATTGCGATCGCGCGCCCATTGAATTCGATCAACGGCGACGAGATCGTTCCACTCGATTTGCAACCAGCCCGTTCCTGCGGTATCGCTGATCCAACTGAAATCATTGCCGAAGCGACCATCGTTGATATGCTCCAGACGATGCTTGGCATTGTTGGGGTAATTCCCCGAACTGGAGACGCGAGCTCCTTGGCTCGCCAAGCCAACTTGCTGCACTCCCGCAAAAATTTCTAGCTCGTCCAAACACGGTTCACTGGCGTTGGTCGCTTGGATCGTGAAGCGAACCATTCGTGCGATCTGGGGCTCGAACAATTCGATATTGAATGCCGCGTCCACCGGTGGCCAAACGAGCGCGTCTTGGGACTGGTTACGGCAATGGGCCAACAAGTCGTGTTGCCATTTTTCGAAGTCGGCGTCGATGGCTCGGACTTCGGACGCCGATTCGGAGAACTGCACGGGCAGCGAGCTCTCGCCGTGATAAACACCGGCAAAGATTGCCTGCATCGCATAAAAATCGGTTTGCGAGATCGGATCGAACTTGTGATTGTGACACCGCGCACAACCGATCGTCAGACCCAAAAAGGCACTGCCCACCGTGGCCACCATATCCGTCAGTTCGTCTTGTCGCTGGGTCAGCGTCAACAACGGATCGGGACTCTTGACGATGTCGTGAGGGCCGCCAACCAAAAAACTAGTGCCCACGGGTTGGCCCAACAAGTCACCGGCGATCTGATAACGCACAAAATCTTGGTACGGCATGTCGTCGTTAAAAGCGGCAATCACCCAATCGCGATATCGCCAGGCGTTGGGACGCTCGCGATTCGTTTCATAACCATCCGTTTCACCGAAACGCACCACGTCGAGCCAATGCCGGGCCCAGCGTTCGCCGTAGTGGGGGCTGGCCAAGACTCGTTCGACCAATCGCTCCCAGGCCTTGGGTTCCGCATCGTTCACGAACGCTTGAACTTCGGTCGGCGACGGCGGCAAGCCCAATATGACGAAATACAAACGCCGAATCAACGCGACACGATCCGCCGGCGGAGAAAAATCGAGCCCATTCTCATGCAATTTCGCTGCGATCAAGTGATCGATGGCCGTTGTGGAATCCGGTACGGCGGGCGTTTCGATGGGCCGCAGCGACCACCACTGCTTGGGATCTTCGTCATCCCGTTGGAAGGCTTCCGGAACAACGGCTCCGGCGGCGATCCAGTTGCGAAGTTGCGTGACCTGTTCCACGCTCAGCGGTTCGTTGCCTTCAGGCGGCATCGTCAGATCTTCGCTGGTACCGTCGACAACTTGCAGCAAGAAACTGGCCTCGGGTTGTCCCTGCACAATCGCCGGCACACCGTACTCGCCACCCTCCAACAAACTCTTCCACCGATCCACTCGGAAACCGCTGGCATCGCGATCCGGTCCATGACAGGCCAGACAATGTTTGGTCAAAATTGGTTCGATGTCTCGTTGGTAGTCGGGCGAAACCTCTGCCGAGTCCACAAGATTTTGATCTTGGACTTGATCTTGACCACGTAGCCAGTCCGTCGACAGCGCGCATAGGCTTGCGAACCCCGTGAAGCAAAAAATTCGCCACCTTGATGTCATGTCCGTCGATCCAGTGATCTGGTGAAGCCGCCAGCGATCCGAGCCCAACGCTGAAAGCCTAATCGGAATCACGTTGGAGTGCAAGTTTCCCGCCGATTCCCGGTCCGCTAGCGATTGGGCCGAACTGAACGATGACGAACGCCGAGAATTGCCAACTAGCCTACGTGAAAGTTTTGGCAAACACGAAGCCGAGTAACTTGTCTGCCCCGACTAACTGCATGTCAACTTCACGGCCGAGTACGCTTGCGTTCTCGCATCGCCTAAACTTTGCTTCCATCCGCGAGGCCGTTACTAGGTCTTGGACTGATAGTCCTGGTAGAATTTGAATCAAAACAGTCCGTTGCAGTCCCACCAAACGCACCGATAAGCAATGACCGAACGGTCGGGTTATCCTGAAATACCGTCATCCATATGGTGAAAAAACCATGCCCCAATGCAGCCCGCACAATTTGCCGCCGAAAGGAATCGCTTGGATTTAATTCGAGATCGTTCCGGCTTTCAACCGCGATAAGCCACGCCTCCATTCGCTGTGCCACCCGATCGATAGCGACGAGATTTCCATTAGAATCCAGAACTTGATCCAACCGCTTGTCTAGTCCGACTAGGCTCAAAGTGTTTCGCGCGAAGCGCAGCTGCGTGCTGTTTAAGCTATCGTTCGGAACGACGTCGCCGTTCATCGTGTAGTTGAAAGCCGCTGCCGTGTTGTCTCTGTCTGGAAGAAACACTTCGGCAATCTGCACTTTCTTTGCTCCTTTTGTCGAATTGCAGTTGACACATCCCAGCAAGAAATTTTCCCACTTCCCCTTAAGATCGGGGCGTCCGTTTGGGCCGTCTTTGGGTTGTATGTGCTCGACTGCCAACTGTGTCGCTATCCGGCGCTCGCAATAGGAACAGAATGGTCCGATTCGTGAAACGAGCTCCGGAAACGAATCGCGGTAATCACTGAAATCACTGCTTTGTGGGCAATCACCTCGAAGAACCGGTCGCATTCAACTTACCCCTGTTTCCGTCGAAGCAGAACTTGCTGAACGAGCACCTAGTTTCGCCGCATGCTTCAGTTCGAGAAATGCTTGAAAGGCAGGATTGTCGGCATAAGGTGCGATTTGTTCGGCCAATTTGGACTCGAATGCGGCTAGTTTTTCCTGCGGGGCAACGGCAGCCTGTTCCAACTGAATTAGATAGTCCTTTGCGACTTCAACCATTTCTTCATACCGCAGGCCGACGTCGGGGCGCTCGACTCCCATCAGTCCGTTAGCAATTCTTTCGACACTCAAGTTGCCAAATTGCGGTACGGTTTGCCCTTGCAAATTTATTAGCTCATCCTCTCGGAGCGCCTGCACAATAAATGGTGAGTGGGTCGTGGTAATAAATTGAATCTCTGGAAAAACCCTTCGCAAGGATTCAACAACACCTCGCTGCCACTTAGGATGTAGATGCACGTCCAATTCGTCGATCAACACGATACCCGGAGTCTGTTCCAAAACTCGAGGCCATGAATCGACTTCCGATTCGGCTGCATCTTCTGGCAACAGATGGTTGTTTTGTGTGACCATTCGGATAGCCAAATCGACAACCATCGATAACATGACTCGCTGACCGGCGCTCAAATTGCCAAATGGCTGGACGTTGCCTCGAATCGACAACACGATTTCTTGATAGTCGCTGTCGTACCAAATTTCATCAGCCCCAGGAATCGACGCCAACGCAGCACGACGAACAACATCGAATCCAGGTCTCGGGCGTCCGTTTCGATTACCCATCGCAATGTGTTCATTGAGAAACCAATGCGCTAGGTCCGCCATTCGGATTCGTTCACTGAGGCAATCGTAAAATGCTTCCCAACGATTCTGTGGACCATTCGATTTAGCCTTTACGTTCTGCCGCTCGTTGTGTGAGAGCCAAGCGCGGCCAGCACCGTAGTAACACAGAACCGGCAAAAGAATTGGTTCACCCCGACCAACCTTTTCGTACGCCGTCCAGATCGACGCGAGCACTTCTTTCGAAGAGGCATTGCTCACCTTGGTCTTGCCAACTCCAAGTTCTTGCCCCCATGAAACCTGAGTTGCGTTCAAGACACGACCGGTGGCATGGACCGACATGGTGTCTGCAACCCGATGAAACTGAGTTCGGTCACCCGCTTGAATTGCGACCAAACGCTTGTCTTCTTTCCGAAGACGGCGGTGACTATTGGCCAACAACGAATCGGGCTTCCGCTCTAACCAAACTCCCATGGCGACGGCGAGGGCGTCAAGAATAGTCGTCTTGCCGCTTCCATTTTCCCCAATCAAAACATGAAAAGATCCGTTGCCTGGCCGGCTGTTCGTCGATCGCGGAAACTCGAACGTTGAATCCTCGAACTTCCGGAAATTCAGGAGGTCCAGGCGGTCAATTCTCATTTTGAATCTCTTATGAACAGGTATGCATCCACAACGTTCGTGCGGCGTTCGTTCGCCCCGGCTACACCACGGATTCTACAAAAAAGTCGAAAACAGACAACTCAGCTGTTCTCGTTTCCGACTACAATTGGGCCGAACGGACGATGACAAACGCCGAGATTTACTAAATAGCCTCCGCTAGACGGTTGGCAAACTCGAAGCCGAGTAGATTTGTTTTTGGTAATCGCTCTTGGGTTCTCGGCGTCACGGTAGGATTCAACGTAGCAGCCAAAAACCACGAGCAGTGACGTTTTATCAACACGATGTTTCAACCTTAGTCCGGTTTACGGAATTCTATTCGTATTTCTTTGTGCAATATTCCGGCCGGTCGATCCAAGTAATTGAACGAATAGATGATTGGAGGATTCTGTGCTCGAATCGATTCAAAATAAGGCAGACAATTGAACCGGACGCGAAACCAGAAGTCGCTGAGCCAGTCCAATGACTCTGCTTTTTGGTTAACCAATAGTTCATCCTTGGTCATCAACAACCCACTGTATTGAAAGTGTCTCTCGTCAAACGGCGTTCCAAATTGATAGAAATCATCGCTCGGCGGCAAACCTAGCAATTCCTTCCATGCACCAGATGGCGGTACAGGCAAGAAGAATGGGCTGCTGCTAGGCACCCGTCCTGCCTCGACTAAAAATGGCATTCTCTCACGAGCACTGTTCAATCGCGAATTGATGAATTCATTATCAAAGTTCCGGTTATTATCGCCGGCCCGATTCATGATTTTCGTTTTAAGCGCCGTTCTAATTTCGTAATCGGGATCAATGTAGTACCAATCGTCGTTGTGCCTAAAGAAAGAAAAACCAGGATCAGCAACTTCCCTGTTATTTAAACGACTTTCGTCCAATACCGTGTCCGTGTCGTTGTCATCTAAGGAAAAACTTTCCAATAAATTATTACCTTCGAAATCCGGATCAAATTTTGAGGGCGTCGAGCGGTGCTTCCAAGAGAACGCTCGGTATCTGATTTCCTCTGAACTTTTATAGAAACAAACACCCGAAAACGGCGGATACTTGTCGTTGATTGTGTGCCACTGGTACTCCGGTTCCATGCCCCTTCCTAAAGGATGCTCTCCAAACACAACCATGCCATCGGCATCTTCGGGAATTTCAAGCGGAATCTGGTAACCACTTGGCAGATCCAAAGAAGTGAAAATTGGTTCCTCAGATGGCGCGGACCAAACTTCAGTCGCGGATACATCGATCGCGTAATCAGCTTCAAAGTTTGCATGCAAAAGAAGTCCTAGTTGCGGAATACGGGAAACTTCCCCAACATAGGGCAGTTGATCAGGAAGATAATGCCTCAACCACCATGTGTTCCGATATTTGGCAATTTGAAGTGCATCGATGTAGAGCTTTAGGTCTGCACGAGAATTCGCCGAATGCACCTTCAACCTTTGATAAAGCCGATTTCTCGCCAAGCAATCGTCGGCATCACCATTTCCCGCCAATCGCCCGATCAGCGATTCGGCTAACTGGTCACATCCGGAGACATATAGGTAGCCTTCAAAAATAAACCACCGCAATCCCGAAGATGCGATATTATTAATAACAGTTCCCGGCGAAGCTGCGCTTTCAACAGACTCACCTCCAAGACGCACCTGCTCTGCTGCAAGTAGCCGTTCGAGCGACTTAGGTGCGTCCAACTTGATCCGGAAAACGTACGAATAGTCTCCACCTTTTAACTTAACTAAAGCAATAAAACCCGGTCCGTTGAGCACTTCACTGTAAAAACCCGACTCGAGCTGCCAATCTTGTTTCGTCAGTTCAAAGAAACGTTGAAAAAATACACGATCCAATCTGAAATCGGCTGCATCGGATCCGTACAATTGAAACGGCCAAGCGCCATGATACTCGTTAACGGTTGGAATGGGATTGTCGAGGCCACTAAACGCGAATCGGTTTGGTCGCAAATAGACTCCTTCCACCGCATGCGATGTCGCTCGGTCGCGAACCGAAAGTTCCGCATGTTCGGCTGTACTTGAAATTACCTGAAAAACCCGCCCCACCGAATCGGCCTCGATAAGAAGAATCGTATCTTTCGGCAACAGGCGATCTGCCCGGAGAGCGTCCGTAAAAGGCGAATCATCCCCAACATTACAAAACAAGCAAAAAAACAGGCACCACGGCAAGTAACACATCGGCATCAACCCTACTGTCGCTGGCGGAGTCGGCGTTGCAGGCCAAGCAGGGTTTGTTCCAACTCCGAAAGGTTACAAACCAGCAATTCCTTGCGGGTCGACACACGATCTCCGACCAGTTCCTTCAAGGTTTGGATTTTACCGATCACAACCCCTTCTTCTCGGCCTTCTTCTCGGCCTTGTTTGAGCAAGCGATCCGCGATCGATCCTGGTTCGATTTGTGTTGGAAAGACGCTTTGCACGATTCGGTCCATGTCTTCAATGCTCATATGCTGATTCACACCAATGACGTAAATTCGGAAAGCTTCGAGCCAGGATTCTAATTCCTGTTGGGTCAAAGACCCGATCAAGAATCGCAAGATGCCAGCGTACCGCTTGGGCAATTGCTCCCCTCGACCATATTCTAGCAAGTGCAAGACACTTTGTAAAATTGGAACGCCCCAAGCCCAATCCCGCTAGCGGCATCTGGGATCATTCTCTTGCTACACAGACGGTGCATCAGGATTTGGCGACCGCAGCACACAGCCAACTTCAGATGGAACCGCATGTCGGCCGCTTGGTTTTGATCCTGGGTACAAATCGCCCGGGCTTGCGGG
>JAUXWY010000085.1 GCA_030681235.1 Pirellulaceae bacterium | reverse complement strand
TGAAACTGGTCGACCGAGCCAAACAATTGGCCGATTGGGGTGTCGGAGAAATCCTGCTGAACAGCATCGACCAAGATGGAACCATGTCGGGATTTGATTTGGCGTCGATTCGCAGTGTGACGTCCGTCGTCAACGTGCCGGTCATTGCCTGCGGCGGGGCAGGGTCCCTGAGTCACTTGCGGGCCGCCGTTCACGACGCCGGAGCCTCGGCCGTTGCCGCCGGTAGCTTTTTTGTGTTCGTTGGGAAACATCGCGCTGTCTTGATCACCTACCCCAGCCAAGCCAACTTGCGCGAGCAAGTGTATCAGTAGGTCCGCGTGGCAACCCGATCCATGAAAGTCAACCAAACCATTATTCGAGCCACGGAACCCGGCTATCGCCGCTGTTCGCGTTGTATCATGGACACGACCGATCCGTGGATCGTCTTTGACGCCGAGGGTCGTTGCAACCATTGCCTCCGAGTTGATCAGTTCAAACTCAAGTGGAAACCGGACGGCGATCCGGCGGCGTTGGAACAATTGATCGAACAGGTCAAGCGGGACGGGCAGGGCCGCGATTACGATGTCGTCTTGGGGTTGAGCGGTGGTGTGGACAGCTCCTATATTGCCTACCTCTGCAAAGTGTGGGGACTGAGGGCCTTGGTGATTCATGTCGACACCGGCTGGAACTCCGAATTAGCCGTCAAAAACATCGAATGTTTGATTCACTACGGTGGTTTTGACTTGGATACTCTGGTCGTCGATTGGGACGAAATGCGCGACCTGCAGTTGGCGTTTTTTCGGTCCGGAGTGCCGAACCAAGATATCCCCCAAGATCATGCCATCATGGCCGGGTTCACCCGCCAAGCCGCCAAACACAATGTTCGCTGGACGTTCATTGGCTCGAATTACGCCAGCGAATCGATCTTGCCGCAAGCCTGGGTCTACGACAATCGCGACCTCTCCCATATCCGTGACATCCATCGAAAGTTCGGACAACGCAAGCTGGCCCAGTTCCCCACGCTGTCCCGATTCGAAGCCTATTTTCGCTATCGACGCTTGCAGCAACTGAATCGTGCTCGCCCGTTGGACCTCATTCGGTACTCCAAGGACGAAGCCATCAAGATCATGGAAGCCGAGGTCGGTTGGCGATATTATGGCGGGAAACATTACGAATCACGCTTCACCAAGTTTTTTCAAGGTTGGTACTTGCCCACCAAATGGGGATACGACAAACGCCTGGCCCATCTAGCCAGTTTGGTGATGTCCGCACAAAGGACTCGAGAACAAGCCCTGATCGAATTTCAAACCGGCAGTCTGCCCATCGAAGAAGTCCGATCGGATCACGCGTATATGGCCGGCAAACTCGGGATTTCGGATCAAGAGTTTGCGGAACTGATGCAAGTCCCCAACACACCTCACAGCAAATACGCAACCACGCCCGCAGCCCTGCGACTTGTCGGTAAGTGGTTTAACAAAGTGGCCAAGAAACTCGGAGTCTGAAGATTATTGAAACAGCAACTGGGACCGCTGGAAGTCCTCCTACCACCATCGACCTCGCGTACCTCGGGTCGGTGGAGCGGTGAGTCACCACGACAAATGGAATCGTCAAGATCTTCATTTCCGGCAGATTCAGCGTTTCCTTACCTAAAAATCGCGACAAAGGCAGAACTCCCCATCGTCAAAAAAAGCAACTCGTAAATACAATACCCTTTTCCCCAACCAACGACTCAACCGAAACCAACCATGATTGACCTAACTCAAAAGAAGCTTGCCGTTATTGGACTGGGTTACGTTGGGCTGCCGCTGGCGGTCGAATTTGGCAAAAAGTACTGGACGCTGGGCTTCGATATCAATCAAGCGCGCGTCGATGAACTCAAGAGTGGACGCGACTCGACTCTAGAAGTCGATGCCGAAGAATTGTCCCAGGCTTCGCAACTCACCTACAGCACCAACGCTCAAGACCTGCGCCAAGCAAACGTCTACATCGTGACGGTCCCCACACCGATCGATCGCCACAAACGACCGGACCTGACGCCGTTGGTCAAGGCCTCGCAAACCGTCGGCAAGGTCATCAAGCCAGGCGATATCGTCATTTACGAATCGACGGTCTATCCCGGCGCTACCGAAGAAGATTGTATCCCGCTGATCGAAAAGGAATCCGGGCTGCAATACAACGTCGATTTCTTCGCGGGCTACAGCCCCGAGCGAATCAACCCCGGCGACAAAGAACACCGGCTCACCACGATCAAGAAAGTCACGTCCGGCTCGACGCCTGAAATTGGGCAAGTGGTCGATGCCCTGTACCGGAGTATTGTCACGGCCGGAACGCATTTGGCCCCCAACATTCGCGTGGCGGAAGCCGCCAAGGTCATCGAGAACACTCAGCGCGACTTGAACATCGCCCTGGTCAATGAACTGGCCCTGATCTTCAATCGCTTGGGGATCGATACCCAAGCCGTTTTGGAAGCGGCCGGTACCAAGTGGAACTTTTTACCCTTCCGCCCCGGTCTGGTCGGTGGCCACTGCATTGGGGTTGATCCGTATTACTTGACCCATAAAGCCCAAGAAGTGGGCTACATGCCCGAGGTGATCTTGGCGGGCCGCCGGATCAACGACCAAATGGGCCAATACGTTGTCGCTCAGGTCGTCAAGCACATGCTGCGCCGTCGCATCCATGTCGAAGACGCCAATATTTTGATTCTGGGCCTGACGTTCAAGGAAAACTGCCCAGACATCCGCAACACCCGAGTGGTGGACATCGTCCACGAGTTCCACACGTACGGAGCCAATGTCGATGTTTTTGACCCCTGGGTCAACGCGTCCGAATGCCAACACGAATACGGGATCACTCCCGTTCCCCAACCCGCCCCCGGCAAATACGACGCGATTATTCTGGCGGTCGCCCATCATCAATTCAAAGAACTCGGGATCGAAGCAATCAAAAAATTTGGCCGCCGCGAATGCGTCGTCTACGACATCAAATCCCTTTTCCCCTCTGAACAAGTCGACGCCAGACTGTAAACGTCGCAGGCCGTACCAAAACTCGCGCGAATAAGAAGCGAAACTCGCCAAGCGTTTCGGCCGCTTTCTAAACATTGACCTTTGAAATCTGAAGCCTGTCTGTGGCTCGCGTTCACTGAGCCTTGCATTTGCTGTGCATTTGGTGCCAGACATCGCCGTGATCTCAGGGGCCTTAGCTTAGCGGTATTGGCCTGAAGCCTGAAGCCTGATCTGAACCAAGAACCAAGAACCAAGAACCAAGAACCAAGAACCAAGAAGCGGTACGTGACCAAGCCCTTCGAGCGACCGCAGCTTTGGCACAAGCCGGTATTCCTTACGCGGTGGTAGGCGGGAACGCGGTGGCAGCGTGGGTCGCCCGAGTGGACCGAGCGGCTGTGCGGAATACGCAAGACGTGGACATTCTGCTCCAGCGATGCGACTTCGACCGACCCAAAACGGCCTTAGAGAAGTCCGCCACCCATTCTTGCACACGGAAAGCTTGAAACTGGTTAGCGACGAGCGGTTACCGCTTAGGCACTAAGAACCAAGAACCAAGAACAAAGAACCTCTCCCCCCTCCCCAATCTCCACAAAAGCCCTTAACCATTCTTCCCAATCCCTAACTTTGTATTACCCTAAACAGACGTTGGCATGGTCGGTTCCCCCCGGCCCCCTCGGTCCAACCCGCCAGGCCCCGTCCTGGCAACAAAAAAAACGCAAAAAAACCCTGACATCCACCACCCCAATCCGGGCCAGTCAAACCAACCGACTGTCACCCAAGTGGACGGAGTTTGCCCCGGCTTAACCAAGAACCTAGCCACGGATAAACACAGATCAACACGGACAAAGAGCCAATAGCCGCTCGCGTATCGCCGACGCCAAGTACCAGAAAACCAAGAACCGAGAACCAAGAACAAAGAACAACCTCACTCCCCCACCCGTGCCAATCCGTGTCCATCTGTGGCTCACGATTGAACCGAGCCCCAAATTCTCCTCTTCATCTTCCTGCCCAAAATCTTTCTGGCTTCCCTCCCCGCCCCCCATCTTTCTGTCATCAACATATAGAATAGCAGTTAGCGATTACGCACAAAGAACCAAGAACCAAGAACGACGAACCAAGAACAGCCCCCCAGTGCCCGATTTAAAACCCTTTTCCTGGTCCAGGATGATTGACGCCGTGGAAGCCGTTAGAGACCGAGCCCTCCGAGCGACAGCGGCTTTGGCTCAAGCCGATATTCCTTATGCGGTGATCGGAGGGAACGCCGTGGCGGCCTGGGTCGCCCGAGTGGACCGAGCGGCGGTGCGGAACACGCAAGACGTGGACATTTTGCTGCAACGCAGTGATTTTGCACGAGCGAAAGTCGCGTTGGAGCAAGCGGGGTTTGTGCATTGCACCGTCATGGACGTCGATTGTTTTCTGGACGGCCCGGACGGGCGGCCACGAGACGCAGTACATGTTCTTTACGCCCGAGAGAAGGTCAAGCCAGGGGATTTGGCACCGACAGCCGACATCAGTGAGCGCGAAATGGCGGACGACTACGCAGTCCTGCAACTCGAGTCCTTGGTGCGAATGAAATTGACCTCGTATCGAGACAAGGACCGGGTTCACTTGAGAGACATGATCATGGTGGGACTGATCGATCCAACGTGGCCGTCCCGGTTCATCCCGGAACTTGCCACTCGCCTGCAACAACTCCTAGACGACCCCCACGGCTAGCAGTTAGCAGTCAGAAGGTCCGGCCGTTAACCAAGAACCAAGCACCAACTGGAACAGCTATTCGCTCAACACTAACCACCCCAATCCCAACGCTACCCAGAACGTCACAGACCACCAACTCCCAAACACGCCAACCAACAACCGAGAACAAACAACCAAGAACAACGCAGCTTTAACCAAGAACAAAGAACCAAGAACAGCCCCCGAACCGATGACGCGAGAATTTCGCCAATTTGACGACTTCGAATCAGCGGAGCAAGCCGAGCGGGAGGATGACCGGCGGCTGGATGCCCAGCAACGTCTGAGGGCATTCATGACGATCATGGAGCCGTATTATGCTTCTGCCGGCCGACTTCAGAGAATTTATCGAACTTCTGATCTCCGAGGAGATCAAGTTTGTGATGATTGGGGGCTACGCATACAACCTGTATCGGAACCCCAGAGCCACGGGTGATATCAATTTTTTCATTGAATGCAGTCCGTTAAACGAAGAACGACTGAGACGTGCATTGGAAAGATTTGGCTTCGGGTCAGTGCTGCCACCGTCATCGGAGGTGTTGTTGCGAGCCGGGAAAGTGTTGGCACTGGGCCGCGCACCGTTACGAATCGATTTGATTACGAAGATCGACGGAGTTTCGTTTGAAGAAGTTTACGAAACCCGAAACCAATTCGAGCTTGATGGCTTGCTCATCCCAGTGATTACTATCGAAAAGTTATTGAAAAATAAACTTGCAGCGGGTCGTCCAAAAGACCTAGCCGACGCCGCAGAACTACGGAAACCCTAAAAACAGTCTCCGATCCGTGCCGATCCGTGTCCAGCCGTGGTTCCCAACCCACCCGGCACACAAAACCAGCCACGGATAAACACGGAATCACACGGAAGAAGTTAGAAGTACGAAGTGAGTACAGCTTTGAAATCGGACCTTTGAACTTTGAAATCTGAACTTTGAAATTCCCCCTCCCATCCATACCCAACGCTTGACCCAGCAAAACCAAGCCCCAAGAACAAAGAACAAAGAACAAAGAACAAAGCCCCCTCATCCGTGTCCATCCGTGGCTAACAATTGAACAACCCCCAAGCCAACCAAGAGCCGGCGCCGGCGCAGCCGCAACCACGACCAAGAGAGTTAGTTGAAACTATATCTTGACACATGCTGTCTTAATCGGCCGTTTGATGATCAAACGCAGCCGCGAGTTGCGTTAGAATCCCAAGCGATCCTTTCGATATTAGCCAAGAACTTTTTTAAATGCTCACAACCGAAGAACGCAACGCCAGAATCCTCGCCGCCCTCCAGCAGAAAATGCCGGGGGTGACCAATTTCAGTCACGATATTGGGCTCCCGACCCGTCCGGTGGGTCACGGCAGCGGCATCGAGACGTCGACGAAGATTGTTCGCGGCTACCGTCGTCTGCATCGCCCGGAGAGTTTCAACGTGGAACCGCAAGAAGTGATTGACGTGCTGCAGCGAGCGGGGATTCGCCGCTGGGTCTTGATGGGGTTGTACGGGTATGTTGGCTACTTGGCCTCCCCCCGAGCGACTCAGGATGTGGATATCTTGGTTGGCGAGGACGAATTGGAGGCGGTGGTTGCGGGAATTCTCCAGCGTTGGCCGGGGTTGGTTGTCGATCGGCAACCCGTGGTGGTACGTTTCCGGGACCCTGGCGAAGTGGCGATTGACGGCGAGATGAAGCAGGTGATTGACGTCATGTTGCCATCCAACGGGTGCTACGAGGCGATCTTGCAAAAGTACCACGTGGTTGACCCCGTAACGGGTCATCGCATTCCGACGATTGAAGCGGCCTGCGCCAGTAAATTCGCGGCGTTGGTCTCACCTTATCGAGAATGGGAGAAAAAAGCCTACGACGCCGGCGATCTCCGCAGCATCATGCTCCCGAACCACGCGACCTTGGACCGCGAGTTGCTTAGACAGTTAGGCGACGTGGTCTACCTTGCGGGTGGCACCGAGTTATTAGAATTCCTCCAGTTGGCCATCGACAAGAAACCGTTCCCAGTCTGAGGAAAAAGGTTTTTGGTTCTTGGTTCTTGGTTGGGTCGCGGGGATGTTCTTCGTTCTTCGTTCTTCGTTCTTTGTTCTTGGTTCTTGGTTCTTGGTTCTTGG
>JAUXWY010000084.1 GCA_030681235.1 Pirellulaceae bacterium | reverse complement strand
GGCCACGATCACGACATCGTTGGGATTGGCCAGCAGCCCTTCCTCGGCCAGCATCGTCTGCAGCGCGCGGAGCAAAAACGCTTCCCGTTCCGACACGACCTCGTACTTGTCGTCTAATAGCTCGTCGATCGCTTGGTCCAGAATCGAAAACGAGGTCCACGCCACGCGTGCATCGTTCAGTTTTGCCAGCTCGGGCGGTCGCCCATCATCGGGCGTCAACACCAGCAGAATCGCCACGGCTTCGGTGGCTTCGTTCAAACGTTCCAGGTGCCGCATGATCTGCGGCAGGCGAATCGCATCGCGATCCGTTTTGGTCTCCAGCAACAATCGCAGGCTACTCTGGATGATCGCATCCGGAACCCCAGCCCCCCCCCTTTGGACGGTTGATTCTCGTAGCGAATCAATTCAAATTCGGACTGCTCCAGCAAACTACCGATCAATCGCTGCATCCGCAATCCGTTGAAGAACCCACACCACGAGAACGTCGCCATGTTTTTGCTACGGCGGTTGTTTGGAGTTTGGCGTACACGATTGTTGCATCAAACGCCATTTTCGAGTACAATGTGGTTTCTGATTTCTGCAAGATATGTCGCAAAAGAAAAGTCTTGTTCAATAGATCGGGCTGTTTGACCAGCAACTGGCCGACGAGATTTTTGCTATCATTGGGTCGTTTCGAACAGGATGCAAATGATCGTGGCAAAGAAGGCAGCGAAACCATCGGCGGGCGAACTGCAAACTTCAGGCGTCTTTGATCTGGAGTCCCTGGCGCGGTCGATTCAAACGGCCCATAAGGAGCTGGCTCAGCAAGCGGCCCGGGCGATCAATGTCAGCCTAACCGTCCGGAATTGGGTGATTGGTCACTACATTGCCGAGTACGAATTGAACGGAGCGGATCGGGCCACCTATGGTGACAAGTTGCTGGAACGGCTGGCCGTCCGTCTGCAAGAACTAGGGGTTGGAACCTGCGAGAAACGCCAGCTTTACCAATATTTGCGGTTTTACCACACCTATCCGGAGATTGTGCGGTCACTGACCGCACAATTCAAAAAGTTGCTCTTGAACAGCAGTACTGGCCCAGTCTGCTCTACGAACGCAGCGAACTGTCGATCGACAAACAAAAACTGCGCGCCACAACGGCGGCCGGGACCGAAACCGCCCCGACGCGACTTGTGATTCGCGACCCATACGTTTTTGAATTCCTGGGGCTCAAGCCACAGGAAGTCATGAGCGAATCGAACCTAGAAGACGAGCTGCTGAACAAATTGCAGGAGTTCTTGATGGAGCTGGGCAACGGCTTTTGTTTTGAAGCTCGCCAGCGACGCATTCGAATCGGTGACAAGTATTACTTTATCGATCTGGTGTTTTATCATCGACTCCTGAAATGCCACATCTTGATCGACCTCAAGCTGGAAGAATTCACCCACGAAAACATCGGCCAGCTCAATACCTACGTGGCCTGGTACGACAAGAACGTGCGAGCCCTCGACGACAATCCGCCGATCGGCATTTTGTTATGTACGGAGCATGATCGAACCTTGGTCGAATACGCCTTGGCCTCCATGTCTCACGAGCTATTTGTTTCCAAATACCAACTGCAATTGCCCGATGCCGAAACCTTGCGCCAACAGATCGCGACCGAGCGGAAACGACTGGAAACTGAATTAGAAAACCAGCCCCTCACGAAAGATACGTAAAGACCCTTCACACAAAACCTTTCTCCTGCTATCCAGCTTAGCGACTTTGCGTCTTCCTCTGTGCACCTCCGTGTCCTCTGTGGTTAAACATTCCCCATGCCTCTATGCACCTCTGTGGTCAAACATTCCCATCCAAATCCGCAGTCGTCTTGGTCTGTTTCAATTGTTCACTAGCCACGTATCGTTGCCCCATCGTAAAGGCAGTGATCTTCCCCGACAGAGATAGTTTGTCATTGGGGATCGCGCGTTCCAGTCGCAAAGTATCGGGCGAATCGGGCGCGGAGAGCATCAGGATCTTGAATAACCCTCGCTCCGGTCGCCGCCCTTCCATCAGCAGCCGGTGGACCAATGCCCCCAGTTTACCGGTCATACGACTACTCGTCGTTTTCGTTTGAACTCAGTTCCTGTTCGGCTTGAGCGATTGTCAGGTAGACGACTTTGTTGTCGCGCCAGACTACGACAAGCGTGTTGTGGGCTCGGGCACGGGCGATGACGTCTCGGGCCGCTTCAGCGAACGCGGATTGGGCTTTTTTAGCCAGCGAATGTTCGTCGTTGGGTCGGATCATCAATCATAACTCCCGGCAATTTTTAATGGACTGAAACAATCTAACATCGATCACGTCGACCGTTCCCGAGTTAGACACAGCCACCAAACGAGGTGGCAGCCGAGACCCATCATAAATGTAGGCCGCAGAAACCAGTTTGATGTATAACTCGAAAAGATTGTAGAGTCCACGTTGATACCGCCGTCGGATCGTGGGCTCTGGGATGCCATGGCCGCCCTCGCGTACGCGATTTGCAACTCGCTCAATCGCTAATTCAACGGACGGCAACCACAAGAAAAAGAGGATAACCTGATAGCCACGATCTAGCCAATCCGGGATTGCTTGGGAATAGCTTTTCGCCGCTAAAGTCGTTTCGAAGGAAAATGTCGCCGATTGCGAGACCAATGCTTGTTGACGTTCCAACAATAACTGGGCCGACCGGATCGCTTGTGATTCAGGCGAGTAAGGGGATAATCCAGCGGCGATCAAATCGGCATTCAGGAACTCTCGGCATTGAACGAATCGCGGAAGAAAACGATTGGCAAATGTGGTTTTCCCAGCCCCGTTAGGCCCCGCGATTATGTAAATGTAAGGATTGTCCATAGCCGACTGCAACTTAATTTCACACCAGAGGTTCCGCTGACAATTGACTTCACCAACTTAGTATAGCGGAGAAAGCGGGCAAGAACCAACCGACCTGGAAATTGTGCGGACAATGTTCGCACTTTCCCGAGTCCCGCCGTTCCACCCCCGTCGCGCGAAGGGTTGGCAGAAAAATTCCGGGCAGGAAGATTATTTTCAATCAGTCTTATCGCTGCCCCATCCAACAGAAGATCGAGTCTTACTTCTTACTTCACCTGCCGTGCTCACCGATCCGTCGTGCCTTCACACAGATTCCCTCCATCTTTCTGCCCATAATCTTCCTGCCAACCCCCGCGCGGCAATTCTCGCGCGACCGTCTCCGCCCTCGCCGCGTGAAGGGTTGGCAGATGTAGGCGTGCAGTTCGTTGTACTCGGGCCAGGCATTCCGAGCGGCGACGATCACGACATCGTTAGGATTGGCCAGCAGCCCTTCCTCGACCAGCATCGTCTGCAGCGCGCGAAGCAAAAACGCTTCCCGTTCCGACACGACCTCGTACTAAGAGCCTATCCCAAAAGGGGTCTGACCCTCTCCGGCGAGTCTCGTAAATTGGTTAGAAGAGCGACTCGCCTCCAAAGGGTCAGACCCCTTTTGGGATAGGCTCTTATCTTCCAATAGCTCGTCGATCGCTTGGTCCAGAATCGAAAACGAGGTCCACGCCACGCGTGCATCGCTGAGTTTCGCCAGCTCGGCCGGTCGCACATCATCGGGCGTCAACACCAGCAGAATCGCAACAGCTTCGGTCGCTTCGTTCAAACGTTCCAAATGCCGCATGATCTGCGGCAGGCGAATTGCATCCCGTTCCGTCTTTGTTTCCAACAACAATCGCAAGCTACACTGAATATTCGCATCAGGCGTCGTGAAACCCGATACATCTCATTCGCTCTTGAAACCCAATCCGGCTCCATTGCTCTCGAAACGCTTGCGTGTATTGTTTTGGCAAGCTGCCAGCTGTGGTGCCAAGCCGGTTCAGTATTTCTTCTAACGAGATTCCTTGCCCAGTACGATGCAAGTTCCCGAGCACCCGGTAAACGATCCGGTCTGCAGACGAAATCAGAAAATCCTCATTCTTTGAAAACAAATAGGCGAGCGATTCCGCTTCTCCATCATCTAAAACGCCAAGGTAGTCTGCATCAAATTGACGACGAAAGATTTCAACGTCTGCTTCCTCAACTTCGAACATGTTGATCAATCCAGATTGAATCTGGGGACTCAAGTCAATGTTGACTCCATTCGAATCGTCGTACCTCACCTCGCGTTTGGCGACGATTGCCGACAAATGAACATCGCATCGCTTGACGATTTCGTCCCAGCGTCCCATTTCATGGAGTTGAATGACGACACAAGCATCAAGAATCAGCAATTTCAACTTCGACAATGTTTCCCTCCTGCCCGAACTCGTCTTCTTTCTCTTCCAGTAGTTTCATGGCCTGATGGCGACTGATACCCATGAAATCCGCGAACTTGCCGGTTCCGATCAACCCCTTGCCAATCGCTTCAAATGCGAGCGCTTCAAACCGGAATGGTCGTTTCGGCGGGGGAAAATTCTTACGCTTCTCCCAAAAGTGGTTTCTGCCCAGGATTTGGGTAAGTAAACGATCGGCGGCATCGCGGTGAATGATCCCCTCTTCCTGGCAACGGAAGACGAGGGCAGGAACGGAAACAGCAAATTGACGTGCAACGTCGAATAGATCATCAAAATCTAAGGTGGTCTTTTCTCGCTGCTGCCTGGTGATTGCTGCTCGCAACGCATCGTCTGGGACCAACAGGTGTCCTGCGAAACAATCCGCGAGTCTTTCTTCACGCGGCGTCGAAACTTCGGTACCCAGTGACGAATGACTTCGAAATACTTTCCAGGTGAGCAAGTGAAACAGCTCGTGGGCGAGATCAAAGTTACGTCGCCAGCTGACATTTTTACCATTCAGCAAAATCGCCGGTCCGAACTTATCAGACAAAGTACAGGCGGCAGTTCCTGATGGCTCGAAATCCAAGAAGAACACCTTGACGCCAATCACATCTTCGAGAACCCGGAGCAAAACCTGTCCCGGCCGTTCACCCAGCGCGTATCGGTTGCGAAACTCATGAGCCAGCCCCTCCGCTTTTCGCAACGAAAAAGTCGTCGCATCGCCACTTGCGAACTCCAGTTGTGGTGGTTCCGGATTCCCGCAGAGCTGCTCGAGCCGATGAAATTGTTCGGCCAGTTGGAGGAGTTGGACTTGAATGCGTTCTACCGGCGCATCCGTCGGCCGCTGTCGCCATAAAACGACTTCCGCAGTGGGCGCGCCAGGTTGGTGAAAGAAATCGACGCTTCGCTGCAGAGCAGCGGCCAACTGAACCATTTGCAACGCAGACGGACCACGAGTGTCACTCTCGAATTCGGAAATAGTGGAAACTCCGATCTCGGTCTCTACGGAAAGTTGCCGCTGGGTTAGCCCCGCCGCCTCGCGAGCCCACTTCAATCGCGTTCCGATCGTCATGAAATCTTCCTCCATCAGCCAATGTTCTGTTTTCCAGAATGATAGATCAAATATCGTCAAAAAACTATAGCGAATGTTCTAAAATGGCGAATCCCTGGGAATTTAGACCCTCCATCGGAGCGGTAAAGGCCCACCCGAGCGACTTGTTGCCAGGGTCGATTGGATTGACTGCACAATTTAAAAAGTTGCTCTTGAACAGCAGTACTGGCCCCGAAACGCAGAAAGTGCGGTCAGTGACCGCACTTTCCGGAACCGAGGTTGTGAATTCACTTTCGTACACTCACATGGAGCAGCAACTTTTCTGGGGACACACAACAATTCGAGACACCCGTCCGGGACACACCAATCCAGCTCGCGGTTGCGTCCCTACGCCGTGAATGATTTTCCCAGGGCCGAAACAGGCCCGGATGGGCCGAAACAGCCCTAGCCAGTGTGCGCGAGCCACCGGTTAGCGTGGTCTCTCGACCAGAAAAGGCCTGGAAGGCCGACACAAGTGTCCATGGATTGGTATGCAAGCCTTCCATCTTTCTGCCCATAATCTTCCTGCCACCCCCCGCGCGGCAATTCTCACGCGACCGTCTCCGCCCCTGTCGCGCGAAGGGTTGGCAGAAAAATTCCGGGCAGGAAGATTATTTTCAATCAGTCTTATCGCTGCCCCATCCAACAGAAGATCGAGTCTTACTTCTTACTTCTTACTTCTTACTTCTTACTTCTTACTTCTTACTTCACCTGCCTTGTTCACCGATCCGTCGTGCCTACACACAGATTCCCTCCATCTTTCTGCCCATAATCTTTCTACCTCCCCGCGCGCGGCAATTCTCGCGCGACCGTCTCCGCCCTCGCCGCGTGAAGGGTTGGCAGATATAGGCGTGCAGTTCGTTGTACTCGGGCCAGGCATTCGGAGCGGCCACGATCACCACATCGTTAGGATTGGCCAGCAGCCCTTCCTCGGCCAGCATCGTCTGCAGCGCGCGGAGCAAAAACGCTTCCCGTTCCGACACGACCTCGTACTAAGAGCCTATCCCAAAAGGGGTCTGACCCTCTCCGGCGAG
>JAUXWY010000083.1 GCA_030681235.1 Pirellulaceae bacterium | reverse complement strand
GTGGGAGCCAACGACCCCCTTTCCGCCAGTCATCCGAACGCCATGCGGAGCACGGATGTGCTGAACGGTGTTTTGATTGATGAGGGCTTGATTCGTCGCGAAACGTTTGCCGAATTGGTTAATCCTTCTCGTCCGGAAGAGATCGGCCAACCCATTCATGAATACTTGGCAGACCGTCTCAAGATCCAACAAGATCGCAACGACGTGTACATGTTCGAACTAAAGTTTCAAAGCAAGTTCAAAGAAGACTCGGGGATGTTCCTGAACAGCGTGATCAAGATCTACCGAAAGAATTTGACGGAAGGATTCCGCAAAGATATCGGCGACGCGATCACCAAGTTGGAGAGTAGCACCAAGACGTTTACTGAGGCTCTTGCGGCGGTTGACCTTGAGTTGGCTGAATTCCGCGCGAAAAATCCGGTCCCGAAGTTGAATCAAGAAGGAAGGACTGAAGCGCTGCGCAACGTGGAGTTTTTCACGCCACAACTGCAGCTAGCGGTGGAGAAGCTCAATGAAAAACGGACCCGATTGGAGTTGGTGAAGTCGTTTCAGGAAGCAGGCAGTCCGCCGGCGGTGATTTTGGAAGTCGTCCTGGAAGAGGAATTTGGCAAGGTCGATTACGGTGCGGCCTATCGGCTCTTCAATATGATCGAGCAACCGAAAGCCGAACTTCAGGACTTGATTGTGCTGCACATGAGCCTGAGAGAGAAGTTAGGCCCAATGCATCCTCGACTCAAAACCATTGAGGCTCAGATCCAATCCAAGAAGTTTTTGATTCAAGAGCGTTTGAAGTCCTCGAGCACCGCGGATAATATTCCGGCTACCGAACGGTTGGAGCATGCCCTCAAGAAACTTGTGGCAGAAGAACTCGAACAACGGAAGGAAGTGGAGCGTTTGAACAATGTGTTGCGCGATAGCACAACGGCCGCCGTAAGTTATGCCCAAACCATCGCACTGGAAGCCGAGATTATTGAAAAACGAAATCGTATCCACGAAAACATCACGGCCGCTCAAAATAGCGTCGAAGAGGTTCGCACGGCTCGCAACGACACGGGCTACAAATTCAATGTATTAAATCCGGCAGCTGACGGAACGCAAGTTCAGCCGCAACCGTTGATCGTATTTGGCATCGCGACGGTTTTGGGGACGTTGATTGGGTTCGGTGTGGCTTATTTGATCGACGTGGGTGACAAGACGTTCCGCTCGCCACACGAGATCATCCGGACATTGAACTTGGCATTGATTGGGCACATTCCGGTCATCCGCGGGACCAAAGCCAACGGGAGCAGTGGTCTGCACCCGGTTCTGTGTACGTTCCACAAACCGAAATCGCAAACCGCAGAGGCCTTTCGGGCGGTTCGCACCGCGATCTACTTCAGCACGCAGGGCCAAAAGAACCAAGTTATCCAAGTGACCAGCCCTACGCCGCGGGATGGCAAGTCGACATTGGCCACAAACCTTGCCATCACAATCGCTCAATCGGGTAAGCGAGTCCTGTTGGTCGATGGCGATATGCGTCGGCCGACGCTGCACAAACTGTTCAAGACCGAAGAGAAGCCAGGGTTCAGCGATCTATTGGTTGAACAAGTCAGCATTTCGGAAGCAATCCGAGAAACGGAAATCGAGGGTTTGCATCTGCTGCCTTGCGGAGTTAAACCCGTCCAACCTTCAGAGTTATTGACCTCCCATCGTTTGCCAGAGGTGATTGCGGAATTTCGCAATCTGTACGATATGGTCATCATTGATACGCCCCCGGTGCTGGTGGTGACGGACGCGTGTCCGATTGCGGCCGTCGTCGACGGCGTGATTTGCGCGCTGCGTATCAAGAAAAACGTGCGCGTCAGTGCCGAACGGATGGTCGATATGCTTCGCAGCTTGAATGCCAATATCATAGGCGTGGTCGTCAATGGCGTGGGTGCCCACGGGACCTACAGCAGCCAGTACTCGTACGGTGCTCATCAAACCGGCTACTCCAGCTACAGCAGTTACGGTCGCTATGGCCAAAGCGAACGATCGTATGACGACAATCGGCGGCCGGAGTTAACGCTGCCAAAGCGTCGACTGTCCGAACAGAGCGTGACCGTCGAACGGGATTAACTGATTAAATCGGGTCGACAGTGGATCGACAGAATGTTGAGCCACGAAGTTATTTGCCAGGAATCGATTGAGCGATGAACATGCGAGACGCAGAACGGTTTTCACTTTCCGGATTGGCCGCCGCTGGCTGGTCGTCATTAGGGGCTATTGTTGGGCTTATGATCGGAGCGGGCGTTGTCAACGGAACGGTTGGCCAGGCTCTTGCTCGCGTCCAAGAAGCCGTGGCCGTGGCGGACGATCCGGCTCAGGAACAGAAGTTGGTCAGCGGAGTGCGGCAATTGACCTTGGATGGACGCCGGTCGGGCGAAGGTTACTTCAGTGCCGACGGAACGCGGATGGTCTTTCAAAGCGAACGTTCGTCCGAGAACCCGTTTTATCAGATCTACTTATTGGATTTTGAAACGGGGGATGTGGAAAAAGTGTCGCCCGGTCATGGCAAGACGACTTGTGGTTGGATACATCCGGACGGCGTGAGTGTCTTGTTTGCCTCGACTCACCACGACCCGCAGGCCTTGGAGAAACAGCGCGCGGAATTGGAACTGCGAGCTTCGGGACAAGAGCGTCGTTATGCTTGGGACTACGATCCGGAGTTCGAGTTGTATCTCCGCTCAGGAGACGGTACGTTACAGCCGTTGACCGCTGCGAATGGCTACGATGCAGAAGCCGCGATTTCTCCGGATGGCAAGAAGATTGTCTTCGCGTCGAATCGAGCGATCTACGCCCGGGAACGCTCGCCCGAGGAAGACGAACTACTGCAACGCGACGCAGCGTATTTCATCGATCTATACCTGATGAATATCGACGGGACCGACGTCGAACAACTGACGTTTTCCAACGGGTACGATGGTGGTCCCTTCTTCTCGGCCGACGGACGTTCGATTTGTTGGCGCCGATTTTCCGAGAATGGAGCCACCGCAGAAATCATGACGATGGACGTGGAGACTCGGCAAGAAAAACAACTCACGCGCATGAACGCGATGTCGTGGGCGCCTTTTTTTCATCCGTCGGGACAATATCTGATTTTTGCCACCAATGTTCATGGCTTTGCCAACTTTGAGTTGTATTTGGTGGCAGCCAATGGGAATAGTGCCCCGCTTCGAGTGACCTACACCGACGGATTTGACGGGTTGGCGACGTTTACGCCGGACGGCAAGAAACTGTCATGGACTTCCACACGCAATCCCAAGAAACAATCACAGATCTATTTGGCCGATTGGAATCACGAGTCCGCGGTCAAGCTAATGGGGTTGGACCCGCCAAGCTCGACTGGCGACGACTTGGTGAAAGCTGCGGAGTTGAAACAAGCGGACTCGGATGCGCGGCAGGTCTTTCCGGATTTAGAGCAATCCGTGACCCCGCAGGATGTCTTGCGTCACGTCGATTACTTGTGTCGGCCCGCATTGGGCGGACGTGGAACCGGAACGATTGGCGAGTTATTGGCGACCGCCTATGTCGCCAGCATGTACGATCAATTGGGGCTGGAACCAGCCGGAGACAACGGGACGTGGTTTCAAGAGTTTGAGTTCACGGCGGGCGTCGAACTGGGAGCCCAAAACCGTCTGGCTCAGGGCGAAAACAATTTGGAATTGAATAAGGATTGGCGACCGGTCGCGTTTTCCGCAGGTGGCACGGTCGAACCCGCTGCCGTGGTATTTGCGGGCTACGGCATGGCGGCTCCCAAGTCGGCGAATTCCGAAGAATACGACTCGTACGTGCATTTGGACGTCACCGACAAATGGGTGCTGGTGTTTCGGTTCATGCCGGAGGATGTAAGTCCACAACGTCGGCAAGAGTTAGCGATGTTTCAAAGTTTGCATCGCAAAGCCGCTTTGGCTCGAGACAAAGGAGCTCGCGGAATGATTGTGGTTTCCGGGCCCCGCTCGCAAGTTCGCAATCAATTGGTACCGTTGGACGAGACGGGCGCGCTCCAAGGCTCCAGTCTACCAATCATCTCGGTTTCTGATGAAGTTGCTGCTCGATGGTTGGCGACCATCAAACGCGACCTGACCAAAGTGCAAGAGAATTTGGATCAGGGCAAGTTGATGGTAGGGTTGCCGATGCCCGATGTGGTCTTGGAGGCGACCGTCGATATTCAAAAGATCCGCAAGACGGGGCGCAATGTGATCGGAAAACTTCCCGCATCGATCAAGGTAGAAACCGATTTGCCGTACCAACAAGCGATTGTGGTGGGCGCTCATATCGATCACTTGGGCAAAGGACGAGCCCGCGGATCGTTGGAAACCAACGCGACTCAAGAAGTGATTCACTTCGGAGCGGACGACAATGCGTCGGGCGTCGCGGTGCTGTTGGAAATGGCGCAGGCGTTGGCGGGTGACGTGAAAAACGGCAAACTGAAAACCAAACGCGATTTGGTGTTTGCCGCGTGGAGTGGCGAAGAGTTGGGCTTGATCGGCTCCAGCCATTTCGTCGATCAATTGCTGAAGTCAAGTGCCGAAGCCAAGACATCCGCACCGTCCCCACCAACCGTTGATCCAGTGGATGGTGGAGAGGAAAAATTGGCGGCTCCAAATACAACCAACCCAGATCCCACCAGTCTGTATCCGATGATCTCGGCGAACTTGAACTTGGATATGGTCGGTCGTTTGCGCGAGAACTTGATCCTGCAAGGTCTGGGTTCTTCGTCGGGCTGGCGATCTGAAATCGAGAAACGGAACGTTCCCATCGGATTGTCGTTGGTTCTACAGGATGATTGCGATTTGCCGACGGACGCCAGCGTCTTCTATCGACGCGGAATTCCGATTTTGGCGGCGTTCACAGGTAGCCATGAAGACTACCACAAGCCGACCGACACTCCTGAAAAGCTCAATTTGGAGGGTGCGGCCCAGATCGGGCGTTTGATGACGTTGATGGCACGAGGGCTGGCGACCGCGGACGAGCCTTTGGCCTATCAGCTCTATCAGGGTGCTCAGGCGGAGGGTCAACGGCGAGTCAACATGCGAGCCTACCTAGGAACGGTCCCGGAATATGGGGCTGATGACGTCAAAGGCGTGCTCTTGTCCAGCGTGACGAAGAACAGTCCGGCCGATAAGGCTGGACTGTTAGGAGGTGACATTATTGTCGAACTTTCAGGCAAGGCGATCGACAATGTCTACGACTACACGTACGCGATCGAGGCCCTCAAAGTCGGGCAACAAACGTCGATTTCGGTGGTTCGGGACGGCTCCCGGATGCAGTTGAACATCATTCCAGGGTCGCGGGATTAGTCGAATTCTTTGGAAAATCGGGATGCCACAACGATTCTGATTGCCTTTTCGGTCGATTTGACGGACAATAGGCGATACTGGGTGGTGGTTCGACTTATCTGCGGAGGGTTTGCTTGTGCTCAAGACACTACGTCGGTGGTGGCAATCTCGAACGGGACAAACCGCGACCCCATTTGACGGGGAAGCTCCGTATTATGTCTTCAGTCTGTTGTTTCATGTGATCTTGGTGTTGGCCCTGGGTTCGGTCGTCTACTACACGCCTGGACGTCCGTTGATGGTTTTAGAAAGTGACACCGATGCTCAGGTGATTGAAGAAATCGAGCTGACCGAGTTGGCGATTAGTGACTTGCCTCAAGAGGAAATCGGCGACTTGGGCGAGGCCATCGACGAGGGTCTCAAGAATGAAGCACAGACCATCGCCATTCAAGCATTGGCTCCCATGGAGCAACCGCTGATCGATGATTTTGGCTCCACTTTTGCTCCCGACGTCGATTCGATTTTGGCGGCGGAGGAAGCGAACCCAAATGTGATTGCCCGCGGCGCCTCGGGCGTCGGGGTCGCGGGCGCGACCGGTGCGGTTGACCAAATCACGGACGAAATCTTGCGAGCTTGCGACCAAGGACCTGTTCTGGCGATCTGGTTGTTCGATCAGTCGGCATCGCTTCAGCCCCAGAGGCAAGAGATCAAGCAACGGTTCGATCGCGTTTACCGTGAATTGGACACCATTCTCAACTTTACCGACGAGAGCAAACCGCTCCAATCCGCACCGCTTTTGACTCAAGTGTATCAATACGCCAGCGGACTGAAGTCGATGCTGCCCAAGCCGTCTCGAGATATCGACGCCGTTCTGTCGACATTCGATCAAATCCAAGATGATGACGCGGGGATCGAGCGGTCTTTTGCGGCCATTGCGCAGGCCCTGACGGACCATAAGACGTATTTGCGTGATTCGAAATTGTCCGATAAACGCAAAATCATGCTGTTGGTGGTGACCGACGAGGTTGGCGACGACCGAGACCTGATGGACCAGGTGATTGAAATGTGTCGCCGGGCAGCTGCCCCGGTTTATGTCATTGGGGTTCCAGCTCCGTTCGGTACCGAAAAAGTTCGATTCAAATGGGTCGACCCTGACCCTGACTACGATCAGGACCCGCAATGGGCAACCTTGGACCAAGGCCCTGAGACCCTTTTACCCGAGCGCATCCAACTGGGGTTTTTCGGGATGCCCGACGATGACTTGGAAACCATGGATTCAGGATTTGGTCCGTTTGCCTTGTCGCGGTTGGCGGTCGAGACAGGGGGGATTTACTTTACCGTTCACCCCAATCGTCAGTTGACCGGCCGCCGAGTGACGGCCTGGGAAACATCGCCGTATGCGTCCCATATCAATTACTTCTTTGATCCGTTGGTGATGCAACGATATCGCCCCGACTACATCAATATGGAACGTTATCAGAAGGGGCTCAAACAGAATCCATGCCGCGAGGCCTTGGTCCGAGCCTCCATGCAATCGGGTGTGGGTGCATTGACGACCCCTGGTTTGCGATTTCCGAAATTGGATGAAGCCGAGTTTGTCAACAGTTTGTCGCAAGCCCAACGCGCGGCCGCCTTGCTCGAGCCGCAAGTGGAACAGCTTTACGCCATTTTGGCGGTGGGCGAAACGAGCCGAGCACGCGAATTGGTGCCGCGCTGGCAAGCGGGCTACGATTTGGCGATGGGCCGGGTATTGGCAGCGAAAGTGCGAACCGAAGCCTACAACGCGATGCTAGCTGCCGCGAAGACACGATTGAAGTTTGAAGATCCGAAGAACAACACTTGGGAACTCAAGGGGGCCGACACGATCGAAGTGGGTAGCCGTTTAGCGAATCTGGCGGAACAGGCGACGATGTATCTGACCCGCGTGGTTCGGGAACATCCGAAGACACCTTGGGCCAAGCTGGCCGAACGCGAGCTATCGACGCCGTTGGGTTGGAAGTGGGAAGAGTCCTACACGCAACCTCCGAGCCCGCCTGCGATGAACAATAACAACAATAACAATATTCCCAATCCCAATGATGAGCGGGCCATGATGCTGGAACGCAAGCCACGCCGCGCGCCGCCTCGTCTGTAGGTTTGCCCTTGGGGGTCTGTAACGATAAGTAAGAGTTGGCAGGGCATTTCTGGGCGTTACTGTCGCGAAGATTGATAAAATCGAAAAAAAACCACCATTCAACGCCCTGAACATCCGAAAATAATGTTGGGTTGCGAGACCTGCACGGATAATCAGGGGTGATTTTCCCCGATTGCCGGATCGCACCGACCCAAAAACAATTTTTGAATGGACTGGCCCCTGAGGCGTGAGCGTCGAATTCAACCGCTGCGATGGCGGAGGAGTGCTCGCGCTGCATTGACGGATTCGTGGGCCGCAGTAACTTACTCAGGAGGGTAATGATGCGACGTTTAGGATTAGGCTTCGCGGTCGCCACGATGCTGTTGTTGATGCCCCAAACCGGGCGAGCTGACGACCCGGCGATTGCGAATCGGATCATGCAAGGCTTGCAAACAGCCAAGCAACAAGGCCAATTGAAGGGGTTTCAATTGGATCTGAAGGTGGAAGACGGCACCGCTTCGTTGTCTGGCTATGTCGCCAGCGAAGCACAAGAAGCGTTGGTGTTCGACATTGCGCAATCGGCTCGGGATTTGGGCTTGGTCCAAATCGTGGACGAGATAGAGATTCGTCAGAACGCCGCTCGAACTGTGGCTCCGGTTGCCTACGCTCGGCAGGAACCAAACGCTATTCCTCAAACCCCTATGCAAGCGATGCCACAAGCTCCACCGATGGCTGGTGGACCAGTGCCGATGGGTGGACCAGGTGGCGGGATGGCTCCGATGATGGATCATCCGAACATGCCCGGTCACGCGTGGCCAGCCTACGCAGCTTACCCGAACTATGCTGGTGTCACGTACCCAGGTCAATACTCGGCAGCCGCTTGGCCATACATCGGACCTTTCTATCCTTACCCACAAGTTCCCTTAGGATGGCGTAAAGTCGAGTTGGAATGGAAGAACGGCTGGTGGTATTTGGACTTCAAAACCCACAACTAAGGTCTAGTCCGAATCCAATTTTAAACTGACAAGCCTGATGGTAAATTCCATCAGGCTTGTTTTATTGGCTGCGCACAGGTGCTATCGAACTAAAAAACTTCGGAACCAAACGTGAGTTCGAGTAGGTGTTAACTTTCGATCCGAACCGTTTCAGCGAATGTGTTCGCAAGCGACGGCAGCCCGAGATCGTCTCGGTTTCGATAATGCTTGACGTAGGCTGCTCCGACGTTCTTGAAGTTGACGGTGGATAATTGGTTTTTGTAGTCCGTCATCTCAGTGACTTCGTGACCATTAAAAGCCATAAGCCACGTTTCAATGTGCCACTTTGGTAACCAATAGGCAATTCGCTCGTCGGTCCCGCGCTCATCTAAGTTAGATACCCTCAGCGATTCTTCTAATTGAGCAATTCGTTCTTTAAGACTTAATTCGTCAACATCGGAACCAATCAAGACAGCCAGTGATTGGTAGTTCCGGCTGCGGAGGGTTTTTACTTCCGCTACATGCTGTTGAGTGACCCAGCTTTTCCCGGAGCCCTTTCCCGGAGGCGACTTCCGCACGCGAATTTCCTTTCGGTAGTATCCCAACTGCATCAGCGCTTCACGGCAAAAACGCTCGAGCCTATCATCCTCGACGACAATTGTGATTCGAG
>JAUXWY010000065.1 GCA_030681235.1 Pirellulaceae bacterium | reverse complement strand
CGCAAGAGTCCACGGAGCTCCCCGCGTGTTGCCCACCAACGTAGCCCAAAATCTGCGAGTTTTAAGCCAACATCGAAGAAAAAAAAGGCCGAACCATCTGGCGAGAAAGAAGATTCATCCTAAAGTAGGTGGCATTAGGCTTTAGCCGGCCGGTAGCTGAAAAGAAGCGTTTTCGCAACTCCCGCCGGCTGAAGCCGGTACACCAGCGCTCGCTAAATTGCGTTTTTCCGCGCTCCGCTCCAACGGATGTGGACGCTCCGAGAACTCGTAACAGGATCGATTTAGCGCGCGCTGGTGTACCGGCTTTAGCCGGCCGGTAGTTTAGCGCGCGCTGGTGTACCGGCTTTAGCCGGCCGGTAGCTGAAAAGAAGCGTTTTCGCAACTCCCGCCGGCTGAAGCCGGTACACCAGCGTTCGTTAAATTGCCTTTGTATAGACGACTAGCCCGGTTGCTGTTGCGTTAGGCAGTGGAACGAGCCTAAACCGTCCGCAAGATACTTCGACGGTAAAGGCTTGATCTGATGGTTTGGAAAGCACACTCGTAACCGCTCGACGGCAACCGAATCGTTGGGATCAGCGAATTGAGGCACCAGGATGCTGCGATCGGTAATGTAAAAATTGGTATAACTGGCCGGGAGGATTTGTCCGTCCATCTCAAATGGTTTGGGCATCGGCAACGGCACGATTTCCCACGACTTGGTATCAGCCGTGACCCATTTCTTTAGAGCCGCCAGATTTTCGGCCGCTGGTTCAAAATCAGGTAGTCCACGATCCGCGCACGTGGCAACCACAATGCGATCGGCAGCCGTGAAGCGCGCGATCTGATCAATGTGTCCGTCCGTATCGTCGCCGACAATCGGGCGCCCAGGTAGCCACCAAATGTGGCGTACTCCCAAATGGTCGCGAAGAATTTTTTCGACCTCGACTTGAGAGAGTGTTGGGTTTCGATTCTTGTTGAGCGCACAAAACTGCGTCGTCATCAATCGACCCTGCCCATCGGTTTCGATGGCACCACCTTCCAGGATCAATGGTGCTGCAAACCGAGGAACGTTCAGTTGAGTTGCGATTCGCGTCGCGATTTTCTGATCATCGTCAAACGGTGGATATTTTTCGCCCCAACCATTGTAAGTGAAATCGACCGCCGCCAGTTCCTTGACAGCCTCAGTCTCCCGAACGACAAATGTCGGTCCGTAGTCGCGGACCCAGGAATCGTTGGTTGGCCAATCCCAAAGTTTGACACGCGAGTCATCGCCATGCTGCGACAAGAGCTGTCGAATGGATGCATGTTTGGCCTGGACAGCGATCACGTTGCAGATTTGATCCGCCGCGATGGCCGCGACCATTCCCGCGAACTCGACGGTTGCTTGTTCGAAGCAGTGCGGCCAAGTCGCGGGGTTGTGCGGCCAAGTCACCCAAGTCGCCGCTTGCCGCTCCCATTCGGCAGGAAATCGAAACCCCAACTCGCTTGGATTTTGCGACATGCTCTAACGACTTTCTACGACAGCAACGGACCTTCTCTTCGCCGCAAACGCAGCAACTGCGGCTATAACGTACCGCGAGCGAGTTGCCCTGAAAACGGGGCAGGCGCCAGGAAAGCCCCGCGGTTCATTTGGCTGGTGTCGTCACGCGAATTCAGATCCGCTCTCACGAAGTGGCTGCAAATTTCGGATCCAACCAGGCCACAGTAAAGACCTCGGCATCCGTCCAGAGGGCGTCCACGCGCGTCATGGTGTGTTGATCGGCGCGTCCCGCCATTTCCGTCGATGCTCGCCGAGTATGTAAACCGAAACTCAAATGATGGGTTCTTAAATCGGCGTTCGCAAGCTGCGATTCGGCCGCAACTTGTACCAATTGCACGTCCGTGAAGTCATAGAATTGCTTGACCAGAGGATACCAGAGCTTGAAAAAGGTTTCCTTAATTGAAAACAGCAACGTTGTTTCGAGTTCTGGCCGCAATGCAAGTTTGCTCACCAACGCCCACTCGAGTTCCGTGCCAACTTCCGGCCTGACGGTCTCATGAATTTCAGGTGTCATGATCACTTCGGTATCGATGCCAATCCCGGCAAGGTACTGCGCGGATGCGGCAACGGCCCAGGACCAATTCTGGCTGTGAGAGATCGAGCCCACAAAGCCTGTCGGCCATTGGGGGCATCGATCCGAGCTCACACCGACAATCGCTTGGAGGTCTTCCGACGCTGGAGCACCAGGCCGACTTCCCACTGCTGATTCACTGAGATTCGAGGTCCAACCGGCTTGTCTTAAAGCGTGAACCGCACAAACGCGGCCGCTGTGAAACTCCTGTCGCCTTTTCGCAAACCCAACTTCACGTGGAAGGACTAGCGATTCGCTGCGCTGAATGGGGGCCAAGCCGCTGCCCACATGCACAGGCAAGATGGACTGTAGTATCGACTGGACCGCCGACAATGGAGTTGCCTCTGACATTTGAGCCCCTCCGGAATCTGGTCCCGTTTCCGACTCGCTGGTACGTGGCCTTTGAATTTCACTCATCGGCTTGCCATACCATTCTATGCGGCCCGAGTCTCACGACTGATGTAGGTCTTTTCACGCGGCGCATAACCATACTCGCGCAGTTTGTTCGTCAACGTGCGAACACCGATTCCCAATGCTTCGGCACTTTTTTGGCGGTGACCTTGGAATCTCTCCAACGTGGCTTCGATCATTTTCCGTTCCATCGTTGCCAGGCTCATGTTGACGGGTATCGTCGAAACGGGCGGCGTCAGCCCCGCTTCCTGATCGGAAACTTCAGTTTCCGCTGCGATCAGC
>JAUXWY010000062.1 GCA_030681235.1 Pirellulaceae bacterium | reverse complement strand
TAAATTGCCTTTGTCAGGAAATGAATCTCGGACGAACTCCTAGGGCGCTGAACCGCTGGCGTTTTTGACGTATTTGTCCAACCACCGAATGGTCTCGGCTTGGGTATGCAGGATCGACTCGCGCGCCTGATAGCCATGACTTTCGTAGGGCAACATGACCAACCGAGTGTTGCCGCCGGTTCCTTTCACGGCTTGAAAGAGTCGTTGCGATTGGAGTGGAAACGTGCCCGGATTGTTGTCCGCTTCTCCGTGGATCAACAGCAACGGCTGATTGATCCGATGGGCGTGCGAAAATGGGGACACCTTCATGTAAACTTCGGGAGCTTCCCAATACGTTCGCCGCTCGGATTGGAAACCAAACGGAGTCAAGGTGCGATTGTAAGCACCGCTACGGGCGACCCCGGCTTTGAAAAGATCCGTGTGTGCCAACAGGTTGGCGGTCATGAAGGCGCCATAACTGTGTCCGCCGACTCCGACTCGGTTGGGATCAGCCACGCCCAGTTCCACCGCTTTGTTGATCGCAGCATCGGCCGCCTGGACGATTTGCTCAACAAAGGTGTCGTTCATCGTCGCGGGATCGCCAATGATGGGCATGGTGGCATTGTCCATGACGGCGTAGCCCTGCGTCAGCAATGTCAAATGACTGGAGCCGCTAATCCGCGTGAATTCCCACGGCGACCCAGCGACTTGCCCCGCAGTCGCCGCATCATTGAACTCCAAAGGATAGGCCCAGACAAACAACGGCAAACGAGTCCCGGGCACGTAGTCGGCCGGCAGGTACAACGTGGCCGACAAAGGGACTCCATCGGCTCGTTCGTATTTCACCAGCTGTTTTTGAATGCCGCGAATTTGCGGTGTCGGATCGGCAAACGAGGTCACTGCGGTGTCGTTTCCGGCGTGCAGATCATGGCGAAACAAGTTCGGCGGAAATTCGTTGGACTCGCGCGAGATCAACACGACAGGCTTCTTATCCGCTCCACTTTCCAAAACTTTTATGACGGACTCGTAAAAACCTACCTGGCAACGCCACATCCGCTCGGTCGCCAATGTCTTGAGATTTTGCCGGTCCAAAAACGGCAAGTTCCCCTGAGGCGAAGCGCCAGCGCCGCTGCGATACACCCAATCGCCATCCTGCCGAACCACTCGTTGCCCGTTTTGAGTCAAGTCCGAGACCAATTGCCCAGGATCACCGTAGCGATCTCGCATGCTGCGATCCATTAATACGAGAGGATCACTGGCTGGCGTTCTTTGGTCGTACATCAACGTCCGCATCCAGCGACGGTCGCGGTCCATCTCGGTTACAACGACCAAATTCGCGTCGGCAAACTCGGTGATACCGGCAAAGCGATGTTGCACTTTGACCAATTCGCGGGGCTCGTCTTGAAACGGCGCGGACAAGACGAACAACTGATCTCGATGTGCCGCTACCGTTCGTGGATCGCCTCCATCCAATGCTTCGGCCCACAACAAACTTGCGGGTTCATTCGCGCGCCAGCGGATGCTGCGCCGACCGGTCTGTACGCCTTCAATTGGGATATTGTCCGCCAACGGGATATCGGCAACCGAGTAAACTCGATCGCCCGCTATGTTCCATACCTCGACCTCTTTGGGAAAACTGCTGATCGGATGCAAGTAAGAAAATGGGCGTTTGACTCGTGTTACCAACCGATACTGACCGTCAGGCGAGGTCGAAACATCGGAGTAGATGGCGGGATGGCCAATGGGCTTCTGATCGCCCGCCACCGTCACCTCGGTCAATTGGACCGTGGCATAGTATTCGAACAACGCTTCATCATAGGGATTGCTGAGGAGATCTTGATAGGTACGGACCGGTGATTCAAGACCGGCCGACTCTTGAATATTTGGACCGTTGGGAATGCGTGGAGGTTGCGGCTCCGGTCCTCGGGCGGACGGAACCGTTCCGCAAATCAATGATTGACCGTCCGGTTGCCACTCGATGCCCATGGTTAACGAATGAAGGTTGGTAACCATACATTTTGGCATCGTTGGGGAGTCCACCGAGACCAACCACAATTGCGAACCGGCGTCCGAAACCGTTGTCACGGTGAAATAATTCGAGCGGTGAGACCATGCCACTTCAGCAATCTGTTGCTCATCCGGCAGCGGCACCTGGACCGCAACGCCACCAGCCAATGGTCGCAACGAAACCCCACGATTATACCCCCCAGAAAATCGACTGTTCGCCACTGGATCGATTCGCAATCCACCCAGTCGCAACATGCGTCTCGACAGATCAGCGATCGAAGGCATCGACGGTCGTTGAATCAACAATAGCCACTGACCATCGGGACTGGCTGACAATCGAGGCGTCGGCTCGGCATCCAAAATATCAACGACGTTTGCGGGAGGCTTTAAATACCCTTCGTCACCCAACAGCGGTGCCGCGAAAACGCCCACAAATTGCAGCGAGACCCAAATCGCGGCCAAACGCAACTTCAAGCTGTACCACGATCCGATCATCAGAATTCCCTCGGGGCAAAGTCGTTGGTCGTCGGCACTTCGAAAAACGCCGAGCATGCATCAAGATGGTAGTCCGAAATGGCTCGGACAACAATCACGAGTCAACGAGCATTCACGCCCGTCGCCGACTCGATTCGAATGACTTCGGGCTGCAAGAACTTTCCGCTTTCCATGTTGGAACCACCGATCAAGACCAAGTGCCCCGGTCGATGGGGCAACATTCGGTGAAAAAAACGGGCGTCGTCGGTTTGGCCGGCGGCCACCCAAGATTTGTGGTCCGTACTCAACACTTGCACGCTGCCATCGTAGGCGGTCGTGATCAATCGACCGTCCACGGGCCAACTCGCAGCACCGAATCCAACCATACCGTCGGTGCCTAGGAGTTCCGGTCCTTCGCTCCATTGCTGCGTTTTCGGATCGAAGACGGAAGACTTGCGAGTCGGCGCGCCGTCGCGTTCCATTCCGCCAATTGCAAAAATCTTTCCTTCAAAAGCCGCCAAGGCCAACGCGCGGCGATTGAAACCTGGATTCGGAAGCTCTTTCCACGTTGGCGTCGCCGCATTCAAGTCCATCATGATGGCCGAATCGTGCCACTGAGTCGACTCAGTTCCACTCATGTTCCAACCACCCACAACGTACAGCTTGTCCTCATGGATGATCGCATCGTGACTGGATCGACCACTTGGAAGCTGGGGAAGCTTACTCCATTGATTGTTGGCTGTATCAAACACCGACACGTGGTCCTGGCTGAACAATTGGTGCGGTTCGCCTTCGTCGTTTTTGGCGAAGAAACCACCCACCAAAATCAAACGCGTCCCATGCGCCACCATCGCCAATCCTTGCAATCGGTCCGCACCTTCGGAAACCACTTCCCAGCGAGTGTCGGCGGCGTTTGTATCCCAACGCAACAACTGATTGGATTGGGACGTGTTCCAATAATGGTGCGCGGTGCCGGTGTGTCCGCCGTAGACATAGATGGCATCGCCGATTTTTGCCGCGCCAAAACTTGTGATGCCGAACGGGAGCTCGGGGACGCTTTTTCCAAGTTCAGTGGCATTGACGGTTTGGGACTTCACATCGAGAGCCGGGTCCACGGCAGTAGTATCCGACCCCACGCAAACGGACTTCGTTCTGGATGCCCGAGCTTCACTGGCGGCTTGCCCTTCCAACGGCTCCCAGCCGCCGGCAACCTGCGTCGACAATAGAACTAGCAATGCCGCCATAACATGTGGACGGCAAACGACTCTTGGGGCGCGTAACATGATTTCGATCTCCGTTTATCTACTGTTGAGGTCGCCGAAACTCGAGCATGTCTCGAGGACTTTCGTCTCAGCGCCGGCATCCGCTGCCAGGGTCATTTCCAGGTCCATGTGATTCTTACCACCAGCGACCGTGTCCGCCAGTACCGACTTGACGCGCCCGTCGGAACCTGGCCCGTGGCCGTAACGATAAGGATTTAAACGTAGCGAAAGCCGCCAAGACTTTCGGCAGTGTACGTTTGCCCTGGAAAAACCGAAAGTCTTGGCGACTTCCGCTACCTAAGCTGCCGAAATTCTTGTCGACTTCCGCTACCTTTCCTTGTCCGGTTGGGACTTGTCCGGTTGGGACGTTCGCCTCGATCGTTGTTATTGAGACCTAAACATCAAGAAAAAACGGTGATTTTTGGATTTTCGGGTGTGAAATACCGGGTGAATTGGAATTCAGCGAATCGAATCACTGTCCCCGTCTAAAAAAAATGCTATTATTTACCAGTCGTTCGGCACAAGAAATGCAAGCGGGCGACCTACTGACGAGGACTTTGGTAGCGGAACTCAACGGACACGAGTGGCATGCGACTATCGTTTGGACAACATCTCCAACAGAAACAATCCCAGATCCTGGCTCCACGGATGATCCAATCCATGGAGATCCTCCAGTTGCCCGTCACGGCTTTGTTGGAACGAGTCGAGGAGGAATTGCGAGAGAATCCGGTTTTGGAGGTCTCCACCAATGACCCGGAATTACCGGACGAAACCTTCGAAAAGGACTCTGCCCCCACGTCTGAAAACCGCGAAATCGTGGTCGATGACACCAGCAATAACGTCGATGATTTCGAACGATTGGTCGAGATGGACCGCGACGTTCCGGACCATTTCGACGATCGACCGCGAGTTTCTTCCAACCGCGTGCAGGACTCGATCGACCAACAGCACGATCTAATGTCCAACATCGAGGACCGCCCGGAATCGCTGCACGAGTACTTGATCCACCAGCTGCATGAGTTGGAGATTTCCTCGGAACTCCTGTCGATGTGCGAACGGATCATCTCGACGTTGAATCCAGCCACTGGAGGTTATCTACGAGTTGGCTTGGAAGATTTGTTACCTGCCGACCATCCACCCGAAATGCTGGAACTGGCCCGCAAGGCATTGGCGTTGATTCAGACGCTGGACCCGCCGGGAATTGCCGCTCGGGATTTGCGAGAATGCCTGCTATTGCAGATCGACGACACGTTGCCGATGCACGAAGAGGTTCGCTGCTTGGTCAATCATCACTTGGAGGATTTGCGGGACAACCGCATTCCACAGATCCAGCGCGCCACGGGTTATTCCTACGATCAGATCATGCGCGCCTTGGAACAGCTGCGTAAATTGAATCCGAAACCTGCCGGGCGATTTACAATCACACGAGCGCCAGCGATCACTCCCGATGTCGTGGTCTACAAGGATTCGGATGGACAATATCGCGTGCGAGCCGAAGAAGCCCCCATCGGGAATTTGTACATCAGCAACTATTACAAAAAGCGACATCAAAGCGGGCAGTTAACGGCCGAAGAACGCGAGTTTCTCAAACGCAAGTATGCGTCGGCCAAATGGCTGATGGAGGCCATCGAACAGCGACGCAACACGGTCGCGCGCGTCGCTGAAGAGATCGTCAAACACCAAACGGCGTTTTTGGATCGCGGGCCGGAGCACTTGTTGCCGCTCAAGATGCAACAAATCGCCGACCGGGTTGGCGTGCATGTGACGACCGTCAGCCGCGCCGTGGATGAGAAATGGATGGATACCCCTCGAGGCCTCATTCCCATGAAGCGGTTCTTTGTCGGCGGAACACAAACGGACGACGGGGAAGATGTCGCATGGGATCGAGTGCAAATCGAACTCAAGCGTTTGGTCGATCACGAAGACAAGTCGGATCCGCTGAGCGACGAACACTTGTGCCAGGAATTACAAGCGATGGGCTTCGAAGTTGCCCGCAGGACAATTGCCAAGTACCGTAAGAAACTGGGGATTCTCAGCAGCCGTCAACGCCGCGATTGGTCGAAGGAACTGTCGTAACAGTTGTTGCCCGAACTCCAGATCTGAATCCGCCAAATTTGCTCTGGCCACGCGGTTAACTGACTCTGCTTGATCTGCTTGCTCTGCGCATGAACGACTACATAAGCTATTTGTTTGGGTATTTTGCCAGGGCGTGCTCAAGGACCGACATCGCGGTCTTCAAATCGGCCTGCTGTAGGACATAAGCGAGCCGCACTTGGTTCCGACCGGCATTCGGTGTCGCATAAAAGCCTGGCCCAGGAGCCATCATGACCGTTTGTCCGTCATGTTGGAACTCGTCAAGGATCCATTTGCAGAAATGATCCGCGTCGGAGATCGGCAGGCCCACCATCGCGTAGAAGGCACCGTTGATTTCGGGGCAGACAACGCCCGGCATGGCATTCAGCGCCGCTTTCAACGTGTCGCGTCGAGCGGCGTATTCGCGATTGACCTGTTCGTAGTACGTGGCCGGCAATTGATAAACGGCCTGAGCGCCGATTTGTCCCAACGTCGGCGGCGACAACCGAGCTTGGGCGAATTTGTTGAACGCCCCAAGCAACGATTCGTTCCGAGTGATCACGCAACCTATTCGCGCACCACAGGCAGAAAATCGCTTCGATATCGAATCCACCACAATGGTATGGTTATCCAAATCGGAGAGCCCCAACACACTATGATGCTTCAAGCCGTCGTACGTGAACTCGCGATAGACTTCATCGGAGATCAAGTACAAATCGTGTTCACGGCACACCTGCTTGAGCTTCTCCAAGGACTCACGCGGGTACAACACTCCCGTCGGATTGCCCGGATTACAAATCATGATCGCCTTGGTTCGTGGCGTGATCTTCGCCCGAAATGCGTCGACGTCTGGCAACGCAAAGCTTTGCTCGATCGATGTGGCAATAGGGACAATCTGCGCGTCAATATGCAGGGCAAACGCCGAGTAATTCGCGTAATAAGGTTCGGGGACGATCACTTCGTCAGCAGGGTTCAAAACAGCTGAAAACGCGAACCCGATCGCCTCGGAAGCACCCGTCGTGACGATCACCTGGGACGAGTCCACTGGATACCCCAATCGCTGGTAATAATCGGCGATGGCTTGCCGAAGCCCAGGAATACCAGGGGATGGACTGTACTCCAAAACTTTCAATGAAGCGTGTTCAATGGCGCGAAAAAACTCGGGTGGCGTTTCAATATCGGGTTGACCAATATTCAAATGAAACACCCGAGCCCCGCGTTTTTTGGCGGCATCGGCTGAAGCCGCCAATTTGCGAATCGGCGACGAAGGAAAAGCGACCGCGCGCGACGATAATTGAGGCATGAAGCAACCCGTCCAGCATTCCAAAAGGGCCTAAGACAACAACTCTGGCGCTCGCACTCAGCGAACAGGACCCCATCGCCAAGTGTGGCGATAGCTTAACGCAACTTCTTCAGTTGCGGGATACTGGGCGACAAAGAAATAGCGTCAAGACCGCTGAGACAATTCGTTCAATTCGTTCAATTCGTTCAATTCGGTCACTCCGAGTCCTCGTCCGCCGACGCTTCGGTACCCTCTTGGGCCTTCGCCGGCTGTTCGTTGGTCGCTGCGCCAGCCTCTAACCACTGGGACCATTGATTTCTTTGTTGGCGGTTGGGGCGGCGCACTCGAGTTAGCCTCCATTTTTCAACAGCAGTCGCCTCCACTTGGACATCGAACTCTCGCAGTTGCCCGCGGCGAGAAACCACAAGTTTGATCGATTCGCCGGGCTTGAGGCCGCGCAGTTCCTCCGCGAACGACGCGACAGTGACCCGACGATCGCCAACGGCAATCACTTCATCATCCAAATTCAGTCCGCTCGCGGCGCCGGTTGAACCCGCGCGGATGGCGGAGATCCGCGCCTGTCCGTCCGTGTCCCGTAGCATGACCCCTATGGTGACCGACTCGGCGCGACTTGGGCTTTCTCCAGCGGTTTCGGCGCGGCCGCTCACAGCCTCGCTAAGGTTCAGCCCCAATACGGACAGTGACTCCGCATAATCAAATGCCTTGGGTTGTTCGATATGATCCTGGAACCATTGAGAAAAGTCGTCGTTCGTCAATTCGTCGCAAACCTCCCGAAAGTCTCGATTCTCGTACCCAGAATCGCGGAACCTGCGATAAACCTCCCGCATCACATCGTCCAAGCTTACGGCGCCGGCACTGCGCTGACGCAATTCACAGTCCAACATCAAACCAGCGACCGCTCCGCGACTGTAATAACTCACCGACGTGTTGGCACTATTCTCATGCGGTCGGTAGAAGTCGATCCAAGAATCAAACGACGAGTCCGTAAGACTTTGGACCAAATTGCCGGGCCGCGATTCCGTGGCTCGGATCTCCGCCGAAAGACTCTGTAACAAGTCGCTGCTGGTCATCAATCCCGCACGAGCCAGTAGCAAGTCTTGGTAGTACGAGGTGATGCCTTCGGCAATCCAAAGTTCGCGAGTGTAGACTTCATTTTCATAGTCGTATTGCATGAGTGCCTTGGGACGCAACCGACGAACGCTCCACGCATGGAATAGTTCGTGACTACATAGTGACAACCACCGTCGATAACTCTGCGGCGAATTCATCGAGCGACGTCCCGACATGATCAAGGTCGAGTTGTCATGCTCCAAGCCACCGCCCGCCCCTAAAACAACGTTCAAGAAGTAGTATTGTGGATAGGGCAATTCACCCCAAAAGGCTTTTTGAGCCGTGACGACTTTCTTCAAATCGCTGGCAGCTCGTTGCCCATCCCACAATTCTGAATCGCCCAAATTGACCAAATAATGATTGATCCCATCGACCTGAAACGGATACACCTCACAGTCACCACACAAGATCGGGCTGTCGACCAATTGGTCGAAATTATCGGCCAAATAAACGTGCGGTCGATTCTCATCGGAGGGCAACGGGCAAACACTGCGGGCCCATTTGGCGGGCAACACGACTTCCACTCCCATGGATTGCGTCAGTCTATCCAGCGGGACCATAAAAGTCGCCGCGCCGTTCAAGACCGCCAAGTCGGCATCGATCCAATTCGTCCGCACGCTCAGTTCGCGACCGTAGACGCGATACGACACCTTGACGGTGTCTGTTTCGCTCGTGTCGATCATCCAGCGATTCTTTTTGGTCTTCGCCCAAGTCAAAGGTTGTTCGTCGTCTCCTACCGCCCGCAAGTCCTGGACAAACCGAGGATACTCGCGCACCAAATACGAGCCAGGAGTCCAAACGGGCATCATCAGTTCGACTTGTTCCGCTTCGGTGGCGAACTCCAATTGAACGTCAACGTAGTGCTGGGCAGCGGCCGGGAATCGGAGCGTGTATTTCACGTCCTGACCCAACGCCGAGCCGAGAATTCCAAGCCCCAGCGCTACCAATGCCCCAATCCAACCATACCAGGACCGCCGCGCATGTAACGCTGGAAGGAACGCCAGGCGGAAAAGTTTGTGAGAGCGGTTCACAATCATGCTTTCTTGAAAGGGACACAAAAAAAACATCGCCTCCGGCGGGAAGCGATGTGTAAAATTCGACGAACTCTGGGCGACTTTCGCTTCGGGGTTGCCGACCTTGGTCGCGTTATCGGCAACGGAATCGGCGAAAAGCACCCGCGACAAAATCGATGACGGCACAACCGCAGTCGCGATTGACCGCGATCGAACATGGTTCGCAAACCGGTGTCGGCGAACAAGGCACTTCAATCACCATCGGGACCATCACGCACCGTTGTCGCGTCACTTGCACCGTCACCGGTTCAGGAACGCAAACCGTGTAGGTGCAGGTCTTGACTTCCGGCACTTGACGGCAAACCGTTCGATAACAAGTTTGTTCGTGAACTTCTGGAACCGTGACGCAGTACGTATAGTTCTGAACTTCCGGAACTTGCCGACAAACCGTACGGTAACAGGTTCGAGTCTTGCGTTGCGGAACCATAACCGTACACGGCTCCGAAACCACTCGTGGAACAACTCGAGTTCGCGTCGCGTGACAAAGTTCGGATTTGATCTCTGGGACCATCACCGTCTCTTGTCGCGACACCAACCGCGGGAGGCGGCGGCATTCCGTACGGTACCGAGTTTCCGTGTGCCGTTCAGGAACTTGAACCGAATACTGGTGCATGACCGTCTCGGGAACGTATTCGCAGTAGGGCACATGGCAGACGCGAACGCGGCGTTCTGGTCGATTGACGACACATTCGACCGTTCGAGTCTGCGGGATTCGCTCGTAGACACATTGAGTCACCGTCCGAGTTTGTTGTCGCGGGACGGTCACACAGTAAGTTTCCGTTCGTTCGCGGGATTCCCTGCGATACGTATGCACCGGAACTTCTCGAGTGCATATCTCTTGT
>JAUXWY010000049.1 GCA_030681235.1 Pirellulaceae bacterium | reverse complement strand
AACTATGGTGGCGGAACTGGTTTGCGAGATATTGGCTTGCTTGAGTCGGCCCTAGCTCAGCCACAAGCGAGTTTCGATGGAGAATACCTTCATCACGACGTCTTTGAAATGGCGGCAGCCTACCTCTATCATATCGTCTTGAACCATCCTTTTGTCGACGGAAACAAGCGTGTCGCATTGGCGTCTTCACTAGTATTCCTCGAAATCAATGGCATCTTGATTGAAGCATCTGACGATGAACTCGTCGATTTGACCGTGGCAGCCGCGATGGGTGAAAACCCGAAAGAACGCATCGCCACTTTTTTTCGCGACGCGGCTATTTGATGGAATCGCAGATAGCTGAGACCATGCGGGACTGAAATTGAGGGGTTGGCGGACAGGCACTTCCCACGGATGGCAACGCCGAACTACGGATGAAGAAGAGGAAGAAGAGACGTTGTGCTCACGATGCGTTAATCCGTCGACTTCTCCAATTTGCAAGTCCATGGTCAACTCGTGATGAAGCGGTTCCATGCCCGCAACTATTCAGCGAGTGGCTTGACCCAAATATTGCGGAAGCGAACCGGATTGCCGTGGTCCTGCAGATACACGGGCCCCGGTTCGGGACCTTCACTCAAGGGAGAAGCCGTGGTCGCGTGCGTCAACAGAAGCTTCTCGTGAATGATCACACCGTTGAGCTTCACCGTCATCCAACCGTCTTCGATTTTCTTTCCGGTCGTGTCAAACTTAGCGGCCTGGAATTCCACCTCGTAGGTTTGCCATGACAAAGGCGGAAAACACATATTGAGCTTGGGCTTGGCGATGGAGTACACTCCACCACATTCGTTCTGTTCGCCGGTCAGTCCGAAGGAATCGAGAATCTGAGTTTCGTAGCGACCCTGCATGTAGCAACCGCTATTGCTGCGTCCTTGGCCGCGCGCGTTGGGCATGAACGACAGCATAAACTCCAAGTGAAGTTGGAAGCTCTGGAACTTGTCTTTGCTGGTGACGCCTTGCATCAGCAACTTGTTCTCGTCCATTTTTCCGTTTTCGAATTTGTCGGCCGTGCTGCCATCGAACAGTACCACCGCGCCCGCCGGCGCCGGGCTCCCCATCGTTGGAGAGACTCGCGTGGTTCGCGTTAATTCACCGACGCGGACATTTTCGGAGGTGATGATTGCCAAGCGGCCGTCTCGGATTTCTGCCGTGCCGGAATCACCCTGCAAAACGCCCCCATCACCGCGCATTTCCCCGATGCCGCGTCGCGGTGGATCGCCATCCCACCCATCGCCAGGGAGGCCACCCATGTATGCCACCCACGCCAGCTTTCCACTGCCTTCGGCGATCACTTGCACACCCACTTTGATCTCTGCTTCTCCTGTCTTGATCACACCGGAGTATTCGCCCTGCACCGCAAACTCGGCTCCCGCGTCGGCGGCATTCAGATACGCCTGATTGGGATCTTGGGAACCATCGGCGAACAAAGTGGCGAAGTTCACCACAACGGCCATTACCAAGCAACTGTAAACAGCCATCGTCGCGAGTTGTCGTAGAGAACGCATGGGAGGCCTCATTCTATCGTGGTTAAAATAGCAATCACCAAGGGCAACGAAGATGCGACCCCATTCGCATCGACGGAACTATTATCGCACAAAACCCCGCGTCTTTACAGCCTGAGTTGGTTGCAGAACTCCTCGGACAACTATCCGAAGGCCGGCTATTTCATCCGTAGTTCGGCTTTGCCATCCGTGATTCCGACGGCATCCGTGGTTCCGACGTCATCCGTAGGCCAGCAATTCCATCCTAGATCCGACTTCTTAGTCGGAGCGGAAAGCAGCTAAATCTCTCGACCGACGGAGCTTGGCATCGATCGAAAAATTTGCTGAGAGCGTTTGGCTCATTCTCTTCCGTTACCGAATCGGTCTTGGGAACGACCAAGCTCGAACAAACGCGTTTCGTTTCGTTCGCTCTAAACCGATGACCTCGGGTCTCAATTCCCCAACAGTCGAGGTTGGTCCTGAGCATGTTCGTGTTGAGCCGCGCGAGAATGGAGGTTGGTCTTCCAAGACGTCGAAAGTTCTGGGAGGTGGGCCAATTCCAAATCGTCTTCTTTGACTCGTGGATTTGCGTACATCACACCCAAGCCGTGGTCGATGGTAAACTTGGGGTGCCGTCGTTCGACTAACACAACTTCATCGCCAGCCTGCACTGACCCTGGCTGCACGACTCGCAAGTACCATCCGGTCCGACGTTCGTCTTGCACCTCTTGAGCAAGTTTGGGAATCGACCAACGGCGAGAGAGTTTCCAACAGGGTTGCCGCGGCTGAGAAATCTCCATCAAACAACCGCCAACTTGCCAGACATCTCCAATACAGCAAGTGGTCTCGTCGAAGCCCGAGATCGTCAAATTTTCGCCAAATCCGCCAGCAACAAACCGATGTTCGGGATAACGAGTGTGCCAAAAGGCGTAGTGTGAAATGGCGTACGCCAGAACCGCTTTGTCGGCTCCGCCATGATGCACCAAATCGGATTGCTGGTCCCCGTCCAAACCGTTCTCGCTGACCAAAACTGGGCCCGTGACTGCGGTCTTGACAATCGCCGACGTCCACGGTTTGACAGAATCGCTCGCGGCCTCAAAAAACCGCGAGCGACCCACCTGAATCGATTCAATCTTGGCTGGCATGACTACTTCACGATCTCGAATTCCAGGCATCCTACGAATTCAAGGATGGTTCGTGACATCATAACCTTCTTCGTATCAAGCTTCAATGAATCCGCCAAACAACGCTTCGAAAGCGTCACTCCTCGATCGTCGATGTTTCTCCGCGCCTATCGTCCACGACTTTCAGAAGCGGTTTGAACTTCGGCGGCTATACCATTTCGAACTATCTTGCGGTCGTAAATCGGAATCATTGTTGGAATGTTTGACAATCGTACACCGGACTGCCGTACCGGGTTGGCGATGCGTTATACTCAGGGGGGAGAACGGCAACGCCGTGGCCCTATGGACAACTGCAAGTCTCACACACCGAGGAATGATTTATCGTGGCTCAAAACAACTCTTGTTCGCGAACATGGATGCCGGCAATCGTTTGCGGCCTGTTACTTGCGGTCGTTGGCTGGATGGATGCGGCAGCAGCCGACGAGCCGGACGACCAACTTGAACTTGGCACACACGGCTTTGCTCAATCCGGCGACGTCCGCATGCATTACGTGACCAAAGGTGAAGGCCCATTGGTCGTGATGATTCATGGCTTTCCCGACTATTGGTACACGTGGCGGAATCAAATGCCGGCCCTGGCCGAAAAGTATCAAGTCGTGGCCATCGATCAACGCGGCTTTAATGAAAGCGATCAACCTGTTGGTGTCCAGAACTACACACTGGACAAGTTGGTGGGCGATGTCAAAAGTGTGATTCAGCATTTCAAACGCGAGCAAGCCATCATTGTGGGCCACGATTGGGGCGGCATGGTCGCTTGGCAATTTGCGATGACACACCCCGAAATGACCGAACGCTTGATCATTCTAAATCTGCCGCACCCCAACGGCCTACAACGTGAATTGGCGAACAACCCGCAGCAACGCGAAAACAGCGCCTATGCTCGATTCTTTCAAACCGAAAACGCGGCTTCCATGGTCACCCCCGAAGTGCTGGTCGCGTGGGTCAAAGACCCAGACGCCCGCCCAAAGCATCTGGCGGCCATGCAACGCTCGTCGATGGAAGGCATGCTGAACTACTACAAAGCGAACTACCCACGCGAACCCTACACGGCTCCCACGGAGGACGGACCCAAGGTCCAATGTTCAGTCCTCATGATTCACGGATTAAAGGACCAAGCTCTCCTGCCGGGAGCCCTTAACGATACGTGGAAATGGTTGGAGAAAGATCTGACGCTCGTCACGATCCCTGACGCCGACCACTTCGTCCAACACGACGCCCCAGAACTGGTCACCAAATCGATCCTGAGTTGGCTGGATCGTTGACCAACTTGCGACCGACTGCTGGATCCAGCCTGAAATATCACACAAGTCCAACTTGCCCCGCAGCCAGTGTCGGTCAGTGGCCGCCTTCCCCCCGCTCTCCGCACGTCAAAAAAACTTCCCAAATTCTTCCCAAAAATCGACCTCTCCATTGTTGACACGGGCCTTCTCTTCCCCCCAAATGATTCTATCGCAAGGATTTGGACAGGTCCTAGCTCGGGCTTCTACTCATCTTTGTGACGCAAGATTCGTCGCCACTTTGGACTATTCATCGTTGGGCACTACAACCTCCACCGCCGCGCTCAGCGCTGCGGCGATCGAACTTAGCCACGCAAACAGCAGAGCTTATTAACCGCGTGGCCAGAGTCAATTTGGCGAGTTCCAAGTTCGCACCAACAGACAGATCCAACCGCCAAATTGACGCCGGCCCGCGTTCTGCCTGTTGGTGAACGACGCCCCCAGAGAAAACGTTCCATCATCACCGCACGAAAGTTTTTTTCACCTCGTCATCGGAAGGCAGACCATGAACAAGCCGATCAGCACGTGGACACAAACGTTCTTCAAGTTAGGCTAGGCTACACGCTTCGTCGCATCTGGCACGACGAACCCGACTACGCCAACAACTACACACCCTTAGCGCTTGAAGTCCTCGAAGACCGCCAAATGCTCTCCGGCTTCGGCGGCGACGACCCCACGGGCGGCGGCACGGGTGACACAGGTGGCTCTGGCGGTTCGGGTGATGCAGGGGAATTCGACAACGGACCGGGCTCGGGTGCCAATGGCGGTGCCATCGCTGGTGGCAACAACGAAGTCACCGAAGTCAACGGCACCAGTCCCGGCGCGGGATACTCCGAATACTCTGCCCTCACCCTCTCGACCCATTGGCGGACCAACGCCCCGGCTTCCTACGCTTGGAACCAAATTCAAACCTTGCCTTCTTACTTCGGCACACATGCGTCCGGATCTAATTCGGGGACCGTCTATCATGCCGAGGTCAAAGGGTTCGACACCGACTTGGGCACCTACCTGATCAGCTTCTACACCTACAACTACACCATTACGGTTTCTCGTTCGTCCGACTTGGGTGGCATGGGGGGCCCGGGCCAATTTGGAACTAGCGACTGGTACAAAGAACATCTGTCCGTCACCGTCACCGGTTCCACTATCGAAACGACCGACCAACTGATCGCCAATGATTTCCTCGACAATGGACAATTCGATAACTTCAACTCCGCCAGCTTCAAGTCCATCGGCACTCATTCCGGCAACGCCAATTACACCTTTACTGGAACGGTGAACCCCAACACCTCCAATACCTACTCGCAGATCGATGTGGTCTTGGGCGAATACTTCCAACAGAACTACAACTACCAAACTACCGTCGACAGCTTTTGGGACCGCAGCGGCTTACCAGGCAACGTCGAGGTCTCCGGCACTGTTCAAGTTTCAGGCGGCAGCCATTCTCACCGAAACACAACGTTCGACTCCAACCAAACGGCCACGGGTCGCAACTTCAACGTCAACGGCAGTTCGTCAGGAGCCAGTAACGATACGATCAACTACCAAAACGCCAGCCTCACGATCACGACCGCTGGTTTTGAACCCGTCGCCATCGATAATACGACCGCCACCATGCGGCCCCGAAACGACGACGGAACTTATGCGACTCCGCCTGTGGAAGGCAGTCGCTATCAATTGACGCTCCATGGCACACAAACCACCACCTCGAACTTCAACACGAACTTCTCCGGCAACGGCCACATTTTACCGCAAGGCTCAAAAACCGTCCGCACCGGAACCGTCCACTATTCGGCCAACGCCAACTCGACCATCACGAACGACTACGTCCGCACTTACACCGCTGATCAAACGATCCTCGGGGCCACAATCTTGTACGCTACTTCGCTCCAGTCCGGCCAGGTCGCACGCAGCATCGAAAAAGGTGGTGGCCAGGAGATCGACATCGCCGTACTTCACTCGTACAGCCAGACGACCGACAAGAACCGCAGCGAATCCGAACTCAAATACAATCTCAAACACGAATATCAAAACGATGGCAATGTCAAACAGACCACCCAGATGGTCAATTCGCTCACGGGTCTGGGTCTTTCCTTCTATCGCCTCAAAGACGACTACAATATCGAAACGACTTACCGCGAGATCGAACAACTCCAATACAACAAGCCGACCGAAAACTCGACCGAGTTCACACGCACGCATGGCTCGACCAAACTGACTGGCCCCAGTTCGCGGCTGACCACCTTCGCGACGACGATCACTTCGGCCCAGCCCGGTTTCACTCACGAGACGACCTCGACCGGCCAAGTCTTTGTCACGGGCACCACGGACCTGACCAACGTGGCCACCTCGACTACGATCCGTAGTTTCAAGAAACAGGCGAGCGTCTCGATGCCGGCCGCCACGGCCATCGAATTGACACTTAATGGCGATGGCTCCGTGACCTCGCCGCCGCCGATGACTGGCGAGCGGAAGAGCAGTCTCGATACGACCGTCGCGTCCGGCTCGACGCGGCGACTGCACGACACGATCTTGCGGCACTGGATCTATGAAGCCGACGGCGTGGTCAAGGCCCATGAAGACTCGACCTTTCGCAGCTACAACACCGCCTACTGGGGCACCTTTGATTCAACCGTCAAGACTTCTCTCGACGCTGCCGACAACGTAGGCAACAAACACTCGGATGCTTATGAACAAGTTTTCACTACCACGACCACCGCCCATGGTCTAGGTTCGATGTCCGACCTTCAAGATTTCTGGGGTTCGGGCGATGGCTCGGCCATCGCCGCTGCCGCAGTCGGAGAAGCGTCGATCGTGATGCAAAGCTTGGTCATCACGTTCACGCCGCGACCAACGCCTCCGAACGAAGACGATCAGGATGACGACCTCCAAGCCGTTGCGTTGGGCGGGTCCAGCTCCCGAGCCTACGACCGCACCAAGTCGGGCACCTCGACCCATATTCGCGCCGGCAGTTATTCCGACGCCGGTCATGACGAGGGCTTCGATCGCATCAGCGGCGTTCGCGTCACAACTGCCTCCGCGACGACCATCTCGACGCATTCGGACCGGGACTCCTGGAACAAGACACCCGAGGGAGAACATTCGTCTAGTTTGACCGACGTGTATTCGTTCTCTGCGGATGATTCGTTCACGATCCACACGACCGGTTGGTCCGATGTGGTGGGGACCGACGACGGGAACGTTGGCTATCACACCGCGCTGGGTAGCCAGACCGGCAACGCGGAGCAAGGTTCGGCGATGCAAGCAATCGCGGCGGACGGACAAGTCGTGGCCACCGACGCGCAGTGGAATGCGTTGGCAGACCAGATGAACGACGATTCGTTTGACGGTTTTAGCGAAGACTTCTCGCTGTCTCGGTTGATCGATACTCGGGACTCGAGCGAGCTTTCCCGAGATGGCCTGCGCACCGAGTACAACCTGACTCGGATCTTCACGCCCAAGACCTTCGAAGTCCCGGTCACTTCGTCTGACGGCACGACCGGAACCGACGGAACCGGTGGAGCACAAACGACCGTCAGTTCCGAGGGATCTACCGAAACTCGCACTGTCGACGGCTACGAGATCACCAATTTTGGTAGCACCAAGGTGGTGGTTACCTCCAGTTACAGCATCCAGCACAACTCGGGCCACACCGAACTGTTGTACGCGCGGCAGCAATCCGGCGGGACCTACCAATATGTCCCTGGCCAAGGGTTTGGAACCGGGGCCAATTATCGGTGGTTGTCTAATGGACGCTCGACCACGGACTTGGCCAGCGGTGGCAATAGCGAATCGTATTCTTCCAACGCAACGATCACCACGACGTACAACTCGGATGGCTTGATCGTGATCCACACGGTCAGCGATCTCGAGAGCCATACGCAATCGCTGGCCACGGCCAAGACAACCACTTCTGATCGCTTGTGGCAAGACGACTACGCTGCCGGACATGGAAGGATCGCAGCGGCTCGCAGCAGTAGTCTACCGCCAGACGGCCCGAACCTGAGTTCTTCCTCGAACTACAAGTACGATTCGGATTTGACGCTGGTCATCAATCCGAACCTCTTTCCACCCACCACACCGGGCGACTCGTCCAGTGGTTCTTCGGGCAGTTCAGGCAGCTACGATCCAAACGGTGGCCAGAGCAATTACACACCGTCGGGTTCGGGCTCTTCTGGTTCAGGCTCGTCAAGTTCCGGTAGTTCCAGTCCCGCGAATCAAGGCCCGAACGGTCCTAACTTGGGCGAGATGTACGGGAACATGCGTTATGGAATCTCGCAGTGGGATGCCTCGGACAAAGGTTTT
>JAUXWY010000039.1 GCA_030681235.1 Pirellulaceae bacterium | reverse complement strand
GGGGTGAGTGGCTTTCGACGATTTCGTCGGCTTTGTCGACGTTCATGACAATCTGTGCCGATTGGAAATCAGCAATCACTTGGACGCCTTCCACGCTTGTCCAGGCGATGGCCGCCTGTCGACCTTTGGCCAGCATCGCCTTTTGGGTATTGCTGAGATCGCTTTGTTGGACCAAGCTGACCATCGAGGCGACGGCGTTTGTGCCGGACGTTTCGGTGGTCGCCATTTGACCGATCGTCCAGGTGGGAGCCGTTCGCTGCCGGACGCCCTGCGCGGCTTTCGCGTCCCTCATTTGACGAAGTTGATCGAATTGGGCGGTGGTCGAAGCGAGCGCCTTGCTGCCTTGTACTTGGTGGGGCAGGGTGCTTTCCGTCGACAAGGTTGGAATCTCTCGAATCGTCTGAGCCACATTCAGGATCTGACGCACGGCTCCGAAACGCGGCGAATAGATCGCAACTCGGTTGCTCGCCACCACCAATCGTTGCCCATCCAATGTGTCGAAATGACCGACCGTGTCTTCGGTTTCCAAGCCGCTTACTTCCCAATGGCTGCCGCTGCCGACCAAGGCTCGCACGCTGCGATCACCGCCGTCGAAGATGTGTTCGGAGTTCCACATCCCGGCATGTCCGGCGTGAGGTGCAATCATTTGAGGAATATAGCTCGGATCGCGATCCGCCGCGTCTTGATTCCATTTCACGGTCGCGGTGGACGGTTGGTCGGTTGTAGGTGGCAGTAAAGCGATCGGCGGTCCAGTTTGAGCGGTGGCGACTTCGTGGGCTTCTGGCAAGCGCGAACCGATTCTTACGAGGACCATCGGTCGCCCCATCAGGTCGGCCGTGCTCAATAGATCGGAGCCCGGCGCCAGTTCAAACGCCGGCTGCTTCTGGCCGTCATGCGTCAACGTGCGGCTGGCTTCGGGATCTTCCAGATAGACGACCTTGACCACAAAATTGCCATCCAAAGCGGCTTGGATGTCGTCGGCATTGAGATCGACGACAACCGGAAACCGTGCGGCCAAGCCCCTTGGCGGATAGAGTCGATGAATGACTTCAATCGTGGGATAAAGTTCGGCCCCCAATTGGCCCGGGATATTCGTCACTCGATAAGAGTAGACGCCGCCGACCAACAGTCCCGCGTTGATTCGGTCTTGAGTTGGTGTAAATCCATTGCCATGATGAACTGCAACCTGCGCGCCGGTGCTTGAATGAACTTCGACGGGTTGCAGGTAACCTTGCCCGTCGGGAATCCGGTACGCTTGTTGCTGCCCAACAGCACCGGGAGCCATGCCTGCCGAATGAAATTGGCGGAGGCTTTGACCAGACACTTGTCCGATCAATAACCCTACCAAAAGGCCGACTTGGGCCACCATTCGCACGCTGGAGCGAAACGGCATGAAGCTGAGTCGCGAGCAACCGATTTCCGCAGGTTTCATTCGGCAAATCATGGCGAGATCCTGGCTGGCGTTGGCGTTCTTGAATGTCGAGTTACAGTTTAAAGAAACAACCGCGTTCGGCTGGTTGGGCCAGCCCGGAACGCGGTTGAATCGAGTCTCGGTAGGGAGCAGCATTGCGAAGCGTCGGATGATCCGACTCCTCTGAACTAGTCCGCGATGCAACCGCCGTTGGCACCCAGTGGGAAGTTGCCGTGCAACATGTCCGCCGGAGGTTGGTGGTTGCTGTGACCAGGTCGTAGCGTTCGTTCGGTGACCATCACTTTGTTGGCCGGTCGTGGATAGCTGAGACCTGGACGTTGTTGAACGTGCATGCTCATAGCCGAGACCGGTTCGGGAATGTGAGTCGCCGTGTGGTTGTACATCGTGTGGCTCTGCAAGCCAGCTGGACCACCGAGTGGGATGTGTGGCGGTCCAAGCAGACCTATTGGAGTTCCGACACTTGGCATTCCATAGTTCGGACCCGTCATGCCCGAAATGTATTGACCTGAAGGAGGACCATACGTAGGACTCATCATTCCGGCAGGTTGGTTAAAGCCTGCAGCTGCAGCTCCTTCGCCGCCGGCCGATTCCAGGTCCTTGTTGCCCATCCGAATGATGCCCAAGATCGCTCCACGTCGATCCGCTTCTTGGATTGGATTCACACCGGGGTCCAAGCGAGTGCTGACCAAAGTCTCGATGCCGCCAATCGCCAATTCTGCGTAGCCAGGATCTGGAATGTAGATCACTTTGGTCACGAAGTTGCCAGCGGTGGCTTGATCAAAATCTTCTTCGGTGAATTGCACCGGGATCGAAGTGTGGGCCAAGTAGGCAGCGGATCGCGGCGACGAGGTCGCGACTTCCAGTGTTGGATAGAATGTCTGGCCGGGCCGACCTTCAATATTGCTGACCTTCAGCCGATACACTCCACCTTGGGTGAAGTTCTGCTTGCCAGGGACAAACAGTGGCTGGCTATCGTAGCCGCCTTGCCCGGTCGCATCCCAGCGAACTTGCATCGCTTCCGGACGGTTGAATTCAATTTGAACGGTTGGGCCTTGAGCACCCAACATGCCGCCCATCATGCCTGGGCCGCCCATGCCCATGCCATGGCCGCCCATCATGCCATGGCCGCCCATGGGTCCGTTGAAGGATGCCTGAGACACACCTCCCAACGGGGCCATGACACCAGGGCCTGGTCCGCCGACCCCTGGACCGGGTTCCATCAGCATTTGAGCTGGTGGCAAATTGTGAGCCATCGGAGCCCCTGTCCGAGACAGAGGTGCGTGACAGCCGGTTGCGGCAATCGTCAGTGCCGAAAATAGGATTCCAAATCCAAAGCGAACTCGCATCATCTTCCCCTTACAGAGTCGAAGTGAGTGATGCCTTGCCAACCATCGGGCCGCATCAACTGGGTCGGGTCATTGATTTTTATAACGGACAGCGGATCGTCTTGTCGGTCGGAAAACCGTCGAGACGTTCCAAACACGATCAATCCTCCTGCAGATTGACATGGACTCGTTCGCACGTTCCTCCTAGAATCACGCGAGAGCGAGCCTGCGCTGAAGTACCCGAACCATCCATGGTTCAAATTCGCATCCCGTCAGGTACTTCTCCCGATCTAAGGTCCGGATAGACCGATTAGATTGGTTGTTTGTATTGTTCGGATGCGGAATAGCAATTTCTTGCGTAAAATCCGCATAACCGCTCCCTGTTCTGCCGATTCGTGTGCTGCTAGCAGGTCCGAGCAGGTTTTTGATACGGGTAAGTGGCTGCGGAAGTCAGCGGGAAAGCGCCTTTGATCATGACGAATACTCGCTGGCTGCGATTGAGTCTGATGGCAGCCTTACTGGCGGCTTGTGTTCAGTTCGCGGTATCAAGCTTGCCGCATTTACCGGCGTCGGATTTGGCGAAACCAAGACTTCCAAACGCGGGACCTGTGCCTGTGTCGGTCATTGGACCGGAGCCCGATCGTCGCGACGTGTCGACGTTACGGGCCCAAATGGGAGCAAGTGACCCGGCCGTCGCGTTGGAAAGTGTCGCGGGGACAATTCTGTACGGCCCGGCGCTCATCGCCGATTTTCGGGGACAGACGAATTTGGAAGTTGCTTTGCGACCCATGAAGTCGGTGCGGGGACATTCAAGTGTGGTGGCAATGTCCGGCTCTTTCTCTAGTCTGGGGCTAGGGACGGGCCTTGCTCGGTGGCACGTAAACATCGGAAGTCCCACGGCGACCACGCTCAACTTCTTTTGTCAACCAAACGCCACGGTCGTCTACTCGACGACTCCAGGAGCAGTTCAAGGGTCCATTTGCGTCCAACCGAATTGGTTAGGGCCCCTGGACCCGGCGACTACCGGTTCCCACGGGGCCGAAACTTCACTCTACGGATCACCCGTCAGTCTGATTCAGTGGCTGCCACATCACTTTGAATGTCGCTGGGGCGAAGTCCAACATCTGCCATTGGCGGCCCATCGTTTGGACGTCGAGCCAGAGAATCGACCAAGCGTTCCTGAACAAGAGCGTGTCACGATCATTGGGACGGTCCGCCCGACGGTGGCCGCCCAGTTTGGCATTGCGGTACCAACGGCTCACGACTTGGAAACCAACGGCGACTTGTTGAATTTGGTCGATTGGCAGTTGTTTGCCGGTTGGGCTCGTCAAGTACCGGTCCCATTGCCGCATCTGGTCGAAATCCGATTGATTCAGGGTCTTGATGGAGTCGTGAGTTTGGAGAGGATTTCATTCTTTCGTGTTCACCCTTTGCGACCCGAACTTGAGGAAATGGTCGGCCTGGAATGGGGGGCATGGCGGCATGCTCCGAGTCTTTCGCACGAAGATGTCATCGTTCGAACTGAGACGCCATAATGCGGGCGAGTGAAAACCCCTTCGCCGTTCAGCGGATTCATGCGCTTCCGTTCCAGTTTGAAGGCACGGAGTCACTAGAGAGCGTGCAGCAGCGTTTTTGGGACCAGGTCGAGCAAGGCCAGCGGAGACAAGGGCTACTCGGACAGCACGGATCGGGAAAAAGTACATTGCTGCGGGAGTTGGGCCAGTATTGGCAGGCGAGGAACTTGGATGTTGTCTGGCTGAACGGAGCGAACCTGCGGTTTGGATTGGCAGGGCAGCGGGCGAAACGCCCATTGCTGGACAGTCGCCAACGCGTCTTATTGATCGATTCAGCCGAGCGGCTTTCAGCCTGGGATTGGGTCAGGATTCGATGGCGTTTTGGTCGTTTGCCAATCTTGCAAACCGCACATTCCGCAGATCGAACTCCGGTTTTATATCATTGTCGTTCAACTTATGGGCTGTTTGAGGAATTGTGCCGAGAGTTGTTGGGAGGTCGATGGATGGAATTCAACTCGACATTTCCCGCCGCCGACAGGCGACAAATCTTTGTCGAGCACGGGGGCGACATTCGCCAGTGTTTCTTTGACTTGTTCGATCGTTTGGCCCAGGGGACTGGACCGTTTGGGCAGTCAACTCGTATCATAGAGCCGCCAGGGCCCCGGGTTATTGATGTGTCTGAAGCCTGAGCAATGCATGTTGCGGTTGCCCGTGACGCAGTTTCGTGGCTGGAGACGGGGTGTTAACATGCCAGGTTTTGGCTGTTAAGTCGTGGGCGATTCGAAAGGGTAAGTTGGGTCGAAAATGTCGAAAGATGATGCTTTTGAAGTCATGGGTACAGTCACCCAAGCGTTGGCGAACACCCGTTTTCGCGTCGAGCTAGAGACCGGAAACGAAGTGATGGCGCACGTCGCTGGGAAAATGCGCAAGAATTTTATTCGAATCGTCCCTGGGGACAAAGTTCGTGTGGAGTTATCCCCCTACGATCTAACGAAGGGTCGAATTGTCTATCGGGAACGTTAGGCCGAAACGTACCGAAACGGTTGGCGGGCACGTCGAGTTCATGGGCCTTTGGCCGTCAATTCTTTGTTTTCCTTGGAACCGGCTGTTGCAATACAGGGTAGAGACAGACGTTCCAGGTTGGGATGAGTTTTGCAGAAGTGTTCCTACATTGAAGGAGAAGAATGGTGATTCGGAAATTACAAAAGTGGACGTTGTCCACTCTGGCGGTTTGCTTGGCGGTGGGAACTTCACTGCAGGCGTTGGCCCAAAGCGGTTCTGCGAATGACCCGGCCGTGATTGTATCGATCAAAAATATCAATTCGCAATTAGAAGACATTAAATTTCTAGGCGAAAAAGCTGGTTTTGGCGACCAAGTCGCCATGGTCCCCATGATGGCGCGAGGGTTTCTGGGTGGTGTTGACCTGAAGAAACCAGCCGGCGTTGCCGTTTGGTTCAATGGTCAGGAACCAATTGCGGTGGGCATGATTCCGGTTACCGATATCGAGCCCCTCTTGGACCAATTGTCGGGATTTGGTGTCAATGTTGATGAAGAAGGCGGCTTCTACTACTTGGAAACGCCCGCTGAAGACATGGTGATCAAGGTCAGCGGCGGCTATGCGTTTGTGTCGAACTCCAAAGAATCGCTAGAAAACTTGCCGGCAGACCCGGCCAAAGTCTTGGGCGATGTCGCCAAGGAGTACATTCTGGGTGCGAAGCTTTATGCCCAAAAGATCCCGGCCGAATTGCGGGAAATGGCGATCGAACAGATGCAGCAAGGCTTTAAACAAGCCATGGAAGAGATGGACGATGAGGCTCTGGCGGAGCTTCAATCGGATGCCAATGAAATGCAGATCAAGCAAGTGATTGAATTGATCGAAAACAGCGATGTGCTGGAAGCCGGTTTAGGTGTTCAAAAGTCCAGCGATAAGCTGGTTTTTGACATGGCCTTCACAGGGTTGCCAGGCTCGAAAATGGCCAAGACATCGGAAGCCATGAAAGGCAAGTCCAGCAAGTTCACGAAGTTCTTGGTTGATTCGGCTGCGATGAGCATGAACGGATTCGGGGTCATGTTGGAAGAAGACCAAAAATCCACCAAGGCATTGTTGGCCAACCTGAAGCAAACCGCGATGAGCGAATTGGAAAATGACGACAATATGTCGTCGGACGAGTTGGCCATGGTTCAAGGACTGTTGCGAGATGT
>JAUXWY010000172.1 GCA_030681235.1 Pirellulaceae bacterium | reverse complement strand
ACGCAACACCAATGGGACATTTTTTATGGGATGGTCCATATGGGCCTTCATCGGCTTGTCAATGTAAAGCGTCGAGAGACATTCCACGTCGAAGCCCGTCAACCACATCGCACACACAATCGCGACTCGAAACGGATGCTCGGGGTTCTTGAATGCCGAATCCACATCGACTCGACGTTCACCCACTTCAAACCCTTGTTTCATCAGGGCACGATGCGGAATAATGTCGAAGCCCCATTTCTTGAAGTCAGCCACTTCGTTTTGGGCTTCACTGATGATGATCTCGATGATCGTCTCGGCCATCCAGGCAGCCTGCCCGCGCAGCCAAACCAACTCCTTTTCCTTCGTGGCGCGTTGGTCAGCATCTGTTTCAGATTGAAGTTCGTATTCCAGTCGCGCAATTGAAGCTTGGGCGGCAGCCAACTTCGCTTGCCAGCGAGGAATGATCCGCTGGTGCATTCGTGCGCATGTGACTTTATCAATGCAGACCAGCAATGACTTGCCGGATTGCCAGCGGGTTGCGCAATGCTCCACGAAGTCAGTGGCGATCTTGTCCAGCCGGTCGTCAGCTGTAATGACCTCGTAGTCCTTGCCCAGCAAACGTTCGAGCTGTGCCTCTTGGTCGGGATCGAGTGTCGAGCGTGCAATCGCGTCAGCGATGCGATCGTTGAGATCGAGCCGGGCGATTCCCAGCTTCTCGCCTCGGTTTTCGTAGACCAACTTGACCGTCGCGCCGTCTTCTTCCGACCGTTTGAAGTCGTACCGCGACACATAGCTGCCGAAAATCCGCTTGGTCAGGCTATCGTGTTTGAATAGCGGCGTCCCTGTGAAGCCAATGAAGGAAGCGTTGGGCAAGGCCAGTCGCATGTTGCGAGCAAGTTTGCCTGCCTGGGTGCGATGTGCCTCATCAGAGACCACGATGATGTCATCGCGGGTGCTGTAGGGTTCACTTGGGTCGACGTCCTGATTGAACTTGTGAATCAGGCTGAAAACGAATCGATGATTCTCTTTCAAGATTTTTCGTAAATCATCACCGTTTGAAGCTCTAGGCGTCTGCTCGTCCGCCACCCCACAACCGACGAATGTTCCAAAGATTTGGGTGTCCAAATCATTGCGGTCAGTCATAAACAAAAACGTGAACTTCGAAGAAACCTGTCGACGAACTTTCTCGGTAAAGAGACGTTCCGATTGAATCCGTTGCTTGATCTCGGCGAACGCAGCGGCATATCCATCCGGCAATCCCAACCGTACCGGCGGGCTGGGAAAGGAAACTTCATCACGGCTTTTGCCGCGTACGTTGCGGGACTTACCGACTTCTTTCGTCGCAGGCCGCTTTTTCATATCCCCAACTCCTCAAAGTTCTGCTGAATCTTGGCGGCGAGCGCGACAGCTTCCTCGTTCAGGTCGGCTCGTTCTTTGAGACTGTTGTGCGGACAGGCATTCACGGGTTGATTCATGACGTGGCCTCCAGCAGTTTGATGATTTCTTCGGGGGTTGGGAGTTGGCCTTTAAGTTCTTTCGGCAAGCGTTTCACGGTGTGATAGGTCGCAACGCCGATCGGTTTCCTCGCATCTTGCAAGGCATATTCGACGACCATGCGATTCTTTTCCTTGCAGAGAATGATGCCAATCGGCGCTTGCTCGCCCTGTTCCCGCACCTGGTTGTCCAACGCGACCAAGTAAAACTGCATCTTGCCCACATGCTCCGGTTCGAACTCGCCAATTTTCAAATCGATGGCGACCAGGCACCGCAGCCGGCGATGAAATAACAGCAGATCGATAAAGTACTCTTTGCCATCAACATCTAGTCGGAACTGACTGCCGACAAACGCAAACAGCCCTCCCATCGCTCGGAGGAATTCTTCGATGCGGGCGATCAGCGCCCGTTCCAACTCGCGTTCGCTGTGCTGCTCGCCTAATTCAAGGAAGTCGAAGGTGTATTCGTCCTTGACGGCCAGTTTCGCTTGGGCTCGCAATTTGGGCGTGAGGGCTCGATCAAAATTGGTCTGGCCGAGCAACGTGGCTTGATAGCTTTGGTTCTCGATTTGGTGGATGAGGACATTCTTGGTCCAACCAAATTTCTTCGTCATCCGAATGTAGAATTCACGTTCCAGCGGGTCTTTACAGCGTTCCATAATGAGCAAGTTGTGAGTCCAGGCAATTTCTCGCACCATTGGTGCGAGTTTTTCAGACTCTCGGTAAGCTTCATAGAAAGCACGGGCTCGCCACAGGTTCGCCGCTGAGAATCCCTTGATACCCGCAAACTCGACTTGCAGATCTTCCGCCAACTGTTGAACGACGGCCTTTCCCCAGGAGGCACCCTGTTGGCGGGACACAATCATCTGCCCAATATCCCAATACAAACCCACCAGTTCCTGATTGACCGCACGCAGGGCCGCGTACTGAGCCGTACGAACTCGCTCTTTCACTTCGGCCAACAATTCGCCGTAATCGGTTGGAATTCGGGCGATTTTCTTGCTCATATCCCCAGCCCCTCGAAGTTCTTTTGTATTTTGGACGCGAGCGCGATGGCTTCCTCGTTCAGGTCGGCCAGTTCGATATGAATGTCCTTGAGCGACTGCTCGAAGTCGAAGTCCTCGTCGACTTCCGCCGGCGCGACGCCGACGTAACGGCCTGGCGTCAAGCTCCAATCGGCTGCTTCGATTTCTTGCTGTGTGACCGCTCGGCAGAGGCCGGCGACGGGTACGAACTTGGCATCGGGAAATCGTGAGAGCAGCCAATGGGCCTGTCGCTCGAAGTAGGCTGTCCGTTTGAGTTGCTCGACCAGCTCCTTCCGCCGCGCGTCAAGCTCCTTTTCCAAACGGCCGATCGCTCGGGTGTCCCACTCCTCATGTTCGCGGGCGTTGACCTCCTTCTCAGCCGTATCGACGACGCGACCAGCCAACTTGCAGACCAGATCAACATCCTTCACCAAGTCGCGGCAGGCTTGGGCCAACGGATCGAGCTGCTCCAGCCGCTTTCGCTGGGCCGATGCCTTGGGTTCTACAGGCTTCTTCCAATCTTTGGCAATTCGGCTAGTCCACTCATCCATCGACGCCAGACAAGCTTTGGCTGCCCCGTCGCGCTCCTTGACCAATTCACGCAGCGGTGCGTCCTTCTCCAGCGTCTTCAGGAATGGCGAGGACGCAGCGACAAGGGACTTGTAAGCGGTGGAAAACGCCGTCACATGTTCGGCGATCAAAGCGGCCTCGCTGAGGGTGCGGGCCAAATAGCCTTGCACCAGATCGAGAAAGCGATCCGATTGGCCACGGTACAGCCACACGACGGCAGTGAGGTTGGCCAGTTGCTCGGGGCTGAAGTCGTAGATCTTGCGTGTGACTTTGCGATAGACGTTTCGCGCGTCGAGCATCAGCACTTGGTCGCGTCGCTCCTTCGGCTTGCTCCGGTCGAAATGCCATAGCTCGCAGGGAACCGTGCGGGTGTAAAAGAAATTCGAGCGAATGGAGATCATCACATCGACTTCGCCTGTTTCCACAATTTTGCGGCGAACTTCGGCCTCGCCGTGACCGGCACTCGACGCCTGCGACGACATCACAAAACCGGCCCGGCCTTTTGGCCCCAGGTAGCTGTGGAAGTAGGAAATCCAGAGGTAATTACCGTTTGAAACCTTCTTGGCTTTGTTGACGCTTGGCAGGCCGAACGGCAAACGGCGGTCGTCCTTCACATTTTTCGGCATCGACCATATCGACGTTGAACGGCGGATTGGCCATCACGAAGTCGCACTTGCCGTATAGATCGTGTTCGTCTTGGTAGAAGGTGTTGGCCTCGACAATATCTCCTTCCAGCCCATGCACGGCCAGGTTCATCTTGGCCAGCCGGATGGTGGTGCCCGTTTTTTCCTGGCCGAAGAACGTCACGCGATGGGCTGTGTCTTTGCCCTTGCGTTCGATGAAGTGGCTCGATTGGACAAACATCCCACCCGAGCCGCAGGCCGGATCGAAGACGGTGCCGTGGTCGGGCTCAATGACGTTGACGATGGTTTGTACCAGCGATGGGGGGTGAAGAACTCGCCGTTGTCCTGTGCGCCTTGCATGGCGAACTTCATCAGGAAGTATTCGTAGATGCGTCCGAAAACATCACCGCTGGCGGTGCGGAGCGTTTCGCTGTCGAATACGCGCAACAGATCTTCCAGCAGGTCGTTTTCGAACTTGTCGTAGTCCTTGGGCAACTGCCCCTGCAGCGGTTCGAAGTCCCGTTCGATGGCGTCCATCGCCTTGACGATGGCTGTCCCGAGGCTCGCGCCCTTGGGGAGCTTGAGCAGTTCGTCGTAGCGGGCTTCTTTGGGGAGCAGCAATGCGCGGCGTTTGAGGAAGTCGCCTTTGACCAACGTTCGCTTGGGCATCTTGCCGGCCGCCTGTTCCGCAGCGATCTGCGCCGCAGCAGCGTCAAAGCGGTTGGTGGCATGCCGCAAAAAGATAACGCCCAGCACTGGCATGCAGTATTCCGACGACGTCAGTTTGGAGTTCGCGCGGAGATTGTCCGCCGCCGCCCAGAGGTCGGTTTCCAATTGTTCAATACTGTGCTTGGCATTTTGCATCATGCGTTTTCCCTGATTCGCCACTTCTGCGGAAGGCGGTTCTATCGAGCTTTCTTGCTTCCCGTTGCAATCACCGGCTTGGCTGTCTTCTTCAAAAACTTGTCGAGGTCGCTTCGCTTGAACAAGCGATAGCCATTGGCCGGATTCCGATGCATCGGAATGTCACCACGGCCAGCCCATTTGCGAATCGTGTTTTGAGCAACGCCGAGGTAATCGGCTGCTGCTGCGGTGTGCAGGTATTCAGTCAATTTAGTCATAGGTTGGGTTCTCCTTTGATCGCGTGAACAACGCCATCCACTTAGTCTAGCAAACCCTGCACGCCGCCGACAGTCGCCAATATCATCGCCGCAGATTTGCCAAGATTCGCGAAGTTCCTAAGAATCATGGGAAATCGAGCCAGATTCGTTGGCAGGAGCGTTTGAGCTGTTCCGGTTTCCATGGCTCCAACTTGCACAACAATATCAGATACGAATCGTGATCTTTCGCTCTCAGTCCAAACTATGCGCTACTTGCCATTTTTCTTTCTCCCTTGGTTCTTTCCTGCGTTCTTGACGGGTGCAGTTTGACGTCTGCCGACTTTTTTGACTGGCGGCGGCTCAACGGCTGCAACATCGCCAGAAAAAGCGGTGCAGATTCCGGTGCAGCAGGCCGCCGAAACTGGCGGCAAGGCGGAGAAGCAGCTGACGGCAAGTTGCCGAAATTCCAAAGAAAACGGCACGTTGCGAGTGGGTGCAACGTGCCGAAGCGGAGAGAACAGGATTCGAACCTGCGGTGAGGAAAACCCCACTCCGGCTTAGCAAGCCGGTGCAATAGACCACTCTGCCATCTCTCCAATTGTCGTTCGCCCGGTCCCGCTCGGATGACCCGATCGTCCCGTCTGGAATTAGCCAAATCGATCCATCCCCACCCGGAACTTTAGGGCAAGACGGGCTTTTCTAGGACACGACGCGACTGCAAACAGTTCGCTTGCGAAGTCAGCCCGAATCCCGATGGCATCCGTCGGAACGGAAATTCCGGAACGTAGTCTGGCTGATTTCCATCCGTTTGACAAGGTGTCACCCGGACGGATCTGACGGGAACTGAGGAGCTGGCCTGCCTGGGATCAGCGTCAAACTGCCGGAGCCAATTAGCGACGTGGGAACGAAAAAGCGATGGCCAATTGGCCATCGCTTTGGTTTGCGTATTCGAGCGAGCTGCTTGGACTCACCGACCGCCCCGCCGATGAATCGGCGAGTCGGTTGGTTGCAGCAAGGGATTCGGACGGCACGAGGCTGGCGGGCCGAAACCCTCGTTTCGGCTAGCCACTAACTCGGTCGCTGGTTTGCCCGAAGTAAGCGTCGATTTGGGTTTCAATATCTTCGCTTGGTTCAGTCATTTCGACCGGAATCTCGCCCAAATACTTGGGCATCAGGCTGGCTTCCTGCTCAGCAGCTTCAATTCGAGCCCGGATATCGTTCATCATCGACCGAGCGGCCGACAATTGGCTCGTGTCCAAGCTCAGGTGATTGGCTTGCTGTTGGACTTCGACGATTCGCATCCGAGCTTCCAATTCCTCGACAATCACTTCCAGTTCATGTCGTTGGGCTTTGGTTTCGTCTAACTTGCTCATGGCGGCATCCAAAGCCGCCTGCCGAGCGTCCATCACTTGTTGCATCGATGCCAATCGACTTTGAGTCGACTTCAACCGATCAAATCGCTTTTGCAGATCGTTCCGAACCTGATCGTTGGTGAACGCTCGGCCTTTTGTCACGTAGTGTTGCTCGTCGCTTTTCAAGTGATTTCGCAGACTAACAATCTTGCTCTCTTCGTCCTTTACCTGAGCGGCCAGTCCTTCGATTTCCTTCTCCAACCCGTTAATCGCGACCTTTTCCTTGGCCACTTTCGCGACCATGTCGCGAATCTCGGGGCCAATGTCGCGAATCTGTTCGCGGGCCGCATCAATCTGGGCATTGATCGGAATGGCCTGCCGGACACTTTCCTGGACATTTCTCCAGCTCGATTTTGCATACGGGACTACCGAAGTCCCAAACAGCAGCGCCAGGACCAGAGCGACGCTGCCACCCACCAGTAACGTTTTCTTGAGCATTGAAAACTCCTCTGTAACGAGTTAGCTCTTGGATGCCAGAACTTCATGATTGCGACCGCTGGCACTTCGGGGACCGGCCCAACCTCGGGTCAATCCATCGTTGCACGTAGACATTCGCCACTAAATTTAAGATATTGGGCGTAGACTCTCAGGATTTTGCGAATTTTGTCACTTTTGGACTCGTTGGCCAACGTGATAGTTGTGACAAGTCGAACAGCTGCTTCGGGTGCTTCCCGACTGGTGACAGGCGGCACATTGGGTTTTGGTCAAAGAATGGAAGTCCGATCGATGCCCAACACCGTCGTTCAAACCGGTGAAACCCACCAAATCCGCCGAGTTGCCCGCCATTTTTGAGAAGCCCGCCAAATGGACATTTCCCGCTGTTTGCGTTTCGCGGTTTGCCACCGCCGGACTCGAACCCCCCTGCCCTGCCGGCGTTTCTCGCAACTGGTGACACGAGCGGCAATCCGACAAACCCGGCAACAACGTATGCGGTCGATGATTGAATTTTGTCCAACCTTTGAGCGCCGGGTCCCGATACTTTGACGTCCAATTCACCGATGCGGTCAAGTCCGGTCTCACACGGTCACCGTGACACAACAGACAATTACCGGCTTTGTCCGGAGCTGCAATTTCACCTATGGCAAAGGTCAGCCAAGTTTGCGGATTTCCTTTTGACTGTCGCTCGATCAAAACATCGATCCATTCTTTCATCCACAGGTCGGCATGGCCCTGCAGGTGATATTTCAAGGAATAGTCTCCGTCGTCACGAATCCAACCGACAACTTTGCTTTGCCCTGCCCCGCTCGGCGTGGGAATCGGCGAAACAGGAACGCTCGGTTCCTGAGCCGGAGCATTCTGATTCGACATCCGACCCGGAGTCTCTGTTGTCTGTCGTCCGGTTGCGGATTGGCTTGCGACATCGTCGTTGCTCGACAAGCGATTGTCTCGCGGTGCCTCCAACGCTGGCATCGACAACTGACTTGTGCCGTTACCATAGCCGGCCAGCGGATTTCTGGCGAGCAAGTTGGGATCATCCACCGACGGGGTTTCTAGGCCAATGGCTGCATTCTGAGATGGAAGATCACTGTTTTTTTTCTCAGAACGTTGGGAGTCCGCCGTCGCGGCCGAGGTCGCAGGGACCATAGCCGATGGACTCACGGGCCCTGGTACATTCGTCGGCCCCGTTGCTTGTTGGGACTGATTGGGCTTCGCCGATTCTGTAGCCGAACCGTAAACGCCTTGGAGAGGATTGTCCGCCAACATCTCTTGTCGTTCGTCTTGTGCCACTCCTTCGGATTGTAAGAGTCGAGCCAAAATGTCGTTCGGTAGAATCAGTCGCCGTGAGTCTGGTTCTCGCATCGCGCTATTCGCTTGAAGTTCGACTCCGATTGAGGAAATTGGCATTACCTGTTCCGGAGTTACCTCTTGCCACAGCTGCGGAAACCACAGCCCTGCTGAATCCCGGACCAAGGTTGGTGAAAAATTCTGGGACAAACGGGCCAATCGTTCGTCATCTATCGGAAGCTCCAACACGATTTGCATTAGCTGTCGAATCGCGTCGTTGCCGCGCAGGGTTAAATCCGCGACCAACCGTTTGATACCCCAGGCCACTTGTCCGGCTGCGACCGTTTGCGCTCGGTCGGTTGAATCCAAATCCAAGAAGTCGAAACCTGGTCCAAGTACATCCAAACCAGCTCCGGCGTCGCGATCGGCGCGCAACAGTAATTCGCAGAGCGGTGATAAACGCCCATCGAAGTCTTGGGATAACTTCGCGGGCCATTGTCCGATGTCTTGTTGCGACGATCGCAAAGCTTCAACATCCAATGAAGGAAGTTGCAACAACGCGAACCCTCGTTCCGCACTCAGCTCCAATTTCCCTTGGTGGCAGGATCCACAGGCTTGATCAAATCCAACCAATTGTTGAACATTTCCCTGTCGATCATCGCGATGACATTGGGCACACTCGAATGGTCGGTTGCCATGAGGAAAATGCTTGAAGTGGTGGGTGCTATGATCAAAACGAATCCCCTGGATGGTCACTCGCGGCCAGCTCTTAAACTCAGGATGATCCAATTCGAAACTGTGAAAGTTCTGACCGTGACATGACTGGCATTGTTGATCCGTCATGGCCTTCATATCGATTTCTTGTCCGTGATGTTCGCGATGGCAGGTCGCACACGCGATCGGTTGTCCATTTCTGAACGTTGAACCAAACACATTTTGACCGGACACTTGATGTATAACGGCGCCACCAACGTTGGTCGCTTGGGGATTCAACTTCGCTGCCGTGAGTTCGGCCAAAGCGCTCGGAGCAACGTTGTGGGCAACCAACGCGTATTCATGGCACAAATCGCGTTGGTGACACTTCAGGCACAAGTCTGTCTGAGTAACCGGCTTCGCATTCGAAGCGGTTCCAAACAAACCGCCAACCCATTGGCCAAGACTTTGATGGGCTTGTGGATGACAAGAAGCGCAACGATCATTGCCGTGATGCGCCAGACGCTCCGCATGCGGTGAACTGAGTGGCCCTGGTGCAATGACATCGTACGCCTTGCCGCTCCCGTAGATGATTAATCCAACGCCAAAAACCAGGCAAAGCACCGCATACGACAGTCGTTGGCGTTGGGCACGGAGCGAACGCTGGGGCACGCACGGCGGTCGCTCGTGGCAACATTGTCCGTCTTTCGTCGGTCCTTCCGAACAGGTCCCGCCGCGATGCAATGGGCGACTGCAGGTCCAACCGCCCCCGCGAGCAACTGGGTAACATTCTGCCCGACAGCCGCAGGCCCCGTCAGCCGTTGGCCCAGTCCAACATGGTTCCCCGATCGAAGCATTACCGCACACCCAGGGAAAATTGGGGCGGTGATAATTATTCTGCAGGACATTTACCGGGCGTCTGTCGCCATCGGTTGGATTGTGGGGAGCGGGCATTTTCAAAAGCCCCCCTGAAAAACGTGAACCAACAGAGTGTGCAATCCTGCCAGGACAATCAAGACTCCCGTCAAGCAAACATGAACGAACAACCAACCCTTCAAGCGACCTTGCAAAGCGTAGTGAAAATCCAAGTCGTCCTTGTCTTGAATCAAGCGTTTGAGCGGAACGGTTCCCGCTTGGTGATCGGATGCGAGATAACGATTCAAGTTTTCAACTTCCGTCAATAAAGTGCGACGCGTCCCACCGTTTGGAAACAACAAGTAATAGAAAGACCTCCCGCGAGTCAAAAATGGCAATAGTCGTCGATCAATGAATTCGATCAGGATTTCCGTTTGGAACTTGGAATCCAGTGCCAAAGCTTCCGCGCGCCTTACCAATTGCCTTCGTTGGATTGGAATCTGTTCGAATATGACTTCATTGCCGACCGCTGTCAGTTTCTTCGGATAGGTCCGCGTGAGGTACAGACCATAAAATCCGCTGCCGGTGATCAACATGAACACCGTCGCCAGAAATTGTTCGAGTGTCCCCATCGGCCAACGAAAACCAAGGTGAATCCAAAATAGGCCGAAGGCGGCAAAGCCCAAGTAGATATGGAAATGCAACCAAGCCGAACTGCTGCCCAGTCCACGTAAGAAATGCCACCGCTTCCGGAGCCGGTAGGCAGCCAGGGTCAAGACGATTCCAAACAGCACATATCCACTCGAGAAACTGGTTCGCCCAAGGTTTTGTTGTTGCCAATACAACCACAAACCGCCGACCCCCACCAGCAGCAGGAACGAGGTCAGGTGTCGCAACCGACGTCGCCAGAATTGTTCGATCATCGGTCCAGCCATTGGCTCAGTACATCCGTTTCTCGCATATTGACTCGAACCAATGCATCGTGGGGGCATGCGTTTTGACACGCAGGACCACCCGAGTAGTCGACGCACAAATCACACTTCGTGGCTTTTAAGATCGGCAATTGCCGTTCATCAACTTGTTGCCGAAATTGTTGATCAAAGATTTCAACCATTCGAATGTTTTCGTACGGGCAACTCTGGGCGCAGGTACCACAACCGATACAAGTATTGTCGTTGATCTGCACCGCACCCGTTGAATGCTCTCGACCAATGGCACCCGTGGGACAACCAATCAAACAAACCGGATCGGTACAGTGCATGCAAGCATTGGCCACCATATGATGTCCAACAACCGGCCCCGTCCGCATGAACCGTGGATTGCCTTGATGAGTATCCGCGCAAGCTCGAACGCAATCATCACAACGAGTACAGCGATCCAAATCGATCAACATCGCTTGCTCGCCATTGATCAGTCGCAACTGGACGAATTGTTCCAGTCGTTGTTGATGCTCAGGGGCAGCTTCGTGAAGGGAGACGGCCGAGCGAGCCCACGGCTCGTAGAGATCAATCGTTGGAGCAACAAAAGGTGATTTCGACTGCAACGGATCAGGCAACGACGACACAACACGTTCCGCATTGTCCCGACCACGCTTCGCACCCAGTTGCGGATTGGGCCAATTCGGCAGAATGTACTCGGCGACGGTCGAGGTCGGTATTTGCAACAGATCGACGTAGCCGATGGCTCGAAAGGAATGTTGCCATGGAACACTGGAACCCGAGTTTGCGTACTGCAGGATCTCAGAAAACCCGAAATAATCGCCTTTGCCCAAGTAGGTCAACGTGTGGTGTCCGTCGCCACGGCGGCGACTGACGCGGACAAACCCGCTGCGAATCATGTACAATCCGCCCAAGTACTCGCCTTCGATTGCGATCACTGGTTCGCTTTCGATCTGTCGATTGACATCCTGGCGAATCACCTCGCGAAACGGCTGATGCCATTCAAAATCACCATAGGATTGAAACTGAACATGGTGCGCCACGGAGTCGACCGCCTGCTCACTCAGTCCATGCATGAGGGGCGTCTCGCGTAAATGAACCTTGAGACTGTGTTCGCGGTATTGCTGAGCCGTATATTGCCGCAATTGCGGCGAGTATTTCATCAGATCACGCAGACCTTGCCAGCGAATTTCCAAGAGGCGGCTACGACCTTGCGATATCACGGTGGCGCTGCGCGGACTGCGAGTAAGGGCCGCCATTTCGCCGAATAGCTCTCCCGCCACCATCGACTCGATGTCGGTGGGGGTCAGGATCCGAGGAATATCCTGCAAATAGACGCGTACCTGACCGTCGCGGCCACGACGTGAAGCAACTTCTGGACCGGTGTCGGAACTTTTGGGACCACGTGACTCGGCAACGGGTGAGCGATTCCACCACTCGCGAATCGAATCCACAAAGGACCTTTGCCGACGTTCCGATCGCCCCAACAATCGACTGGGCAATGTCTTCAGGACCACTCCCACGCTTCCCGACAAGATCAGGAAGGCGCTGCTGCCATAGTCTCCTTCACGAATGATAATGTCACCGTCTTCGAAATCCACAATCCGAGCATCGTTTCGCAGAATTCCTTCCAAGGGAATCTGTTTTGGAAATTCTTCCGGATCCATCCCGGCAAAAAGCGGTTGCTGCAACAGAGTCGTCAAGTCCAGCGTCGCTGTGGAATCGCCAAACGGCTGATCCCAGCGTTGCGGCCGATGCGTGATGGTGATGGTTGCTGACATGTTTACGGCTACTTGTATTGGGACTTGTTCGGAATCATGGCGTCCAACGCGGCCAACTTGCTTCCATCGGTCGCTTTGGCAAACGTCGTCCCGGCTTGTTGGATTTCATCGGCAATGGCATTCAGCTCCGTTTCGTTGTTGGTCTTCAAGACAGCTCTTGAAAATGCCACCAGGGCCTGCTGCAAATTGGGATCGTTGATTTGTTCCTGGATTGCCTGCAACCTCACCGCCACATTGGCCGCACGTTGGGCGACGGCAAATCCGTAGACCCCTCGTTCCGTGGCCTTCGCAACGGCCCGAGTGCTGAATTCCAGGTCCGCCATCAACCCGGCCACAAACATGATGCGCAGCTCTTCCGCCGAGTTCTCGGCATTTGATTTATTTTCTGTCCGCAGAAAGTTATGTCGGTTGATTCCCTGGGACCAACTGACCATTTCAAATTCAAGACTTCCCGCCCCATGGCCGCCCACATTGATCAACTTCTCGTTGGGAACCGAGTGACATTGCAGGCAACTGCGCGCCACCAAATAGACATTGGTGGGATTTCGCATGCCATGTGCGATCGAAATCTCACGACGCTGTTCTTTGTGAGCGGCCGACTCTTGAGATTTTAAGACGGTAGGCCCGCCGTAATCATTGTGCCAAGTGACCCAATCCAAGGCCGCACCATGACACGATTCGCAAGAAACACCGGCGATAATTTGATTTTTGTCGCTAACCGACTGACTGGTGTAATGGCAGTCCAAGCAAACATCCCCACGTTTGATCGAACGAATTCCCATTTTGGCCGCGATGGCGTTGGCTTCCGGTCGGCGATGCAATTCCTCCAGCGTTTTCGCATGCGGCGTCTGCAGCCAGACACGCACTTCGTTTTCATGGCATGACGCGCACCGCATCGGTCCAATAACTTTCGCAGGATCACATTGCGGTGGCTGTGCGATGACGCTTGACAAACTGCTGAACACAAACAGTGCTACGGCAGTACCAATTCGCAAATCACGCATCCAAGACGACCTCCCCGGCATTGGCACCATTTGGTTTTGGCACAGCAATACACGGCAAACAATGGCCCACCTCGACATCGTGTGGTTGACTTTTGGGATAGGCAACTTCGCCGCGGAGCAATTTGGTCTGGCACGAACCACATTGTCCGGCCCTACAGCCGGAACTCATCGAAACGCCACTCTTGAGTGCGGTATCCAACAGCGTCGCGTCTCCCCCGTTCCAATTCACGGTTTTCTTGGAGCGGGCAAAATGAACTTTGCAAGTTGCAGCGGGCGTCATTGATTCGATCAACGTCGGTGTCCCGTCTGTGGCCATTGGCTTCACGGTCGCGGGCCCAAACGCCTCGAAATGAATATGATCCTCCGGCACGCCCCATTCGAGCAATTGCTGGAAGAGGTCGCTCATGAACGATGTAGGGCCGCACATGTAAAAGTGGAAATTGGGTCCGGGCAACGCTCGCTTGATCAGTTCGACAGACAATCGGCCCCGGAAATGGTAGTCGCGCCCCTCCACTTCGCCTGATTCTGGGTTGGAGTAGCAATTGAGGACGTTAATGTTGGAATGTTGCCGAACTAGTTCTCGCAATCGATCCTTGAAGATATGCTCGCCACCGTGTCTCAGACCATAGAATAGAAGCATGTCGCGGTGGTCGCCACGCTGCAGCACTGTCTCGATCATGCTCATCAAAGGAGTGATGCCTACACCACCCGCCAATAGAATCGCCGGTTCGGTTTTTGACGAATCCAAGAAGAAATCCCCGGCAGGCGCTTTCACTTCGATCGTATCACCAATCGCCCATTGCCAATTTACATAGTGAGAGACGCCACCTTGTATTTGCGGCTTGCCATGGATGTCTTTGACGGTAATCCGATAATACTTCGTCGCTCGCGCACCATCACTCAGTGAGTAGCAACGAATCTGAGGACTGGATTGACCAGGCAGCCCAAACTTCAAGGTCAAGAATTGGCCTGGTTTAAATTCTGCTAACTGCAAACCATCTTGCGGAGCCAAATACACCGACGTGGTTGTCGGGGTCTCGCGAACAAGTCTTTGAACGAGAAATTTTCGCCAACCGCGCCAAGCAACATCGGCTTCCGGATTTGCCTTGGTTTCAGCGGCGGTGGTCAACAACGTCTGCTGAGCCAATTGCCGCTGAGCTTCCGCCGCTTGTATCTTGGCCACCAACAATTGCCGTTGGAGTTGCCAATAACCACGCTCATTGACCTGCCGGCGAATACCCGTCGAAGTCCAAAAAAACAATTGCGTCAGAGAAAACACGACTAGCAAACCGCCAGCAATGACGAATACCCAATCCATGAGTTTGCTCTTCCGTGTCGTGACACCAATCCCAGACTCAACCGATGATGCCGCGGCCGAGATACCTGCTAGTTAAATTCGACCGATTCGGTCCAGAAAATTTCCTGGTTCGGACGAGCAAGATCGTGTCCCAGTCTAAAGTGTCGGATTGTGCAGATTGTATCGAATATTCCGATCCCGCTGATTAGCAAAGATACGCAAGCTGACGAAGCCATTCTATGAATGCTCCTTTTATTTAATGTGGCGTATGTTTGACCTAGGGAACTGCCGCAATTGTTGCCAGGCAGGCTCCAGAACTTTGAATCACTCCCACATGATCTGATGTACGAACTCGCTTGGCTTAGTCCCCATCAACATCGCCAGATCTGCTTGCCGCCCGGAAAATACGAGTTGCACGGCGAGAGCCTGGTTAGCGAAAAATCCGACGCCGAGGAGTCTCCATTGGCAACTCGTCGGATCGTCATCGGCGATTGTTGGCTGGATTGTCCGCAATTGACGCTCACGCTTTCGGCCAATGGTGGGGTGAAGATTGACAATGCAGGGCGACCGATCCTGCTTCCCAGCGGTCGTCGAATCAACGCTGGTCAAAGCCATACGCTGTCTACACCAGTTCAGTTGGTGATCGGGAAAACGCGACTTTCGATCACTCCGTCGCAGATCGATTGGAGCTTTGACGAGACGCTCAACGTCTTGACCCGTAAGACCGAGGCAAAATCGCACAAACGCGACAAGGGCATGAACGGTGCCCCAGCTGCGTCGACGCTTGTTCAATGGTTCGATGCCCTCAATCAACTGCAAGCGGCCATGGTCGGCAGTCAAGCATTCTATGATCATGCCGTGCAATGCACGTTCGACCCAGCTGGTCTGGATATGGGAATGCTGCTGCAGCGGCGCGACAACGAATGGCATATTGTCGCGAGCCACGTGCCGTTTCCGGAATTTGGACTTTCGTTCCGTCGCGAACTTGTCGAGCGTGTCGCAACCACTCGGCAATTGTGGTACCACGTTGGATGTGATGACTTTGACGCCACTGAGAATTCCGACGCTCACTGGGTTGTGGCCGCACCAATCCTCGGACACGATGGCGAAGTGACCGCAGTGCTCTATGCCGTTCGATTTGAAAGCTCGTTCAACAAACGGCACGGAATTCGGCCATTGGAAGCTCACTTTGTTCGCTTGGTCGCGGACGCGATTTCGTCAGCCACTCGTCGCCTTCACGCTCAAGCGGAAGCGGCTCGGGTCCACGTGCTATTGGAACAAACGTTTTCGCCGCAGGTCGTTCCACTTCTGGCGCGAGACCCGCAGCTACTAGACAGTCGCCAAAGTGAAATGACTGTCCTGTTTGCGGACCTGCGAGGTTTCTCCAGTTTGAGCGAAAAACTGGGACCCGGGATGACGCATCAATTGTTGGCCGATGTGCTCAACCGCTGGACTCGAACGATTCAATCTCAACAAGGAGTGGTCATCGACTATTATGGCGATGGACTGGCCGCGTTTTGGAATTGTCCAGTTGCCGTCCCAAAACATCCGTGGCGGGCTTGCCAAACAGCTTGGCAAATGCTGGATGATTTAGATGCCGTCAATCAAACTTGGTGTTCAAAACTTAGCTATCCATTGCAAGCCGGTATTGGGATCAATACCGGTACCGCTCACGTCGGTAACTCGGGAAGTCAAGGCAAACTCAAGTACGGACCGCGAGGTCACGAGGTCAATTTGGCCAGCCGTTTGGAAAACGCTACCAAGCGGTTTGGCGTCCCGATCCTGATTTCCGAATCAACGGCCAAACAAATCGAAGATCATTGTCTGACGCTTCGGCTGTGTCGAACGTGGTTGCCAGGGATGGAACAGAGTCACCATGTCTATCAACTACTAGAACGACATCCGAATCACGCCAGTGTTCAATCGGCACGCGATTACTCACTGGCTTTGACCGATTTCGAAGCCGGACTATTCGGCGACTGTATGGACAAAGTGACACGTCTCCTCATCGAACAGGCAGGCGATCGTCGTTTGGATTATCTATTGGATCAATTGGAATCGATCTCGCCCAGCGATTCGCTGAACCAACTGCACCATCTCCGGCCTAAACGGACAGTCTCGACCGATTTGAACGTAGCCCCATTGCCATTTCAGGCCTGGCATTCGAATTTGGTAACGGCTCGAAATTAGGCGTCAGGCGTCAGGCGTCAGACTTCAGGCGTCAGGGTTCAGGCGTCAGGGTTCAGGGTTCGAACTTTCGTTTTCATATCTGATATTTCCAATTTGATATTTCAAATTTCATGTCTCATACCTCACTTCCCAATTTTCCGAATTCCGATAATTGCGGGGCGTGGGTCGTCCGAGTACGCTGACTCTGTGGCGTGGGCATTGTTTGCGCTGCCCCGATTGTGATTTATAGAACATCGATAAACCGAATCATCTGCGAGACTCGTTCATGAATCGAAGAAACTTCTTAGCCGGGTGCACCACATGGCCGCTCATTGGTGGTTTGCCAATGTACACTGGTGCAAACATATCCGACGACACTTTGCCATGGTTTCGTCGCTGCCTGGTCGGGATGGAAGTTGGTCCAACCGGAGCTCAATTTGGGCACAGCGATCTTCATGACACTCGTTACGCCAAGAGATTTGACGGTGCAGAAATCGTTCGCCGTTGCGTGGCCGCCCACAGCGAGTACTTGGTGATGTGGGTGCGGGACGGAGACTACGCCTATTACAATTCCAAAATCCTGCCAAAAGCTCCCGGACTCGGGGATCGAGACCCTCTGCAAGAAACCATCGACGAAGCCAAGAAACATGATTTGCCAATCATTGCGTACTGCGTGGTGCAACAAGGTGGCCATTTTTTGAAGCAACATCCCGAATGGGCGATGCACGGTGCCGACGGCAAACCGTTGGGGCGATTTTGTCTTAGTTCCGGTTATCTCGAGGCGATGAAAGAGATCCTTGCCGAGCAATTGGCTTATGGCATCGCAGGGTTCCACATCGACATGTTGGACCAAGGTTTTGGTCCGCCCTATGGCTGCTGGGCACCCGCCTCGCGTGAGGCCTTTCAACAGGAGTTTGGCCATCCGATGCCCGAGATGCCCAACGGCCCCAGTTGGGACGCAGCGTGGAACGAAGTCCTCGAGTTCCGCTACCTCGCTAGCCAACGATTCGAACAAGCACTTGCCACGCATGTTCGCCAATTGGACCCAAATGTTACGGTGGACTTCAATTACCACGGCAACCCACCTTTCTCCTGGGAGGTTGGCCAACGACCCGTTCAACATGCGGGCAATGGCGATTTCGTCACTGGTGAAACAGGTGTGTGGGGCTTTAGTGCTTTGGGTGTTGGACTCAACGCGGAATTTTATCGAGCCAGTACTCCTGGACTCCCGTTTCAAATCGCCATCCAGCGCGGCGTGCGCATGTACCACGACCAAACCACTCGTCCGCTAGACGACATGCGTTGGGAATTGTTCACCTTGTTATCGCATGGTGCCTTTGTAACCATGGTGGATAAGACGGCCTTTGATGGCTCCTTAGACACACTGGCCTATCAACGATTTGGCGAACTATTTGCCGAGGCACGAAGCAAACGAAAACACTTCGGCCAAACTCCCGTCTACGACACCGCGTTGTTCTACAGCAGTCGGACTCGCGATTGGATCGGCAAAGAAACTCCCGGTCCCTGGATGCAGAGTTTTTGCGGAGCCCATAAAGCACTTCGCTACGAGCAGATGAACGGCGGCATCGTGTTTGACGAACGCGCTTCAGTCGAAGAGTTGCAAAACTATCCATCCGTGATTGTGACGAATGCCGGTATCTTATCAGTACAAACGATTGCTGCCTTCCGCAGTTATGTGGAACAAGGTGGCTCGTTGGTCGTCACGGGTCACACCGGACAGTTCAATCACATGGGTCAACCTACGGAATCGATTGAATGGCAACAACTGATCGGCGCCCGACCGATTCGTCGTTTGGATTCGCTGGATAACTGGCTGCATTTCCCCAGCGATGCGCCGGACGGCCCGCTGCGAGACACCTGGGTTTCAGCTGTGATTCCGCGTGATTGGTCGTTTTTGGTAAAGGGCCCCGCGACGGTCTACGAAACAACCACTGCAACGGGCGTCGGACAACTGTTGGCACCGGCTCGGACGATCCGACAACAGCGGGGACAAGAAGGAACCGAATGGCCCATGAGTCCCGGCGAAGTGGTTGGCCCTGCGATTTTGGTTCATCAAGTGGCACAGGGGAAAGTCATCACGATCGCCGGTTCACCCGATTACGCCACCGCCAGCGAACACCATATCGTGGAAGCGAGAAAGCTATTGACTCGTATCGTCCGAGTTCTCAACCCAATTCCTCGTGTGGAAATTGAAGCACCAATCAACGTGCAGACCGTGGTTACGGATGATCCAAAATCCAAGACGATACGCGTTCACTTCTTGGGGTACAATTCGCCCCCACAAACCATCCCGGCCAAAGATCGACCCATGATTCTTCCGCCGTTAATTGAAGATCCACCGATGTTCCGTGCGAAGGTGACCCTCAACGGGAACTCCATTCACGCAACCGCTTGCCTCAATGCGAATACCGAATGGATGTCGGCGGGCAATGTCGTCACGCTAACCATCAACGCCATCCACGAGACACTGGTCATCGAGTATTAGTGGTGTGGCAAGACCAAGATAGTTACGTTCGCCAGAACGTGTAGCAGGGGACACAGCCTATGCTCTGGTGAGCGTTGCCACCGAGAAATCTGCGAATGAGACGACGTTACCGTGACGAATAGCGGAAAAGACTTGGCGTTAGCGATTTGTTGTCGGATACTCGCGGAGGGTTGCCGGCGGGTGTCTTGTTACTTGAACCAAGCGGTGGGATGGCCTCGACCGGAGCCGGTTGTTGGTTGGGCAACGGGAGCTCGGCGGGAGGCGGCGGCAACTCGCCCGGTGCTTGTTCGCCCATGTCGTTGATATCCACGGGAGGTTCCAATCGAAATTGTTGCTCCGAAGGTCTATTCCCATTGGGATATCGTCCGTTCTCCCCGCCTGGTGATAGAACGCCTGGGTATTCAACAGGAACTGCCAACCGACCCAATGGACCGATCGATCCGAAACGTTCTTCGACAAACGCGATTCCGTGCGTTTCCAAGATCGTGCCTGTCTCACGTTCTAATGCAGCCAATTCCGCGTTGTATTGCACAAGCGATTGGGCTTCATTGGACACGGCATTTCCCCAATCAACCACGGCTTGCAAAACAACGATGAACTTTTCATTGCCGGCTTTAAACAAATCCGTTTGAACTCGCAAATTGTCAGTCGCCGCTTCCCGCACTTTTTGAAAGCGCTCGTACTGGGCAAAGAACAACTCAAGATTGCGGACCCGAATCGCCAGGTTATGCGCTGCCTGATGCAATCCTTGTTGTAAGTTGACTTGGTCCCGCTGGATCAATAGCTCCTGTTGTCGCAATCCAGCCCTTGCGGCACGCAATCCCAATGGCACCGAAAAATTCACACCTAGCGACCAATCCTCAAACCCCGTCCCCCGAATCTCCGACCCGTTGGGCATGGTCCCTTCCAGACCATTCCACCGGTACAGTGCGACGGCGTCCAAGCTCGGACGTGCGTCATTGTTGCGAATCAACATTCTCTGTTGATCCGCTTCCAAAATCAGCTTCAGTTCGATGATATCCGGACGATATTGTTCGGCCAGGGATAACAATTCATTCCAGTCCCACGTTATCTTTTGGTCGATCAATGGAGTTATTGGGATGATCCGATCATTATCGAAGGGACTCAATCCCAAAACGTTGCGCAAAGCGGATTCCCGTTGGAGCAGATTTCCCTCTGCCACTAACACATTAGCTCGAAAATTTTCGATCGCCACTCTCTGTTGTATTTGTGCACTAAAATTGGCGTTTCCCGTCTCCAGCTCAGCATCTGCTTGATCCACCGCAAATTCCAATAGAGCAACTTGCTGCTTGCGAGCCCACAGGTCGGTACGGGCTTGGACCAAATTCCAATAGCCTTGCACGATGCTCTCGACGTGCGATTGCACGGAATCTTTGAACTGAAAGTAAGAGCGTTCCGTGTCCAATTGTGCAATAACAATTGGAGCGTGATTGACCGCCAAACCCGCGCCTTGCAACAACGGTTGAGTTAGTTGGAGCGCGGCGTTCGATTGCAATTGAGGATTGAGCGGCAAGGTCAATCCCGGAAAACGATTGTTCCCGCCGATCACGCCAAAGTCGATCACGCCACCGGTCAACATCCGCTTCGACAAGTTCATGTTGAAGTTGTTGCGGTCGCTGCGACTGCCAACAATCAAGGTCTGTGTCGGATCGCCAGGATCAGGAATGGCGCCCGGGCTGTTGCCATTCAGGAAGTTGTTGTTGATGTTCAGATTGGGATCGAAAGCTCCGCGAGCCGAATCAATCCCTGTATTGTTGATCCCGACATCGTAGATCGTTCGTCCGGTCGAGTTGGCATTGACACCGGACAACACGCGAACCGCGTCCATGTTGCCCAAACTGCGATTCAGTACGACGGACAAGGATAACGGGATGTCCTGAACATCACCTAGAGGCGAATTCACCGTCGCAGGAGCCGGCGTTCGAGGAATCCCAGCCGGCCGCAGCTGCTCAGGCGACCGGACCGAGAGCGACCGTTGCTCGGGCATAATGCCCCAACGGATCTCCTGGGCCTCCACCCCAGAGGTCAAGATCAAAACCCACAACACGCCGACAGGAAGGTAGCGATTGCTCATGTTGTGAGCTATCGAACGGTTTTAGGTAAGAATCTAGCTCTAACGGTTGTTTCATCGGCAACCCGACCTCATTTGGTCCGGTTATTCCATTGGTAACGGTCATAACAGAAAACGACGTCCGAGTTCGTCCGAAACTCTTGGCTAGGTTCGCGACATTCGCCGCTTGAGATTAGGCGGTCTCTTGATGCAGTTCCTTCATCGCCACTTGATAATCCGGCGTGTCCGCGACGACGGATCCATCCCGCAGCACGATCATGCGATTGGCATTTTTGGCCACGGTCGGATCGTGGGTCACCAGGATGACCGTCAAACCCTGTTGTTCATTGAGTTCACGAAACAGACCGATGACCTCGCGGCTGGTTTTTGAATCTAAGTTCCCGGTCGGTTCGTCACCCATCAAAATCGAGGGATTTGTGGCCAAAGCCCGAGCGATCGCGACCCGCTGTTGTTGACCGCCGGAAAGTTGACTGGAGTGGTGATAAAGTCGATCGCCCAACCCGACTTTCTCCAACATTTCAACCGCCGTTTTGCGTCGCTGGCGGCTGCTAAGTCCGCGTCGGTACAACAAGGGCAATTCGACATTTTCGACCGCTGAAGTACGATTGAGCAAGTTGAAGTTTTGAAACACAAATCCCAATTGTCGATTGCGAATCTTGGCCCGTTCATCCCGAGACATGGTGACGATTTCTTCACCGTCCAACAGATAGCTTCCAGAGGTGGGGCGATCCAAGCAACCGAGCGTATTCATGAGCGTCGATTTCCCCGAACCGCTGGGCCCGATCAGCGCCACAAACTCACCCCGCTCGATGTTCAGGGTGACGGTGCGCAACGCAAACACTTCAACCTCGCCCAGGTCGTAGACTCGTTGCACATCGCGAAGTTCTATTAAAGCCATAAATCGTTTCTGGCAATCTCGTGCAACGAAATTCTTATTCGTAGCGAAGCGCTTCGATGGGGTCCATGCGGCTGGCGCGACGCGCCGGATAATAGCCAAAAAACACTCCGACGCCGCCCGCAAACGCCAACGCGACCAACGCTGCTGGGATCGAAATCACAATGGGCCAATCCTGCCCAGGATTCAAGTAATTGATTAGCAAGGTAGCGCCCACCGAAGCCGAGGTGCCCAACGCCACGCCAATGGCGCCGCCAATGAGGCTCAGAACAATCGCCTCAACCAAAAACTGACGCAGGATATCGCGGCCACTGGCGCCAATTGCCATGCGAATCCCAATCTCTTTGGTCCGTTCGGTCACGGAGACCAACATGATGTTCATGATGCCCACGCCACCGACCAGCAACGAAATGCCCGCAATGGCGGACAACATCAGTGTCAGCACGCCAGTCACGATCCCGAATGTTTGTGCGATTTCGGTGGTGTCTTGAACTCGAAAATCTTTGTTCTTCCCAGGCTCGATTCGATGCCGCTCCAACAATAATTGATCGATCTGCTGTGTCGCCTCGGCCATCCGCGTTGGTGAAACCGCGGAAACCAAGATGGCGTTCACGTTGTCAAAGCTGGAGCCCTGGAGTCGTTTTCGCACCGTCGTGTAGGGCATCAATACGATGTTGTCACGATCTTGCCCCACCATGTCGACACCTTTTTTCTCCAAGACGCCTATCACGCGAAACGGTACATTCTTGACTCGAATGACTTGGTCGATGGGGTTCCCAGTTTGAAACAATTTGGTGACCACAGTGTGTCCAATCACACAAACTTTTGCCCCCGCCTTGATGTCGTCCTCGGTAAAAAAATCTCCAGCAGCCATCGCCCAGTTCCGGACCAACAAATAGTCCGCCCCAACACCCGATAACTCGTTGGCGTTCCAATTGGTATTGCCATAGATTAGTTGACCTTGAGCCCCGACCAATGGTGT
>JAUXWY010000035.1 GCA_030681235.1 Pirellulaceae bacterium | reverse complement strand
GGCAATGGTGAAGGAAGCAGCGCCAAGTCCTTCTCCAAGAGAATCAACTCACGATCCAAAGCGGCGGCGGCAGCAATCCAAGCCTGGTAAAATTCGGCAGAAGGTGGCCCCGCCGAGCCGGCTAGGATCGCCATCGGCAGTTGGGCGACGTCACTTGACGAACTCAGCGTCGCGTTGGTCGGACCAAGATCGCTCGTTGTGGGGTCCCAATGAACTGGACCGACGTGCAAAAAACCCTTCGGCCAATCGGGCTGGAGTGGTGCAAACCATTCCGGAAAGCACCCCAGATTAAGTTCCGGAGAGAAACACCACTGATGCATGAAACGTCGCATGGATGGTAGTCCCAGCTTTCGGCGCAGCCGTCCTAACTCGGGTTGCAAGACTTTATCGATGGCCCAGCGATCCGCAGCCCAATACTGCCACGACTTCAAACTCTTCGGCATCCACGGTTGAAGCCACAACGGCGGCATGTTGGGACTGGCAGACACACTTCTCAGCACGTAGGGACTGAGAATCAGAGTCGCCATGGGCATCCCGTACTTCTCAGCAAGCAGGCGCATTCCAAAACTCAGGGGGCTGCCGACCAACATGGTGGGATACCGCAAGCGACGACTATCGAGATAGTCGACGATTTCGGCGGCAGACCGTGCCGTCCATTGAAGAGCCAACTGCCAAGCTTGAAGTTTCGGTTGTGCGTGTAAGCTTCGCCCCACTTGCTCCAAATCGTTCTCGGTCCCGATAGAAATAAACTCCAAGCCAGCTTGTCCAACCTGCGGCTTGAAGAGCGGATTGGTCATCACCCCAACGTGGTGCCCCAGACGCTGGAGTTTTTGGCCAATAGCCAGAAACGGATACACATCTCCCCCGGAACCATTCGGATTTAGCAACACCTGAGTTCGCATATCAAGATCTCCATTCGTCACCACCAACCGTCACCAGGGAGTTCCCGTAAACCTTGTCATCAACCACAATCATCGGTTTAATGAACGATTCCCCCGTATGCCAAAACGGTTGGGACCCGAAGAACTGGCGAAACTTGAGCAAGCCTCAACCGACGCATGGTCAACATTTCTTGCGTTGTGTTTATTGACGCCCAAAGACGAATCGGTTTTCAGCGACATGGATCCAAAGGTCCTGCGAGATCACGGATCGAATACAATAGTTAACAGGCGCAGCGAATACCGATTTTAGAAGTGGGGACGTTAGAATGCAACAACAAGGAATGGAGATTTGCCTCTTGAAAGCTCACAAACAACATCAATTCGCGACCTGCCGACTCGCCGATCGTGATCTAGCATTTCGAGGAAACCGCCAGTAAACTGCTGTGATCGCTGCGACCTCGGCTTGTCTACGCCAGTTCCATAGACATGGCAGACGAAGGAGTGCCGTTCGCCGAAATGGCGATTGAAAAATGGTGGTCTATCGATATTTCATGTTTCTATAACACACTATCTTTACGCTAGGCATTTTCAACGAAACGAGTAGCTCCCGATGCGTCGAATTCTTATCGCCGAATGCAAACAGGAAGTCTCCACTTTCAATCCTCACTTGAGTCAGTATGCAGATTTTCGGATTCGTCGGGGACAAGAACTGCTGGACTATCATCGCTCCGTTCGCAATGAAATCGGAGGCGCGTTAAACGTTTTCGACGAATTGGAAGCCTGCCAAATTGTTCCAACTTACAGCGCCTGTTTTATCACCAGCGGCGGGACTCTCGCCGCCGAGGCTTGGCAACGAATTGCTAATGAATTCATCGAGAGTATCCGATCTGCTCCACCGGTCGATGGCGTCTATTTCTGCATGCATGGTGCGATGGCCAGCCAGGATGAACTCGATCCAGAAGGTTTTCTGATCGCCGAAGCACGTCGCGTTTTGGGTGACGATATTCCAATCGTCGTCTCTTTGGATCTGCATGGCATCCTCACGGACCGCATGGTCGAACACTCCGATGCCATTACCGCTTACCATACCTATCCGCACGTCGACTTCTTTGAAACCGGGGAACGAGCGGCTCGGCTACTGCTAAACATTCTGAACGGTGCTCGACCGGTGACCGCCAAAGTCGCCCTGCCGGCGTTGGTGCGCGGTGATGAGCTGATCACGGCGACGGGACTGTTTGGCAACAGCATCCGCCTCGCGCAACAAGTGGAATCGAGCTCACGCGGGCTTTCTGCCGGAATGTTTATCGGCAATCCCTTTACGGACGTTCCCGCGTTGCAGACCTACAGTTTTGTGGTGACGGACAACGATCTCGAGTTGGCGGAACTTGAAGCGATTCGGATTGCCGAGAGCTTTTGGCCAAATCGCCAGCGCATGAAAGTGCCACTGGTGAGTTTGGATGAGATGGCCGCTCAAGTGCTGCAACCAAGACGAGGCACGGTCGGTCTGGTGGATGCGGCGGACGCGACCAGTTCCGGCGCGTCCGGGGACAGTAACGCCATCCTGAAGAAATTGATCGAGTGCGGTTATCGCGGTCGTACGCTTCTACCGATCGTCGATGCACCGGCGGTTCAACAGGCATTGGCGGCCGGTGTTGGTGCGACGATTCGAACGGACTTGGGCGGGACACTGGATCGCGGTCGCTTTCAGCCGCTATTGGTCGAAGGGAACGTGCGTCACTTGTCCGACGGCCTGTTTCGCAGCGAATCGTTTGGCGAAGTTTGGGATGCAGGACCCTCGGCGATTTTGGAATGCGACAACTATACTCTGGCATTGAGTAGCCGAGCGGTAAGTTTATACGACCGGTCGTTCTTTTATTCGTTGGGGCAAGATCCACGCCGCTTCGATGCCGTCGTTGTGAAGTCGCCGCATTGCCAACATCATATGTTTGCCCAGTGGTGCGAGACGATGATCCATGTCGATGCACCGGGTTCGTCCAGCGCCAACTTGAGCTACCTGGGCCATACTCGCTGCCCTCGCCCGATTTTTCCGCTCGACGACAACGTCAACTTTCAACCAACTGCCAAAACATTCAACCGAGGTGATAAGCGTTCATGAAGATTACAGAGATTCGCAGTGCTGGTTTACGAGGCGCGACACCCGAGGGAGGCTGGAGCAATGAACTGCGGCCGGAAGATTGCGTCCATACCTTGATCGCCGTGCATACCGACGCGGGACTGGTGGGACTGGGGAGCGTCTTTACCAACGACGCCTTGGTCCGAGCGTCTCTCGCGTTGTTGGAGCCGCTCTATCGTGGCGAAACTGCTTTGGAGCCGGAGCGAGTCAGCGAGAAGTTGCATCAACATATGTTTTGGCTTGGCCGAGGCGGATCGATCACGCATACCATCAGCGGGATCGACATTGCGTTGTGGGATCTGTTGGGCAAAGCCACGGGGCAATCGGTGGGCCGATTGTTGGGCGGCCGATATCGCGAACGAGTCCAGCCATATGCGTCTTTGCTGATGCAGCAACCGGCGAAGATGCGCGACCACCTGTTAGCAGTCAAAGCGCAAGGCTTTCGAGCGTTTAAAATTGGTTGGGGACCGTTTGGTCGAGAAAACGCGGCCACGGATGAAGCGATCGTCAAGGCAGCTCGCGAAGCGATTGGACCCGATTGCCAATTGATGGTCGATGCCGGCGGCAGCGACGCCTATTGGACGAACGGCTACAAATGGGCATTGCGAGCCGCCCACATGTTGGCGGACTACGACGTGTATTGGTTCGAAGAACCGCTCCGGCCGGACGCATTGGAAGATTTTGTCTTGCTGCGGGAGCACTCCCCGATTCCGATCGCTGGTGGCGAAGTCCTTACTCGTCGACAATCGTTTCAACCTTGGTTGCAGGCCCGAGCCTTCGACATTGTGCAACCGGACGTGACCAAGGTGGGCGGTATCAGCGAAGAGCGTCGAATTGCCTGGATGGCCCAGGACCATGGAGTGCGTTTTATTCCGCACGGTTGGAACACCGCGGTTGGACTGGCCGCTGATCTGCAGTTGGCCTCGGCTTTTCCGGAAACCAATTTTGTCGAGTACCTGACCGGCTCGCCCTTCATCGACGACATCACCATCGGCGGCTGGGAGCTGGATTCAGCCGGCATGTTGAACATCCCCGCGAAACCGGGCCTTGGACTAGAATTGAATCCAGAAGCGATCGCCAAGTACTCGGGGATCACAAATCTCTTGTAGGAAATAGAAAGATGATGCGGCGTCAAAAGTGAACAGCGACAACAACCCTATTCGTCTGGGACGACGAGCCTTTCTAGAGCGCGGGACACTTGTGCTGACAGCCGCGACGCTCCGTTCATCGACACCGCTCGCTGCGGACGACACTCCTCCGCTCCGTGTGGGACTCATTACCGATCTGCACTACGCCGACAAAGCACCAGCAGGCACACGGCACTACCGGGAGACGCTGCCAAAGCTCGAAGAAGCAACCACTCAGTTCGAGAAGGATCAACCGACATTTGTCGTTGAACTCGGCGATCTCATCGACGCCGCTGACTCGGTGGATGTCGAGCAGAATTACCTCAAAACGATTAACCGAGAATTCTCAACAATCTGCAAGAACCGGCACTACGTCTTGGGAAACCATTGCGTGGACATGTTGAGGAAAGAAGAGTTTTTGGGCAGTGTAGAACAGGAGAAGTCGTACTACTCCTTCGACCAGGGCGGTTTTCATTTTGTCGTGTTGGATTCCTGTTTTCGCAGCGATGGAACACCTTATGGCCGGAGGAACTTCCACTGGACCGACGCCAACATTCCCGCCGCAGAACTTGAATGGCTCGAATCAGACTTGACGGCCAACGACAAACCAGTACTGGTTTTCGCCCATCAGCGGCTCGACGTAAACAACCACCACGGCGTGAAGAACAACGCCGAAGTAAGAAAGGTTTTCGAATCCTCTGGGAAAGTGCTGGCCGTGTTTCAGGGCCACAGCCATCAGAATGAACTCAAGGACATTGGCGGCATCCATTACTGCACGCTGGTTGCGATGGTGGAAGGCTCGGGTGCAGAGAATAATGGCTACTCGCTTATGGAGCTCGAACCGAATGGCACGATCCACTTGACCGGCTTCCGCAAACAGAATCCCTACAAGTGGGAGCGTCAGGGATGAGCAACCTTTTCGCCAATCTCCCATGAGCCCGGCATTCGGAGCGGTTCGGTTCGAGCTGCATGGCGCGGCGAAGACAGTGCCCCGCCAGTTGGCGGTCTCCGAGCCGAAATTATCGAGTTGACGGATCTCGAAGTGTGGTGTATTCTATTTCGAGTTAATTGCCTCAAAGGCAATTAAGGCGAAATGGAAAACAGAATGTTCGGTATCCTTGGAACCCTGGAGACTCAACTGCTCGCATTCAGCCAAATGCGAGGAAGTCCGGCGGTGCGCTCGGAAGAAATCATCGAGGTACTTGGCCTTACTGCAGCCCAAACCCGAGAACTATTAAGCCGAATGGCTCGGCGCGGGTTGATTGCGCGTGTCCGACGTGGCCTTTATCTGGTACCTCCGCGACTTCCCCCTGGTGGCAAATGGACTCCCAGCGAGTTCTTGGCAATGGACACTCTGATCAAAGATCGAGGGGGTTCTTACCAAGTCTGTGGTCCTACAGCGTTCTTGCGTTACGGCTTTGTCGAGCAGGTGCCTAACCGAGTCTATGCCTACAACAACATTCTCTCCGGAAAGCGAAACATCGGTTCAGTGTCATTCACATTGATTAAGGTTGATGACTCCCGTTTGGGAGATACCGACAACTTCACAACTCCTGAAGGAATCAAGGTTGCATATTCGTCGAGAGCACGTACTTTGGTTGACGCGGTCTACGACTGGTCGCGGTTTGGAAGTCTGCCACGCGCTTTCGATTGGATTCGCGCCGAATTAAAACGGGACCCACGGGCAGCCAAGTTGATCACTTCTGCGGCCATCGGCTTCAGCAATATCAGCACGTTACGCAGATTGGGCAAACTATTGGAACTCGAGGGGGTCGACGAGTCCCTACTCCTCAAAATCGAACGCAAATTGCCGAAGACATCTGCAGAAATACCATGGTGTCCAACACGCGCGAAGCGGGGAACAATCGACCGGCGGTGGGGGGTGGTTTTCAATGGTTGAGAATCGAATTGAATTTCATCGGGATGCTGAACTGTTCCGTGCGGCGTTGACTTTCACGGCAGCGAAAACAGGATTCAGTGAGCGATTGATCGAGAAAGACTATTATTGCTCGGTTGCACTTGCAGATATTTGTGCCTCTGACGCTACGGAAATTGTATTCAAGGGCGGCACTTGTTTGAGCAAGGTTCATGCCGACTTCTTCCGGCTTAGCGAAGATCTTGATTTTTCTCTGTCCACGCCAGTCGATGCAACTCGCATTCAACGCAGTCGACGTCTTGATAATTTCAAGCACTACTTTGAAGCAATCCCAGAACGGATCGATTGCTTGCGAATCGATCAGGCCCTTCGAGGATTCAATAATTCGATCCAATACGGGGCTCGACTGGCATATCGCTCCATAATTTCGGGCCAAGACGACTTCCTCAAAGTAGAAGTCAGTGTCCGTGAACCGATCGTCGAGCGGCACGCAATGCTGCCGGCTCGCACGATGCTTCTCAACCCTTTCCGAGCTGCCGCCGCCATCAAGCCGTTTGCTGTTCGCGTTCTCAGTCTGCGTGAGGCCTATGCCGAGAAACTTCGTGCAGCACTTAGTCGTCGTGAGCCTGCAATTCGAGATTTTTTTGATCTGAATCACGCATTTTTGGTTGGAACCATTAGCGAGACAGACCCGATGCTTATTCAACTATTAAACAACAAGTTGGCAATTCCTGGAAATGAGCCAGTGGATGTATCGGACAAGAAACTGACACTGTTGAAAGCGAAACTCGATACCGATCTTCGGCCAGTCATTCGCGATAAAGATTTTCACCAATTTGACTTGGAACGTGTCTTCCGGCGGATCACCGATTTCGCGGCGATGCTTCAATGAATGAACCCGAACCATACAGACCGCCAGTTCATCTTCGTCCTTATAAAAAATCGTCTGCTGCTGATTGCGGCGATGAGACAAACGGCAAATCGACCCGGCTGCATCGCTTCATCTGCTCGGTCATTATGGGGCCTATTAGCGATCCACGATCCATTTCAATGGTGTTCAGGCCGTTCGTTATTTCTCTTGACGCAGAACACGGAAGTCGGTGAACCGGATCCAGTGTTCGGCGTCGGTGGGGCCATGGTAACATTGAATGCTGACTTGTTCGTTATCAGATTGCGGCAGTTGGCCCTCGCCCGCCAACAGATACGGCCCGTTGAACTCCGTGCGATAGTAGGCGCGAATCTGCGGACCTTCGACTTCCAGTTTCAATTGGACAGCGTCGTCGGGGACCGGCTTGTTGCCCGGCATGACAATAATCTTGCCGTCCACCAGTTCCTTGACCAGTTTAAACACGGGGCGTCCGTCGCTGTACCAGGTGAGTCCCGCTTGTTCCCATTGTTGTTTGGGTTGCGAGAGATTCTCGACCGTCACTTCGTAGCTCCAACGATCCTGGCCGCGACCTGTGACTTGGTAAAGTAACGCGTTTTCAACAGAATCCGCAAACCCCGCCCAGACGCGGATCTCGAGACCGCCGTTGCGAAGGCACCACCGAGCGTGTTGCGGACGCAACCATTGCCAGTTCTCGGCCAATGGATCGCGAAACGACTCCTCAAACACAACCTTTGAGGAATCTGCAACTTTCGAATCGTTGTCTTGTCCCCGACACGGCGTGATTGAAACCATCAACATGCCAAACATCGTCATACATTTGCCAAGGCGTAATCGTTGAGTCGAGTTCATAGACCATTTCCGTTATCAGGAGAACAACTGCTCTTTTGAATCGTAACGTGGCTCCACAACGAAATCAATCACAAGTGATTCGCGGGGAAGCGTGACGGGGCCCGCAAATTCGAGACCACATGAGATTGAGCTATTGGATCGGTTCAAGCGGCGTCAATTTGAATTCTCGAATGGTACAACCCTTGATCTCGCCAGGACGCGGGAACCGCAGTTGGTTTGGCCCTTGGACCAACTCCACTTCGATTGGCCGAGTCGTCTCCCACATACCGACTGTGAAAGGCAAGGGAATTTCCAGTGGCTGTTCCGTAGTTGACGCCGCGTACCGGATCCGAGAAGCTGTTTGAGGAAGCCGAGAAGAATACTGTTCATGCCTAAACTTCTCTTCTTTGCGTCTTCGCGACTTTGCGTGCCCCAACCAAATCTCACGCCAAGGCGCAAAGCCGCAAAGTTTGGAAGGCCGATGCTTGCCGGGAGGATATTGAGACGACGGAGAATGATATTGCGAAAATCGTAGTAGATGCTGCGTACCACATTCACGTCAAGCTGGGGCCCGGTTTGCTTGAGTCGGTTTACGAATTCGTGTTGGCTTACGAACTCAGAAAGCGTGGGTTGACCGTCGTTCGTCAGCAGCCGATTCCTGTTGTCTACGATGAGCTTCAATTCGATGAAGGCTTTCGTGCCGACTTGATCGTCAATGATCTCGTTATCATCGAAGTTAAGTCCGTCGAAAAGGTTCATCCCGTTCATAAGAAGCAGCTACTTACTTACCTTCGCTTGGCGGATCGGCGTTTGGGTCTGCTTATCAATTTTGGCGAGACGCTAATCAAGGACGGGATCTCTCGGATTGCCAATAATCTGCGGGACGAATCGAACCGCTAATCGTACCCCGAACTTCTTTGCGTCTGCGCGTCTTTGCGTGAACCAACAAAACCTCACGCCAAGACGCAAAGCCGCAAAGGTTTGAAGCAGGGAGAAGTCATGCAAGATACCGCTGAAGTTCAAAGTAGCCTCGAAAGCACTTCCCCACAATTGCGTCGCGCATCCAGAGCTCGACTTTATTGGGTATTGGCAGGATTGCTGTTTCTTATAGGCTTGCTCGCTGCATGGCAGCTTCCGGTGTTTGATACAGGGCTGGAAAGCGATCAGGCAGTGCTGGCGAATTCTCATCGGCTATCCGATGGGCGTCTCGACTACTTGGCCCTTCTAAATCGCCAGCTTTCTGAAGGCGTCACTCCCGAGAACAATGCGGTGACGCTGTTAAGTGAACTGATAAGCGACGACGAATATCTCACTGCCGGTTTTGACAAGGACGAGTTTTTTGCGGCGCTGGGTCGTCCCGCGCCCGACGCAACGCGACGCACTTTCATCACGAGCGACCAACTTCAAATTCAACGTGGTATTGAAGTTGGTTCGGAAGCCAGCAATCAACTTTATGATCAATTCAAGATCGTCGAAACGACGCCTTGGCTGAGTTCTGATTTTCCGTTCTGGGCAGATTGGCTGCAAGTCAACGCCGAGGTTTCGGAACGCTTGCACCAAGCTAGTCAACGCCAAAAGTACTTCCAGCCGTTGACAGCCGTTAAACCTGATGTCGCCAACCAGAATTTACCTCCGGTTCTAAGCGTCACAATGCCGATCTGTTATTCCTTGCGCGATCAGAGTCAGTTTCTTGCGGTGCGAGCGATGTATCACATCGGAAATCGCGACGCGGATGCAGCCATTCGTGATTTGCAGACTTTGCGGCGATTGGCTCGGCTACAGGCTCAGTCGCTGAGTCTGAATGAGGCTTTGACTGCGGTGAAAATTGATCAGTTGGCAAATCTGGGCGAAGCTGAACTATTGAACAGTCAGTTACTGGATGGACCTCGGGTCCTCGAGTACTTGAAATTCTTGCAAGATCATCCTCTCCACTTGGATATGGGCACACGAATCGGCGTTTTCGAAAAGTACATGTATCTTGATGCGGTACAGTTTGTACGGTTGTACGGCAGCGAAAAGATTGCCAGGTCCGGATCAAGTCAAAGCGGCGGGTCTCGTCCCCTGGTATCTTCTTTCATTGATTGGTCAGTGACGTTGGAATATGCTTCCTTCTATACAGAAGTCCAACAATTGTACCCGCAAATAAAAAATGGGTTTAGGAAGCAACCGTTTCCAGGATTATCGAATCCATTGTGGAGAGTGGAAAGCTTGGAATCGGATTCAGCGACACTGCTTTCCGAAAGCCGGTGGCTATGGGGAGCTAAGCACCGCGGTCGGTTGATGGGGCGACTGGTCTTTGGACTTTTGATTCCTACGGTAAATCTACTGGCGGAGGCGGATATTCGCTGCCAAACCCAACGCGAACTTACGCAACTCGCCTTTGCGATCACGGCGTATCGTTTTCAAGAAGGACGGCTCCCTCGCTCGCTGGAGGACTTGGCACCAGAGTGGATCACAGAAGTTCCGCCGGATCGCTTCGCGGTTGGAGCGTTGGTTTATCGTCCCAGCGAGACAGGTTTTCGTGTGTACAGTATCGGGATCAATGGCGTCGATGACGGTGGCGAATCTTTTATCCTTGGCACTTTGAGCAATCCCCAGGCCGATGACTGGGCTGTTGAGATGAAGTGGCAACAAAATGAAACATCCCCCGGCGTCCAGGGCGAAGTTCAGCGGGCTAGTGACGAGTTGAAAGAACACTGATATCAATCAAATGCATTTGTCGCCCTTGGCCTTCGTGCGGTGAATCGATACAAATCAATTTCCCGTCGGGGCTGTGGCGCGGATGGGTATCGCACCGCCACTCACCTTTATAGTCAGGCGGCGAAGGAAATCCACCCAACGACACGCGCCGACCGGTTTCAACGTGATACAGATAAACTTCCTGCACTCGGTCAGGTCCCTTGGGGTACGTGTCGTTCACGATCCATTCATTGCCCGGTAAGTAAGTGCAGTGACCATCGGCCTTCATCGTATCCGCGCCAACGGCTTCCATTTGACCACCGACTCGATCTTCCATCACGTAGAATGCGGCGCCCGCGGACGGATGAGTGGTCCAAGCGAGAATGTGGTCAGGGTCACGCCAAATAAAATGCGAAACCATTCCCGCTCCCGGATTGATCTCCCGCAGGTCGCTGCCGTCCAACCCGACCGTAAACATCCGGGTCGCCCATCGTCCTGGTGTTGTTTGCCAGCGGTGCAAAAAAATCGTCCGTTGCCCATCAGGTGAAACCAGCAAGTGGTTGAACCAGTGCTTCCCATCGCCAAATCCATCACGGTAGGGAACGTCGACGATGTCAGCCAATGAAACCAGCATTTTGACCTCGCCGGTTTCGAGCTCCACCCGTTCGATCCCAGTTTTCTGTGGCGTTTTCTCCGACGCGTAAGGATCGGCCAGACCTGAATAACCATAGCCCGGACGCAGGTCGTTGATCCGGCGGAAGTCGGTCGTTACGGCGTACTTGCCCTTTGGACTAAGCGAATAGATAGCGCGACCGAGCGTTGTTCGTTTGCCCGTAAACGCATCGACCACATGCGAAACATATTGACCATCAACCCGATCATTGAAGATGACCTCGGAACCGGATTCGGGCACCCATTGCAGCATACAACCTTGCTGCCACCCCCAAGCGTTGGACGTACCCAGTGGTATCCACTGGTCACCTTCACCCAGATCGACCATCCCCACATCGATCGTATCATCCGCCGTTGGAGATCGGTGTTCGAAATCAACCGCATTGCCCAGGCAGTACCGTGACGAAGGATCAAACTGCAGTTTGTCGTAATAGGCAAACCAATGATGTTTCGGGCCGCGAGTGATGGTGCGAATCGTAGGCTGCGCATCCTGCTGGGCCAATCCGATTCGAACCGGCAGCATGGCGGCCGCAGCCGCCGGAACCATCGCTCGCATCAAGTCACGTCGTGAAAGCGTCATCGATTTCCTAACCCGTGTTCAAAAAATGGATGCGACGAATGAAGGTCGCGCGCCAGCTCGCCATTCACCCCCTAATGATACTTCAACGCCCAGGGCGACACATCAAGGGCTTGGCCTCACCGTGGTTGTCGGAGAACGGCCCAGAGAAACTGATCCTGGTGTGCAAACTGTCAACCGCTATGACGCCGCCGGACGACCGTTGGAGATCACCAACCCCTGGCGGCTTGCGGGTAGACGAATGTGGGTCGCCAGTCCCTGGCGGCTTGGGGTTGGACGAATGTGGGTCGCCAGTCCCTGGCGGCTTGCGGGTGGATAAACTCTTACCCAAAACAAAAACCACGTGGGGAAACCCCTTTCACGCATACCCGCAAGTACATTAAATCACACCAACTCATTTGAACGGAAATGTCACCAGAGAAACGTTGAGCGGGAACATGGCCAACTACAGTTTTTCGCCGATAGTAGAGCGAGCGCCCCGATCGATCGGTTTGATCTTGGGTACAGATCGTTCGGGCTTGCGGGCGTGAGCCGTTGCGGTCTCGGCGTGTTTTGGTTTGCTAAACAAGTCTGTCCCTCGACCGCTTCTTGCGCGGGGTGTCTTTCTAACCTCAAAGCTTCCGCTCCGACCGGATCAACCGGTCGGGGGCGGTGCTGAGGTGAGGTTTCGTTTCGGGTACAGACCGTGCGGGCTTGC